>JACQUC010000247.1 GCA_016210495.1 Chloroflexota bacterium
GAGGAGATATACCAGGATCGCGACGCCTTCGCGAGACAGGTTCGAGAGGTCGCCTCTGCAGACATGGCTAATATGGGTATGGAGATTGTAAGCTTTACCATTAGGGATATTAATGACGACCAAGGCTATTTGGCTGCTTTGGGAATGCGAAGGACAGCAGAGGTAAAGCGGGATGCGGCTATTGGTCAGGCCCAGGCCAATCGTGACGCCGGCATTAAGTCCGCCCAAGCGGACCGGGAAGGCCAGGGGGCCAGATTCGAGGCGGATACCGGAATAGCTGAGTCTGAACGGGATTTCAAGCTTCAGAAAGCCGCCTTTGACCAGCAAGCCAATGCAAGACGAGCAGAGGCTGAGTTGGCGTATCATCTGCAGGAAGCGAAGACAAGGCAGGAAATCCGGCGTGAGGAGATGCAGATCGAGGTGGTAGAGCGGCAAAAGCAGATCGAAGTACAGGAACAAGAAATCGCCCGCCGGGAGAAAGAATTGGAGGCAACAATTAGGAGACCTGCGGAGGCGGAGCGATTCAGGTTGGAGACCATCGCCAGCGGGGAGAAGGCGCGAATCGTTGCCGAGGCCGAGGCTGAGGCCGAGGCCATCAGGCTGCGAGGTCAGGCAGAGGCCGACGCAATAAGGGCCCGAGGAACTGCCGAGGCAGAGGCCATGAGACTCAAGGCAGCATCGTGGCAGCAATATGGCCAGGCGGCCATGATCCAGCAGCTCCTGGAATCTCTCCCCGATGTTGCCGCGGCCGTAGCACAACCGCTCGCAAAGACGGAGCGTATCGTCGTCATAAGTGGTGGCAATGGCGATTCTGCGGGCGCAGGAGCTAGTCGGATTACGGGAGACGTCACGAAAATCATCAGTCAGATGCCAGCCATTGTGGAAGCTCTGACCGGCATAGATATCCTTGGAACACTAAAAGACCTACGTGGCGTCCAAACCCTCAGAGAGCGAGGTCATGGCGAGGTGAGTGCAACTGGGGGTGGCCATTCTTTGGAAAGCGCGAATGATTCGCCCGGGGGACGAAGTACTCCCCCACCCAGTTAAGGAGCGATGGCCGCCTAAACAACGCCGAACTCGTGGCGCCGATCTTTCCGAAGAAACGCCGGAGGTGACCTGCGCAATCAGGATGACCCTCTCGGGCGGGTGGGGCTTACACCACCTCGCGCGGACGCAACCCTTGTACTCGTTAGCCTAAATACGCTATACTGCGCGCATTCAGGTCGTGCGGAGACGTTTGCAAGCGCAATGCCATCATCGGATGACCAGGAACAACAACATGCCGGGGCCTCCGAGCCCCGGTCCGACGGCAGTGCGGGGCATCGGGCGGACCAGCAAGGCGACCAGCCTGGTGAGCCCGACCGCCAGCCCGACGCTTCGGTGCACCCGGAGCTCGAATGGAAAGAAGAGCTGCGGGGAAGCAAGCCGGGTACCCGGTACGTGCGCCTCGTGCGTCCCCACCATCACGAGTTCAAGCGCCGCGCGCCAGGACGACTGATAGCTACGGAGCGAGTGCTCCAGCCAAGGGGCCTGCTGGGTCGGGTAGCCGAGTCCCTGCGTCTTACGATGGTCGGCAGGCGCCTGCCGACCGAACTGGAGATACAGGAGCGGACCGACAAGATCAAGGGCCTGGCAATATTTGCCTCCGACAACATGTCCTCTTCGGCATACGCAACCGAAGAGGTTATGCGCGTGCTCGTCCTGGCGAGCGCCGGTGCCCTTGCACTGACCATGCCTATCACGACCGCCATAGTCTTCGTGCTGGCGGTCGTCGTCATTAGCTACTTGCAGGTCATCCGCGCCTACCCTCGGGGAGGGGGCAGCTACGCCGTGGCCCACGAGAACCTGGGATCATGGGCCGGACTAACTGCGGCCGCTGCACTTATTACCGACTACATGCTGACCGTTGCCGTCTCGACCTCGGCCGGGGTGGCGGCTATGACATCGGCGTTCCCCGCTTTGTTCCCGTACCGCGTGCTCATCGCCGTGGTCGTGGTGGCGATCGTGACCGTGATGAACCTGCGTGGCATCCGGGAATCCGGCGCCGTCTTCGCCTTGCCAACCTACCTCTATTTACTGTCCGTCCTCGGCTTACTTGCTATGGGCATCTTCCGCGTTGTTACAGGGACCTTGCCAACATCCGACCCGTCCCAGGCACTCGTCGAAAGGCAGATGGTCGAACCCCTTACGATATTCTTGGTCCTACGCGCCTTTGCCTCAGGATCCGTCGCACTAACAGGCGTCGAGGCGGTGTCCGACGGCGTGGCCGCGTTCAAGCCTCCTGAGGTCAGGAACGCCCAAATCGTCCTACTCGCTATGGGGACTCTCTTCGCCACCATCTTCCTTGGGATCAGCTTCATTTCAGGACAAATGACCATCGTCCCCAGTGCAGACGAAACAGAGACGGTGCTCAGCCAGTTGACGCGGCTGCTGGTCGATACAAGCTGGTACTATTATGCCGTGCAGTTCGCGACTGCCTTCGTTTTGATCCTGGCGGCCAACACGGCCTTCAACGGCTTTCCCAGGCTAGCGGTCATCCTTGCCGAGGATCGTTACTTGCCGAGCCAGTTCCAGTTTCGTGGCGACCGGCTGGCCTACACCGCGGGAATCACGATTCTCGCGCTCATCTCGGGCCTGGTCATCGTGATCTACGACGCCAGTGTTACCGGACTGATACCGCTATATACGGTTGGTGTTTTCCTTGCCTTCACGCTCAGCCAGGCCGGCATGGTGCTCCGATGGTTTCGCCTCCGGTCGACCGAACGGGGTTGGCGGTGGAGGTCAGCGGTAAACGCGGTAGGCGCGTCTGCAACCGGTGTGGTTTTGATCGTGGTTGCGGCGACCAAGTTTGCTCTCGGCGCCTGGATGGTCTTGCTGCTGATTCCGATTCTCATCGGCATGATGTGGGCCACCAACCGGCACTATCGCAAGTTTGCGGCAGCGCTCAGCCTGGAGAACAAGGAGGTTCGGATCCCACCACCGGTCGAGCCTAACGTCGTGGTGCCAATCAGCAGACTCGACCGAGCGGCACTCCAGGCGCTTACTTACGCAAAGTCCATTTCAAGCCACGTGTCTGCCGTCCATATCACGGATGACCCCCAGGAGGCAGAGCAGTTCAGAGAGAAATGGGAGAACTGGCGAACGGGCATGCCGCTCGTCATAGTTGAGTCACCCTACCGCGCCCTGGTCCCGCCGCTCCTGGCTTACATCGACGCGGTGCACAGGCAGGACCCCCGCCGATCCATCACAGTGGTGATTTGCCAGGCCATTCCGAAGCACTTCTGGGAGTTCATCCTTCACAACCAGACCGCGCTTTGGCTGAACATCCTTCTCTTCTTCAGGCCCGACACCGTCGTCACCAATGTCACCTACCGGGCCGGCTCGCCCGATGAAGACCTTGATGCTACGCGCCGTGAATCAAATACGGCAGGCACGTGACGCAGATCCAGACAATATCTCCCTTCAGCTCACCTGATAGAAGAACGCGCTGGTCGCTGGTGGCGCCACAACGCATGCACTGATGCTCCTTGTCGTTCGCCATCGTAGCCTCCTCCCAAAAAATCAGAAGCCCGCGTCTGACTGGCTGTGATGGCAGGCAATGTCTGTCAGACGCAGGCTTCCGGTAACGCGTATCATAGCATCTTGCCTTCACCGTGTATGTAGCATCCGTCACTTTCCGGTTGTGACGTCCATCACAGAACGAAACTCGTCCAAGAGCTCCCGCAGAAAATCAAACCCCCGCTGCCAGAAACCGGGGTCGTAGGGATCGAGGCCCATAGCTCCAAGCAGCACCTCGGGGCGGTCCTTGCTCCCGCTCGCCAGCAATTCGACGTAGCGCGGGGCAAAACCCTGTCCATCCTCGCGGTATTTCTTGTACAGCGCAAAGGTCACCAGATGCGCGAAGGCGTAGCTGAAGCAATAGAACCGATAGTGTACGAAGTGGGGAATAGCAACCCAACCCCAGCGGTCCAGCACATCGAAGTCGACCGCGTCGCCATACAGCCTGCCGTTTTCCTCCATCCAAAGCGAGCCGTACTCCTCCGGCGGTACCAATCCAGCCGCACGGCGCACGTGGGCCTTCTGCTCCCAGCGGGTGTACATCACCTGGCGGAAGATGGTGGCGACGGCATCCTCGATCATGTTGCTCAGCACCAGCCGCTGCGGCTCGGGACTGCTGTCGCGCTGGCGCAGATAGTCCGCCAGGAGGATCTCGCCAAAGACGCTGGCGATCTCGCACATAGGCGTCGTCGGGTCGAAGTTCAGGACGTTCTGCTTTCTGGCCAGGTAAAAGTGTATGCCGTGGCCCAGCTCGTGGGCGACCGTAAACACGTCCTCCAGCCGGCCCGTGAAATTCGTCATCACGTAAGGGTGGTAGGCTGGCAGCAAGCCGGCGCAAAAGGCACCACCGCGCTTGCCGGGACGCGGCGTAGCGTCGATCCAGCGCTCGGCGAAGAACCTCTCGGCAATCCCGCGAACGCCGCCGTCGAATCGCCCGAAGGCGTCAAGCACCATAGACTGCGCCTGGCCGAAATCGTACTTGCTCTCCTCCTTTGTATATGGCGCCAGAACGTCGTAGTAGCGAAAATCGCCGGCCAGCCCGAGGGACTCGGCTTTGAGGCGGTAATAGTCCTGGGCAATGCCGTAGTTCGCTTCAGTCGTGGCCATCAGCGTCTCGATAACGGTCGGGCTAAGCTCGCTCTCCTGAGCCGTTGGCTCGATCGGCTCCTGGTACTTGCGCAGCCCGATCGTGAGCTTGTGGTCCTGAAAGAGGGTATTGAACACATATGTCAGCACGTGGCTATTGCGCTCGTAGGTTCCCAGCAGAACCTCACCCGCGCGCCGGCGCACGTCACGATCGGGGCTCGACCGCAGCGCCCGCACCTCCGCGTCGGTGAGCTCTTTGGTTTCCCCGCCGATCTCGATGGGAAAGCGCAGGCCGCTGGCGATCTCCGTGTAAAGCTGGCTCCATGCGGCGGCACCGGTCAGGCGCATCTGCGCGAAAAGCCTTTCCTCCGCCTCCGAGAGCGTGTGCGGGGCAAAAGCCCGCAACAGCTTCAGGTAGTGGTAGTAGTCCGCCAGCTTCGGGTCACTCAGCAACCGTGCGAACTCCTCGTCCTTGGCGGCCTTCAGCTCGACGTCGAAAAAGACGATCGTGTTCAGTGCCTGCGTCCACTCCACGCGCGTGCGGGACACGAGGTTCTGAAGCTCTGGGCTCTGAGTCTCCACGCTAAAGGCGAGCGAGGCGAAGCTCGGCGGCTTGTGGCCCAGCGTGTAGATCCGCTCCAGTTCTCTTAGCGCGGCGAGCATTTCGTCCGCGCTAAGGCTCGCCACCCTTCCACGATACTTCGTGGCGAAATCGTCGGCCATTTGCCGCGCCTCGGCCATATCGGCCTCGACTTGCGGATCCGCCGGATCGTTATACAGGTCGCTCAAATCCCATAGGGTATCGGCTTTCTTAGCGGTCATCATCCTTGTCCCCCCGTAGAGCTCGCTTAGCTTGAGTAAACCTGCCCAACCGTGCTCGCGCGGAGCCTGGTCTTGGCGAGTTCCTCCCCTTCAACCAGCAGCCTGAACACGTAGACCCCTGGCCTGGGGAATATAAGATTGACCATGTTGATTGCTAGCACGATGGATAGATCGTCGCCTACTCCCACAGTCGCCGGGCGACCAACGTTAAACGTGCCTTCGAGGGGCTGCGGAAGAATATCGTTTCCATCTTCGTCGAGCGACTCGATTCGAAAGCGCTGGGGGCAGTTGGCATCATTCCACGGCACTGACAGCCTGATGGCAATGGCGAGCTGGTGATGGGTCAGGGGAAACCCTCTGCCGCGCAACTGATCCCATCCCCCTCCCAAAACGAAGAGCTTTCCGTTGCACTCCTCAGCGCCATCGCAAAGCATGAAGCACTCGACGCGAGTCTTATCCGTAACCGTCATCTTCTTAACCTCATAATTATCTACCAACCGTGCCTCCCTCCCCTAAATGCGCAATGTCAGGGTGGCATTTTGACCAAGAGCAACAGCATCTGAGGCCCTATTGTTGGCGCGTCATTGCGCGGTGTAGTGCCTATGTAGTATTATTGTATTACACTTGGCGGACGCTTGCAAGACGAGGGCCCTATCGTTTAGAGATCTATGCTCTTGCCTGGGACGAAGAAAACGAAGAGAAACTGGCAAGACATGGCGTGCCGCCGGAGAGGGTCGGCGAGGTCACCGAAGGCCCATATCGGCTGCTCCGGAACAAGCGGCGTCGCCGCGGTAAGTTCAAGATGGTGGGGCCTGACGCGGGTGGCACGTTTTGGACGATTGTCCTGGAGCCTACCCGTGAGCCCGGCGTGTGGCGCCCTGTAACGGGATGGCAGACAGAGCCCGGTGAGCTAAGTCTGTATCACGGAGGAAAGTCAAAATGACAAAAAGAGAATCTAGGAAGCAAGCCCACGATGGCACGGACGATTGGGAAGTGGTGGAAGACCTGGTGGCACGGCCGTTAGGCGCCGTAGTGTCCATACGGTTCGATGCTGAGGGCGCCCGGAAGGTGCGGCTATGCGCACAGGCCCTTGGACTGAGCCTATCTGAGTTTGTTCGGCGAGCCACACTGGCAGTTATGGACAGGCCGGAGCTTCTCAGCGAAATGCGCGAGGGTAAGCGAAACCCATTCGTGGTCATTGTTGGCAATCACACCAATCTCACGTGGCCTCAAGAACCGGGTGCTCTCGCGCCAAGTGAGGCTACTGTTGGGAAACCCGTGCAAAACCGATATCACGAACTCGGTTCTTCAGGCACTGGAAGCGCGTAGCCTGGCAATGGCAAGACACGGTCTGCAGCCAGCGGCCGCATTGAGCTTCTAGCGCACATTAAGCTCCCGGCGGGGTCAAAGCCGAGCCCCTGCCCTGTACCACCAGCAGGTTTATGATCAGACAGGCCAGCGCAAACTCCGACAGCAGCATGAAACCAACCGCGTACGTTCCAGTGATGTCTTTCACGAGCCCCATCACCACCGGCGGAAAAAAACCGCCAAGGCCACCCGCTGCCCCTACCACCCCGGACACAACGCCCGCCTCCTGAGGGAAGTACTGCGCCACCAGCTTGAACACAGCTCCGTTGCCTATCCCCACCACTGCCGCTATGCCCAGGAACGCCACCGTCAAGACGACCATCCCAGGTTGGAATGCCAGGACCACAGCCAAAATGGCCACGACGACAAACGCCCACGTGAGCACGTTGTCCCCACCCCGCCGATCAGCTAGGTAGCCCCCGAGAGGCCGAGCCAAGGTGGCCATCACCACAAACCCCGCCGCCCGCGTCGCGGCGTCGGTCTTCTCGAGACCGTAGGCGTCGACGAGATAGGTCGGCAGGTAGATTGAGATGGCCACGAAGCCACCGAACGTCACGAAGTAGAACAGGCTCAGAACCCAGGACAGGGGTCTACGCCGAATGAAGTGTAGCTCTTCCGCCATAGACCTCACGCGGAACAGTGCGCCAGGAGCTTCCCTCCCCAGGGCGAAGAACAGCACGGCCATTCCCAGGAGCGGAAACAGGAAGACCCAGAACGCCGAGGTAAGACCGGTAGAGGCCGCTACGCGCGGTGCGACTGAGGCGGCCAGGGCGGTGCCGATGTTGCCCATACCGTATATCCCCAGCGCAAATCCTTGCTGCCCGGGGGCAAACCAGCGTGACACGTATGGAATGCCCACCGCGAATGAAGCTCCGGCCAGCCCCAGCCAGAATGCCCAGAAGAGCAACAACGTGTACGAGGTGGCCAGACCGATGAAGACCAGCGGCACCGCCACCACGCCCATCAACGCGCTGAAGACGATCCTGCCGCCAAAGCGGTCCGTCAGAATCCCAATCGGAATTCGCGCTACCGACCCGAGCAGCACCGGTACGGCCACCAGAATACCGGCCTCGGTCGCGGACAGTTGCAGGGACTCCCGAAACAACGGGGCCAGCGGCGACATAAGCCCCCAGACGGCAAAACAAGCCGCGAAGGCCAACGTGGCCAGGACGAGCGCGAGAAGCTGCCCGAAGGAGACCGACTCATTCGCCGTGTGCAAAGAGCACCCCCAAGGCCACTAGAAACAGTACGCCCGATGCTATGGTCAGACTCCATACCGAGTCAAGGTTTCCCAAGAAGAACTCGTTCAAGGCCACGGTGATCAGCCACAGTTGCAGAGCGACGATCGCCAGAACGACCACCAACTGGGCGTGTACGGCCGCCACTTTCCCGGCCGCGCCGCGTCTGTCGTCAGGCGCTTTCGTCATCATCGTGTTACCCCCACAGCATAGATGCTCCCCTGCTCCGCTTGCAGCGCTATTCTCGGCAACGGCCTGGGCGGCGGGCCGGCGACGACTAGCCCGGTCTCGGCGTCGAAAATGCCCTCGTGGCAGGGACAGACCAGGCGTCCCCTGGCCGCGTTCCAGAAGACCGGGCAGGCCAGGTGCGTGCAGGTCTGGCTGAAGGCGCGGAAGCGTCCGTCCGGCAGGTGCACAAGGATGGCCGGGTCGTCCGCCGTAGGGTACACGAAATTGAGCGCCTTGCCAGCGGGCAACGCTGCGGCCTCGGCCACCCGGGTCCTCGGGTACGCCGTCGGCCCGTTCAGCAGCGCCGCGCCCGCCACTCCGGCCGTGCCGACGAACAGGCCGAAAGAGGTGAGCACGAGAAGTCGCAGATAGTCCCGCCTCGTCACCAGCGCGTCGAGAGTGCGCTGGTACGGGAAATTCATCGTATGGTAAGGGAATGGTCGCTCGGACGCCGTGCTTTTGGCCATCGCTATCCCTCTCTCTTCTCAATTCTTTCGACGGCCTCTTCGTAATCTGGCAGCCGCTCCACCGATAACAGCTCCAGCACAGGCGGTGCTACGACGTAAACCCTCGTCCGCACAGTTTGACGACCAAACTGATGGACGTTCACCGGTTTCCCGCGCTGTCTGGCCGCTAGCTCCTCGTGGGTTCCGTAGAATATCGCGCCGCTAGGGCAGACGGTCGCACACATCGGCTTCTTCCCCTCCACCACGCGGTCGTAACACATGTTACACTTGTACTGCTGCCGCTCCACGGGGTCGAGCTTCGGCACGCCGAATGGACAGGCGTGGAGGCAGTTCTCGCAGGCGATGCACCGCTCCTTGTTGGCCTCCTGCACAACACCGTCCGAAGTGATCAAAATGGCCTGCGTCGGGCACACCTGGGCGCACGGGGCAGGCGGGTCCTGGCAGTGCATGCAGACCGTCGGGAGTGTCGCGGTGGTCTCCCTTCGATCCAGGAAGTCGACGAAGACCATCGCCCTGCCCCGGTGGCTATCACACTCTCGGCAAGCCGCCACACACGCCCGACAGCCGATGCAATGCTGTGGACTGAGGAAAAGTGTTCTCTCAGTATCCGTCACGTTGTCCCCTCAAGCCTTTTCCAGCGCGGCGGCGCAGGTCTTGTACTCCGGAATCTTGGACACCGGGTCCAGCGCCGCGATCGTCAGTAGGTTTGCCGCTCCCGGGGCACCCCAATGATACGGGACAAACAAGGTGTCGGGTCGAATCGTGTTCACCACCAGCGCCCGCAGAATCACCTCGCCCCGCCGCGTCTTGACCCTCACCTTGTCTGCACCTTCGATGCCATAGCGAGCTGCCGTCGCCTGATGCACCTCGACCCACGGCTCCGGAGCCTCTTCCCACAGAAAACCCAGGCGCCGTGTCTGGTTGCCCGAAAGATAATGATAGACCACTCTGCCCGTCGTGAGATACATCGGATACGCCTCGTCGGGCACCTCTGCGGGCGGGCGATACTCGACTGCGTGAAAGACGGCGCGTCCATCGGGATGGTTGAACCGCTCTTCGAAGAGCCGGGGCGTGCCAGGATGCTCCAGCGAAGGACAGGGCCAGAAAACGCCCTTCTGCGCTTCGATCTTCTCATACGTTATGCCGTAGTAGTCCGCCCGCGGGCTTCCTTTCGAGGCCAATCTCAGCTCGTCGAAGATATCTCCGGGGGAGCCATAACTGAAATACTGGCCCCGACCCAATCTCCGCGCCAGATCGCACAGGATTCTCCAGTCCGCTCTGGCGTCCCCCGGCGGATCGACGGCCTTGTTGATCCTGTTTACCCTACCCTCCATATTCGTCGTCGTGCCCTCGTCTTCGGCCCAGGCCGAGCCGGCGAGCACTACATCTGCAAACCGCGACGCCGTTTCCGAAAGAAAGAAGTCGATACAGGCGTAAAATTCCAGCTTGGCCAGAGCCCGCGCCGTCCAGTTCAGGTCCGGCATCGACACCATCGAGTTGTTGCAGATCCCCAGCAGACCCCGAATCTGCCCCTCGTCGATTAGGCGCTGCATCTCCACCGCGGAAGCTCCCGCCCGAGGCAGCTCTTCTTCCGCTACCCCCCAGACGCCGGCCACCTGCCGCCGGGCCTCCGGATCGTCGATGCTCCGTTGCCCCGGAAGCTGGTCAGCTTTCTGGCCGTGCTCCCTCCCACCCTGGCCGTTGCCCTGCCCGGTAAGCGTGCCGTAGCCCGATCCAGGCTTGCCGATGCGGCCCGTCGCGAGCACGATGTTGATCGCCGCCAGGCAATTGTCCACACCCGTCGTATGGTGCTCGATCCCTCGCGCGTGGAACAGCATCGACTTGGAAGCCCTACCCCACATCCTCGCGGCGTCCACAACCAGACTTGCTGGCACGTCGCACTCTCGCCCCACCCGATCCGGAGGGTACTTTTCGACAACCGCCCTTACATCTTCGAAGCCCCTGGTACGGGTCGCAACGAAGTCGCGATCGACAAACCCTTCCTTGACCAACACGTGTAGTATGCCGTTCAGCAGAGACAGATCTGTGCCCGGTCGCAGTTGGAGGAAGATATCCGCCGTTCGCGCGAGCGGCGTTTCACGCGGGTCGACCACGATCATCTTGGCCCCCAGATCACGGGCTCGCCACGGGTAGTGGATCATCACCGGAAACGTCTCGGCGACGTTACTCCCCACGATCATCAGGCACTCCGTAAGCGGGATGTCGGCATACGGGTTGGCCATTCTGTCGATGTTGAAAGCCTTCAGATTCGCGCCGGCCGCCGAGGTCATGCACAGCCGCCCGTTGTAGTCACAGTGACGTGTCCCGAGCGCCACGCGAGCGAACTTCCCGACCAGATACGTTTTCTCCGTCGTGATCGACGACCCTCCGTAGACGGCCGCGGCGTCCTTGCCGTACTTCGTCTGAATCTCCTTCAATTTCGACGCCACCAGGTCCAGCGCCTCGTCCCACGAAGCGGGCACCAGCCTTCCGTTGCTTCGAATCAGCGGTCGAAGTATGCGGTCCGGATGGTTCACCTGCTGATACGCCACGACCCCTTTGGGGCAAAGACGACCCTCGTTTATCGGGTGGTCCTCCCGCGGCTCCACGCCGATGACCCTACCTCTGGCCACCTCGAGGTACATCGCGCACCCCACGCCGCAGAAGGGGCAGTGCGTTGGCACCAGGCGCTCCACGGCCGCCCCTGTCGTCCACTTCCCCACCGTCGGTCCCTGCTCCAGGAAGTCGTACGCTTTTTCTTGCGGCGCAAATATGTACTTGTCAACCGACATCGCCAGCTCCCACTATCACAAGAACTCCCTCTGCGTGCTCGCAAAATAGCTGTTCCCCCGCAGAACTCGTTTGCACGTGGGGCAGAAGTCCTGCAGCCAAGCTCCATCGGCCGCGATGCCGTAATCCTGGTCCAGCGCCCGCAAGGTGTCCTTAAGATCGGCCACAAACTGCCGGGAAGCGTACTGGCGCCCGCAGCCAATGCAGGCCTGCGGCGCTTCCGCCATATGAGCCTCCTTGTACAGCCTGATGCCGATGCTGGCCGGGCGCTCCAAAACGTGCCAGAACTTGCCAAATGGGATGTACAGAATCGCCGCCACCACTACTATCTGGTGGGCGAGGGCTAGAAACCAGTAGAAGCTGCCCCGCCACAGCAGTTGGCTGGCCGTCAGCAGCAGCCCGCTGACCGAAATGGTCAGAAGCAGGAAGAGCGGGGCGAAATCGAAGCCGAACTCCTGCTCCGACATCACCTCGCGGTCCCGCCAGCGCCGCCACATGGCCATCCCCACACCGGCAATCACCATCACTGCCGTGATGTTGAGCGCGTGCAGCATGAGGAATCCCCAGACGCTTTGAATCGGGAACACTATGGTCGGGAATCCGAAGACATATAGCTGGTAGTCGGCCGCGCCGACCAGACGAAAGTGTAGCCAGCCGAACACCAGCGGGAAAGTGATCATACTGGCCAGCACGACGCCCCAGAAAAGGTTGAAATGCATCACCCAGCGGTACGCGCTGCGCGGCCAGATGAATTCCTGCGTCACCAGGTCGCTGATGATCGCCCGCGGAATGAGCAGGCCGTAACGTCGGAAGTTACGCCACGAGGCGAATAGCTGCCAGCCGCGCACCCAGTACAATCTCGTCGGCGGACGCCGGAGCCACTGTACGAAGCGATAGGTGATGCCGAGCACGGCGAAGACCGTGGCCACGGCGTAGCCGACGAGGGCCGCGTCGAAGAATCTGAGAAAGCTAGACCCCAGGACGATGAGAACCGCTAGACTAGCGGTAACCAGGAAGGCGATGGAGGCAGCGACCTGATCCAATTTCGGCACAGTTCAACTCTCCACGGCGCGGCGAAGCGTCGAGACTAGCCATCTCCCCACCTGCCTGCCACAGGTCGTGCTTGCCGCCTCTCCCCGCGCAAAGCACCTGTCTATATTCTAGCAACCCGACCGCGTTCTGTAAATAGCTCCCTACCGCACCCTCTCCACTATCGTCGCCACGCCCTGTCCCACGCCCACGCACATCGTCGCCAGCCCGTAACTCGCCTCCCGTCGGGCCATCTCGTGCACCAGCGTCGTCACAATCCTGGCCCCGGTGCAGCCGAGGGGATGCCCGAGGGCTATGGCGCCTCCGTTTGGATTGACCTTCGATATCTCCATCCCCAGCTCCCTGATACAGGCCAGAGACTGCGAAGCGAACGCCTCGTTTAGCTCGATGACCCCTATCTCGCCAAGCGATAGCCCTGCCCTCTGCAATGCCTTTCGCGTCGCCGGAATCGGTCCCATGCCCATGTACGACGGGTGCACCCCGGCCACGGCCGTGGCGATGACTCTGGCCATAGGCTTAAGCCCCAGCTCTGCGGCCTTCTGTCCCGACATCATTAGCACTGCGGCCGCGCCGTCGTTTATCCCCGACGAGTTGCCGGCCGTCACCGTCCCATCGCGCTTGAAAGCCGGGCGCAGCGCCCGCAGCCCCTCCAGCGTGGTCTCTGGCCTGGGATGCTCGTCCACGGCGAAGAGCTTGGGCTCACCTTTTCTCTGCGGGATTGGCACCGGCACCATCTCGGCGTCAAACCGGCCCTCTCTCATCGCGGCCGCCGTCTTCTGCTGGCTGAGCAGGGCGAACTCGTCCTGCTCCTCACGTGAGACCCCGTGTTTTTCGGCCACCAACTCCGCCGTCTCCCCCATCCCCAGCGGCGGATACTTGTCGACCATCTTCGGGTTCGTCATCCTCCAGCCGATCGTCGTATCGTACATCGTGATTTCACCACGGGGATACTCGACCTCTGGCTTCTGCATCACGAAAGGCGAGCGCGTCATGCTCTCCACGCCGCCCGCGATGATGATGTCGCCATTACCGGTTTGGATAGCCTGCGCGGCGCCGTTGACGGCCTGCAGCGATGATGCGCACAGGCGGTTCAAAGTAACCCCAGGAACGGTCACAGGAAGGCCCGCCAGCAGCACAGCCATGCGGGCCACGTTGCGGTTGTCCTCGCCCGCCTGGTTTGTGCAGCCGAGCATCACGTCCTCGATGTCCTCGTGATTCACCGGCGTGCGCTCCAACAGCTTGGTTATGATAAAAGCCGCCAGATCGTCCGGCCGAACGCTCTTCAGCGCCCCACCGTACCGGCCAATTGGCGTGCGAACCGCGTCGACGATTACAGCCTCTCTCATTACTACCCTCCATTCAACACTAGCCCCTTAACGAGCCGCCGCCATTATAACATACCCGCCCCTCAACATCCCACCGGCCTAATCGCCACTCGCCTCCCAAACCTGAGCCGCAATTTTCCGAATATCCGCCACCCCTCCGTCTCTCCGCGGTCGCGCCTCCACGTGGAAACCCCCCACCGACTTATGCTATAATTCCCTTTGAAAGGCAGCCCGTTATCGACGAGAGAGGGGCTTCTTTCCGTATAGAGGGGTGACACGGTCATGATTGACCATATCGAGAAGATTGCCACAGTTGAAGAAAGGTACGACGAGCTGACCGAGCTTCTGGCGCGTCCGGAAGTTTCCTCCGACCCGGCGCTTGTGCAGAAATACGCCAAGGAGCAAGCGGGATTGGAGGAATTGGTGAACCGGTACCGCGCGTACAAGTCCGGGCTGAAAAGCATCGAGGACACACGCGAGATGCTCGACGACGGCCTCGACGATGAGCTGGCTGACCTCGCCAAAGAAGAGCTTGAAGCGCTCAAGAACCGGCAGGCCCGGCTGCTCGAAGAGATAAGGGCTCTCCTGCTGCCCAAGGATGCCAACGACGAGAAAGACGTGATCGTCGAGATCCGCGCCGGAGCGGGAGGAGGGGAGGCGGCCCTCTTTGCCGCCGACCTTTACCGTATGTACACTCGCTATGCCGAGCGGCACGGCTGGTCTGCCGACCTCCTCAACTCCAATGAAACGGGTATCGGCGGGTTCAAGGAGATCATCTTCGAGATAAGAGGCCACGGCGCGTATTCCCGACTCAAGTTCGAGAGCGGTGTGCACCGCGTGCAGCGTGTCCCTGTCACCGAGGCAGGAGGTCGCATCCACACCTCTACCGCCACGGTCGCCGTCTTGCCAGAGGCCGAGGAGGTAGACATCCGCATCAGCCCGGACGAGCTCAAGATCGACACCTTTTGCTCGGGTGGCGCCGGAGGCCAGAACGTCAATAAGGTCTCGACGGCCGTTCGCATCACGCACCTGCCTACCGGCATGGTCGTAACCTGCCAGGATGAGCGATCGCAGCTCAAGAACAAGATGAAGGCCATGGCGGTTCTGCGCGCCAGACTCTATGACATCGAGCAGCGTAAGATCGTCGAGCAGGTTGACCAGGCGCGGCGCGCCCAGGTGGGCACCGGCGATCGCAGCGAGAAGATTCGCACCTACAATTTCCCCCAGGACCGCGTCACCGATCATCGCATCGGCATCACCGTTCACCGCATGCCAAGTATTCTAGACGGCGATATCGACGAGCTGATCGACGCCTTGATCACCGCCCACCAGGCCAAGCTCTATGTCGCCCAGTTGTCTTGAGCCTCCAGCGCTCTTGGAACCCCCACAGAAACGTAGGGGCGAACGTCTCTGTTCGCCCAAGGGAGGCGGGGGGACGCCCTGGTGAAGAAGACCTCGCGCATCTCCCCCTGGCACGACAAGCAGTCTGGCGGGATTCGGCTGCGCGAGGCCTTGTCCTGGGCCACGGATCTCCTGGCCTCCATTGAAGAGCGAGACGTCGCTCAGTTGGAGGCCGAGGTGCTCCTCTGCCACCAATTGCGCATCAGCCGGGCCCAGCTGCACGCCCATCTGGACGAGAGCCTCGACCTGGAGATGGCTCGTCGCTACGGATTCCTCGTCGAAAGACGCGCCGCGCACGAGCCCGTCGCCTACATCGTCGGCCACAAAGAGTTCTTCGGCCTCGACTTCGTCGTCGACAGACGCGTCCTGATCCCACGGCCAGAAACAGAGTTGCTGGTGGAAACCGTCCTCTCTGGCCTGGGCCAGGGTAGGGGCGTGATTAATCACGCCCCCACCCTGGCCGACGTCGGCACCGGCTCCGGTGCCATCGCCATTAGTCTAGCCGTGCGTCTACCCCAGGCCAGGATCTTTGCCGCAGACGCCTCAACCGATGCCCTGGAGGTGGCGGCCATCAATTGCACGCGCCACGGCGTACAGGACAGAGTAACCCTTCTACAAGGCGACCTCCTGGAGCCCGTACCGTCTCTCGTCGACGTGATCGTCGCCAACCTTCCGTACATCCCCAGCGACCAGCTCGCCATCCTGCCGCCCGACATCCGCGACTACGAGCCCCTCTCCGCCCTAGACGGTGGCGCCGATGGTCTCGACCGATATCGGCGACTCTTCCAGCAGTCTCCTGACTACCTCCACAGACCCGGGCTGCTGGTAGCCGAATTCGGCATTGGTCAGGGGCCTGCCATTCGCCATCTTGCCGCGGGCGCTTTCCCCGCCGCCACCATCCAGTTGCTCCCCGACCTCGCCGGCATCGACCGCGTAGTCTTGGTATCCACCGCCTGATGGGTCGTCAGGCCGCGCTTTCGGGGACATTATCATGGGGGCAACCGCGCGTGGTCTCTTCCCTGTTCACACTAGACACCTGTCGCCAGAAATGTGGCTTGACACCTGTTGTGTTTCGCGCTAAACTGCCTGCACATCCAATGTGAAACCTTACGGCGACCGCGGATGCAACTCCGGGAGATCACTTCCGGACCGCCTGACTGTCCAGGCGGTGGCTATGCCCAGCATAATGATTGGTCTTGCTCTTATGTTTTTGTACAGCCGGTTTCCTCTTTCCGTTAACGGCACCATACGGATCAATCGAAAGGAGTGTACCAGGCATGGAACCGTGGCAGACCGCTCCCCTTCCGCCTCCTTCGTTCAGCAAGACTTACGAGATCGACTACTTCAAGTTAGATAAGGATCTCTGGCGGTCCACAGCCCGCGTGAAAGACCCGATCTACAACGTGGTCGTCTCCTACGATGTCACTTTTCCCGACTTCGTCATTCGCGACAGCACCGCGCGCTTCCTCAGCTATCCCCACAAGCACTGCCAAAAGGCGGCCGCGAAGGTTAAGGAACTCGTGGGCGCCCAGATGCTCGTACAGTTCCCGGAAATACCACGGCGGGCGTTCCTCGGGCCACAGGGCTGTGACACCCTTTTCAACCTTATCAATCTCTCTGGCAGGGGCCTGGTGTTTGGCGCTCTCGCCCATTCGGCCGCGACCGGCGCCATCACGACGGCGCAGTTCCGCAACTTCTACGCGGATGGCATCGTCCGCTGCACAGCCGCTGCAAGCGAGAGCGTATACCGCGAGTCCTTCTCGCCCAAGGATTGTGTCGCCGTTCCATACGAGGGGGACGCAGACGAGCAGCTTGAAATCGGCGGCGAGGACGAGCCCGTCATGTGGCGTCGCCTGAACGTCGACTACTTCGAGCTCAGCGACAGCCTCTGGAGGGCCCGCGCGCATCTTACCGATTACGACCACAATTTCATCGTCGCCTTTGATGTTTCGACGGCCGATCTGGTGGTGCAGGACGCCAACGTGGCTTTCCTGCGGCAGCCTTATCTCGAATGCGATTGGGTGCAAGAGAGAATTATGAAGAGAATCGTCGGTGCGTGCCTGGCCACCGATTTCCGGTCACGATTGGCCAGGGACTTCATCGGCACGCTCGACGGCTGTGGCAACGTCTTCGCCCTCATGAACAGCATGTTTCGCGGCTTTCTGCAACACTATCTGTCACGAAACACGGTCAAGGGCAGGCTAACCCCGGAACAGGATGCGCTGTGTCGAGCAGGACTGGTGCAGGACTGTCTAGCCTCTGGGGCGTAGAAGACAAAGTTCTACCGGGGAGATCGTAGAGGGTGCCGTCCTGTCCCCTCTCCCAAAGGGAGAGGGTTAGGGTGAGGGCCGCTTCTTCGCTCGCTAATCTTGCTCTGAACCTTGAGCACTGGGAGGTGAACCATGGCAACTGGCTCGGCATACGACCACCACACCTGGCCCGAGATTCGGGAGATACCAAAGGATGACCGCGTAGCTATGCTGCCGGTCGGCGCGGTGGAGCAACACGGCCCTCACCTGCCGATAAACACGGACAACAAGCTGGTCTGGACCGTCTGTTCCGAGGCGGCCAGAAGAGCGCCGGAGGACATTCTGCTCCTGCCGCTCGTGCCCTACGGCTATTGTGGAATGATGATGGACTACCCCGGCACGATCTCCATCGAGATCGATACGCTGGTCAGCTACCTGTACGACATCGTCAAGAGCCTGGCCAAACACAGGTTCAAGAGAGTGCTTATCGTTAATGGCCACGGCGGCAATCGGGCGATTCTGGAGACGGTGGGCCGGCGGGCCAACGCCGAGCTGGGCATCGCCTGCGCGGGGGTGACCTACTGGAGCCTCATCGCGAAGCAGCTTCAGGAGCTGCGCGACTCCGAGCCGGGTGGTATCACGCACGCCTGCGAGATGGAAACGTCGCTCTACCTACACCTGGACGTTGCCAAAGTGCAGATGGACAAAGCCGTCAAGGATATTGCCTACCCTGCCGGCGAGTTCTTTGGTCTCGATTTCGTGCGGGCGCGTGTCGCGGATTACAACCCGCCCTGGTCCACGTTCTCGAAATCCGGGGTTCTTGGCGACCCGACGGTGGCTACGGCGCAGAAGGGGGCCATCTGGCTCGACGCGGCGGCCGACAGGCTGGTGGCATTGGTCCGAGAGTTCAAATCAATCGTCCTACATAATGGGTTTACGCCGTGAGGGGCCTTTGAACCGCAGAGGACGCAAAGTACGCAAAGACATTTGAGGCACTTCTTTGCGCCCTCTGCGCCCTTTGCGGTTCACACGCGTCCTTAGAATGTGGTTGCAGGAGCCACGGATTGAAAGGAGTTGGCTATGGCAGTGTGGGACCAGTTTCTGACCGAGCAGGACAAGCAGCATCTGGCGGCGGGAGGAGCGAAGAAGGCGCCCTTCGGCTTTGGAGTGCGCCCGGTCCTGCTTATGATCGACGTGTACTACGGCGCCCTCGGCGACAAGCCTGAGCACATCCTGGACTCGGTCCAAACCTGGCCGAGGAGCTGTGGCGCGGTGGGCTGGGAGGCCGTGTACAAGATGCAGGAGCTCCTGCGCGCGGCGCGGGCCAACAGGATTCCCGTGACTTACGTTACCGGCATGGCAGACTTCCCCCACCCTTGGAACCGCAGCATCGGCAGGGGGCTGACGGAGGAGCAACGCCAAAAAGAGTTCGACATCGTGGAGGATGTGGCACCCATGCCTGGTGAGTTGGTCCTGCGCAAGGCGGCCCCCAGCGGATTCTTCGGGACACTCCTGGCCGCGCACCTCGTGCATCTCGGCGCCGACACGATCATCGCCTGCGGTGAGACTACCAGCGGCTGCGTGCGCGCCACTGTCGTGGACGGCGTGGCCTACCGCTACCGGATGGGACTGGTGGAGGAGTGCACTTTCGATCGGCACCAGGCCTCCCACGCCATCAACCTTTTCGACATGCACCAGAAGTACGCCGACGTCATCAACCTGGCCGAAGCCACTGCCTATTTCGAGAAGATCGGTGGGAGGCGATAAGATGGCAGACATACTGATCAAGAACGCCATCGTGATCACGATGGATGGGGAAAGACGGATTCTCAGAGATGGTGCCATCAGGATCGAGGGCAATCGAATCGTCGAGATCGGGTCGACCGGCGATCTGGAAAGGAAGCATGCCGCTAACAAAGTGATCGACGGCGCCCGAAAAGTGGTGATGCCGGGACTGGTGAACGCTCATACGCACCTGTGCTACGCCTTTGGCAGAACCCTGGGTTACGACAATTACCTGCTCGACTGGCTGAAGATCCAGAAGCCCCTTACCGCCGCTTTCACGCCGGAAGACTGGGAGATCGCCGAGACCCTCGGCTGCGTCGAGAACATCAAGAACGGCGCCACCTGTGTCAACGAGCTGAACATCGCCGCGCAGGAGGCTTACGAGGAGAGCGTGGACGAGCGGTGCCTCAAGTCCTTTGAGAAAACCGGTGTCAGGGCCGTTCTCTCCCGCGGCTATCAGGATGACAAGACCTACTATTTCGCTGCCTTCGGAGAATCGCGCGAAGACATCGTCGCCAGGATGGAACGACTGGTGCGGGAGTGGCACGGCGCGGCGGGCGACCGCATAAGAATTCAGCTCGCTCCCGTGACCCCGTGGACCTGCTCGCCCGAGCTGTTCCGCGAGACCCGGCGGATGGCCGACAAGCACGGGATCGGTATCCATCTCCACACGGCGGAGACGCGCGACTACGACAAGCTCGTGAAGGAGAGGTTCGGCTACGCCGGCAACGTCGAGTACCTGGACGACGTGGGCTGCCTGGGGCCGGACGTCCAGCTCAACCACGCGGTCTGGCTGAGCGACGCCGATCTGGCCAGAATCGCCGCCACCGGCACGCACTGCATCCACAACCCCACCAGCAACATGATCCTCGCCTCGGGCGTATCCCCGGTGCCGAAGATGTTCGCGCTGGGGATAAACGTGGGCCTCGCGTGCGACGGGATGGCGTGCAACAACAATCAGGACATGATCTCGACCATGAAGTTCGCCTCGCTGCTGCATAAGGTACACAACCTGGATCCCAGGGCCATCACTGCCCAGCAAGTGATGGAAATGGCGACGATCAACGGCGCCAGGGCCCTGGGCCTGGACAAGGATATCGGCTCGCTTGAGCCGGGCAAGAAAGCGGACCTGATCACGATCGATCTGTGGAAGCCCCACCTCGTGGCGACGCTCGACGTAGTCGGCGCCGTCGTCTACTCGGCCAACGGCAGCGACGTGTGCGACGTGATCGTCGACGGCGAGGTGATTATGGAGGACCGCGTCATCAAAACCGTCGACGAAGCGGACCTCCTCGAAAGAACCCAGCGGGCGGCCGAGGATTGCTTGAAGAGGGTCGGGTTCACTCATTTGATGGTGCCGCAGTAGCTTAATGGTCGAGGCGGAACCGGCAAGGGTTCCAGGGCTACCACAAGCGTTCCCCTTCGGGCCTAGTTGGGTGCATAGGGTACAGGTAATCGGGATGGAAATCTCATATGACCCGGACACGGACTCCATCGACATAAAGTTTCAAAAGGCCAGGTACGCGGTCAGCGAGGAAGTAGCTGAAGGCGTGATAGTTGATTACACCGAAGATGGCGGGCTAATCTCGATAGAGATTCTGGACGCTTCAAAGAGAATGCCCAAAGAGAGCATAACCGACATTCTCGTAAGGCTGCCGCAGAGTGCGGCGTAGCGTCGCCGTTGCCCGCGCGCGTCTGTGCGTTTTTGACAAGCCCATCGCTAGCAAGTTGGGGGTGTGCCGGAATGGCTGTTTTAGAGGACCTCGTAGATGAAGTCGTCCGATGCGACGTGCTGATCGTGGGCGGGGGCATCGCGGGGTGTTTGGCGGCGCTCGAGGCCAGGAAGTTCGGTCTGAGCACCATCGTCGTGGACAAGGCCAAAGTGGGCCGAGGCGGCGTCAGCCCCCAGATGTCGGGTGTGCTGACCTATTTCGATCCGGAGCATGACGACCCTGCCAAGTGGCGCGAGGAGTGCCTGGAGGCTGGCCAGGGTCTGGTCGACGAGAGCCGCCTGGACGGTATGTTCGCCGAGACGACGGAGATAATCAGGGACCTCGAAAAGTGGGGGTGCTCATTCCTCAGGCAAGACGGAGAACACGTCTTGCGTCCCGGCGTGGGCCACTTCTACGCGCACAACGTCGTCATGACCAGGGGCGGCTTCCAGTTGATGTCCGTCATGCGCGGCGAGGTTCTACGAAATGGCGTGCGACTCGTCGAACGGGTGATGGTGGCCGGCCTGCTAACCTCCGACGGCCAGGCGCCGACCGGTGGCAGGGTGGTCGGCGCCATCGGCTTCAACGTCAGGACCGGCCGGCTCTACGCCTTCCTTTCCAAGGTGACTTTGCTGGCTTCCGGCTCGCTCTACACCTCGATCACCAACGGCCTGGCGATGTACATGGCTGCGCTCAGCGGGGACGGGATAAGGATGGCGTTCGAGGTGGGCGCGGCTGTGCGAAACATGGATATCTCCTATGCCACTCTGTCTCCCCTTCAATTCAACACAGCGCCCGGCGCCAACATCCTGTTCGGCGAGGGCGCGTACCTGCTGAACACCAGGGGCGAGAGGTTTATGGAGAAGTGGGACTCCCGCAGGATGGAGCGCGCACCCCGCGTCGTCGTGTGCCGGGCGATCGCCACCGAGGAGCTGGAGGGCAGGGGGCCGGTTTGCCTCGACGTCACGCACGCCGGCGAGGAAGCGCACCGGCGCATCGAGAACGCCGTTCCGATCCTGATCAGGTCGTTTGCCAAAGGCGGGCTGTCGCTGCGCAAGGACAGAATCGAGTACACCGCGCATTTGGACGGCGACGGCCCGGCCGGCGTGGTCGTGGATCGCTGGGGCGCAACTGAACTGCCGGGTCTCTACGCCGGTGGTGCCGTCAGCGACCACCCGGAGGACGGCGTGAGCAACATCATCACCCACGGCATGGAGTCGGCTATCGGTGGGCGCCGCGCCGGCAAGGGCGCCAGCCGCTATGCCCTCGCCGCCGAGGAGCCCACGTTCGTCCTGGAGCAGGTTACGGCGCTGCGCGAGGACGTCCTGGCTCCCTTGAAAAGGGAAAAGGGGCCGGGGTGCAAGGAGGTTGCGCTGCGTTCCCGGCCTTTCAGAGAGGAGCACCTCCTCGGCCTGATCAAGAACGCAAGCCGACTGCAGAAGGCCCGTGACCTCGCGTCCGAGCTCCGCCGCGACGTTCTGCCGCAGATGAGAGCCCAGGACCAACACGACCTGGCGAAGGTCATCGGCGCGCGGGGCGAGATCTTGCAGCTCGAGCTGATGGCCGTCTGCGGCCTGCACCGCACCGAGAGCCGCGGTGCCCACTTCCGCGAGGACTACCCGCTGCGGGACGACGCCAACTGGCTCAAATGGACGTATGCCAGGGTGGTAGGGGGAGAGATTGCGGTGTGGGATGAGCCGGTGAAAGGCGAAAATCATATCGTGAAGAAACAATCACCGGGGACATGCTGATGCGCCTTCTGCTAGTAGAAGACGACGCCAAGATCGCGTGCCTGGTCCAGCAGGCTCTCACCGAGTCGGGACACGAGACCTCGGTTGCGGACGATGGCCTTTGCGCGTTGATCGAGGCCCAAAACGGCGACTATGACCTGATCATCCTGGATATCCTGCTGCCGCGCCTGGACGGCCTCGAGGTCTGTCGGCGGCTCCGGGCGCGACGCATCAAGACACCTATCTTGATGCTGACGGCCCGCGACCGGGTGCCGGATCGTGTGCGCGGACTCGACGCGGGCGCCGACGACTACCTGGTGAAGCCGTTCGCGATGGAGGAGCTGCTGGCACGCATCCGCGCGTTCGCGCGCCGCAACGCCGAAGAAGAGGACGAACCGCTGGTCGTGGCGGACCTGCGCCTCGACCTGGCCACGCACACCGTCGAACGGAATGGGACGATCTTAGAGCTAACGCCTAAAGAGTTCGAGCTGCTGGCGTATCTGATGCGCCATCCGGGCAGGGTGCTCACGAAAGACCAGATCCTGGAGCAAGTGTGGGGCTACGACAGCGACGTTTTGCCCGGCGCCGTCGAGCTTTACGTTCACTATCTCCGCCAGAAAGTAGACCGGGCGAGCGCCGAGCCACTCATTCGTACGGTGCGTGGCGTCGGCTACTGTCTGAAGAGGTAAGCATGTTCACGCGCGTTCGAGCCTCACTGCTGCTATGGAATCTGCTGATCCCAAGCGCCATCCTGCTGGCCGCTGGCAGCGTGACCTACTTCACCCAGCGCCAGATCGCCCTGCGCGACCTCGGCGGCCTGCTCGCGCGGGGCGCGGCCAGGATTCCAACGGAATCGACTCATCCCGGCGACCAGCTTCCAGGCCCGCTCGATCGGTCAGCTCCCTTCACGCTCGTCGTCGATTCCAACGGCCACGTGCTGGCCGACCCGCAGAGGATCGGAGTAACGGACATTTCCTTGCCGAAGACGCCGTGGATCACGCGACCGACGCCGACGGAGAAGAACAACGTCTGGATAAACTGGGCCGTGACGACCCAGGCGCAGCAAGTCCACCTGGCCGTGCAGCTCGAGCCGCCGGCCGTTCAGGCGCTCGTGACCACGACGATCTTAGGGCAGCGGGTCCGTCTGCTGGTGCAGCCGGCGGTTCTGCTCAGCGACGCCGGCAGCCAGCCGGCCGGCTCATATCAGATGATTGGCGGATCCATCATCGGCAGGCTGGAGCAGAAACTGCCGGCAAGCCCGAACGACTCGGCCTCGCCGATCGGCAGCGACGAAGCGTCGTCTAAAGTATTACTCATCACCGGCGCGAGCCTGGCTCCGGTCGAGGAATCGCTCCGCCAGACGCTGATATTCCTGCTCATCGGCGGCGCAGCCGGCCTGCTCTTATCTATGTTAGGCTCCTGGTTTCTCGCCGGCCGGGCCCTGATTCCCATTCAGCAGGCGTTCCGGCGGCAGCAGGAGTTCGTCGCCGACGCGGCCCACGAGCTCCGCACTCCATTGACCGTGCTCCAAACCTCCACTCATCTGCTCAACCAGCACCGGCATGAGCCGCTCGATTCGCAGGGAGGGGTGTTCGACGACTTGCACGAGGAGATCGGACGGCTGACGCGCCTGAGTTGCGATCTGCTGGACCTGGCACAATCCGACATCGGCCAGCTCGACCTGGCGCTCGGCAGCATCGACCTCCAAGAGCTGGGCCAAAAGATGGTGCGTCGTCTGAGCGCGGCGGCCGCCGAGCGCGGGATCGACCTGCGGCTCGAGGTCTCCGGCCGGCCGCCCATCGTCGAGGCGGACTCGGACCGCCTGCAGCAAGCGCTCATGGCCCTGCTCGATAATGCGCTCAAGCATACGCCACCGGGCGGCCTCGTGACGCTGGGCATCTCCGAATCAGGACGCAGCGCGGAGATCGAGGTGCGCGACACCGGGGAAGGCATACCACCGGAAGCCCTGGGCCGGATCTTCGATCGCTTCTATCGCGGCGATCGCGCGCGGTCGCGGTCGACCGGTGGAGCGGGCCTGGGCCTGGCCATTGCCAAGACATTGATAGAAGCGCACGGCGGCACGTTGACGCTGAGCAGCGTGTTGGGGTCGGGCACCACCGCCACGGTCCGCCTGCCATTGACTGCCGAGGCGCCAGTTCCCGGCCGCTGGCCACGAGCCCGAAGGCGTTTCCTCCAGTTCAGCCGCTTCTTCTAAGCCCCCTAATCAAAGCGTTTTCAAAGGTTTGTATCCCATAATTTAGCCGCTTGCGAAATGATGGTCGTCAGACTAACCGCAGCGCAAACTGTGCAAGGGAAACCAACGGGAAAGGGGCATGCTAATTGCCAAACGACGAGATATTTGTACCTGAACGACGCGCGTTCCCCCGCCGGCTGGTGATCGTCGCGGTCGTGGTCATCCTGGCCGCTGCTGCGGGCGTGATGCTGTGGCGGACGGTTTACCGCTCGGCCGCGACACAGCATTACCTCACCGCGCCGGTGCAGCGCACCACGCTCGCGGATAGCGTCGCGGCGACCGGCCCGATCGCCGCCGCCACGGCCGTGCCGCTCAACTTCAAGAACTCCGGCAAGGTCGCCGAAATCGACGTCAACGTAGGCGACCAGATCAAAGCGGGCCAGGTCCTGGCCAAGCTCGAGCCGACCGATCTTCAGGCCCAGCTACGCCAGGCCCAGGCCAACCTTGCTGTCGCCCAGGCAAAACTGGACGGAATGCTTGCGGGCCCGCGGGCGGAGCAGGTCGCGCAGCTTCAGGCTAATGTCGACATTGCCAAACAGAAGTTGGCGACGATTCGGAATGGTCCGCGGGCCGAGGTCGTTGCCCAAGCTCAGGCCGCGCTCGACTCGGCAAGAGAGAAGCTGGCTGCGATGGAAAGCGGACCAAGGCCCGAGACCGTAGCCCAAGCACAGGCAAACCTGGACGCAGCGAAGGCCAAGTTAGATCAGCTCAAATCTGGCCCGACCAAGGAGCAGCTTGATGCGGCGGAGGCTCAAGTGCGTCTGGCCAGGAACCAGCTCTACTCCGCCCAGTCCAACGCCGACGCGCAAATTGGCAGCGGCCGATCCGTTTTCACCAAGGACATAAAGGAGGCCCAGTCGGGGGTGGCTTGGGAGCAAATAAATGTCGCCGAGGCGCAGCTGGCTGCCCTTAAGTCTCCCCCGACCCCCGAGGTCTTGAGCCAGGCTCAAGCCGCTGTTGGCGCAGCGCAGCAAGGGCTTAATCTGGCAAAAACCCCGTTCACCGAGCACGATTTAGCTCAGGCAAGGAAGACGGTGGATGCTGCCCAGCAACAGCTTGATCTGGCAAAGGCACCATACACAGAACAGGATATCGAGCAGGCCCAGGCCACCGTGCGGGCGGCAGAGCAGGCGCTAAGACTAGCTCAGACGCCCTACACTAAATCCGACCTCGACGGGGCGCGAGCGCAGGTGGCGGCCCAGCAAGCGCTGGTCGGTCTGGCCCAGGCTAACCTGGACTCGGCCACCCTCACCGCGCCTTCTGACGGCGTAGTAACCGCGATCAATGGCGCGGTGGGACAGTGGCTCATCGGCGGCTCGATCAGCGGCGCCGCCGCCAGCGCGGCCAGCGGCGCCAACAACTCGACCTCCAACGCCACCACCAACTTCATCAGTCTGACCGATCTCAATCACCTGCTGGTCGCCGCGCAGATCAACGAGGCGGACATCGGCCGCATAGCCCCCGGGCAGCCGGTGAGCTTCACGGTGGATGCCTTTCCCAACCAGACCTTCGACGGCACCGTGGCGGTTGTCCAACCACTGGGCACGACCTCGCAGAACGTGGTGAGCTACCTGGCGCTGATCTCCATCAAGCCGATCCAGGCCAAGCTCCTGCCGGGCATGACGGCCAACGTCAAGGTCACGGTCGATAAGCGGCCAGATGTGCTGGTGGTTCCGGCGGCGGCGATCTCTTTCGCCCAGGCGCAAGCCGCTGCCCCCGGCCAATCGAGCTCAGCGCCAGGCCAGCGGTGCTCCTGGTCGATAGAGCTGGCAAGGCGAAACTTCACCCGATCCAAATCGGCGCCAGCAATGGGCAGTATACGGAAGTCAAGTCCGGACTGGACGCCGGCCAGCTCGTG
Source organism: Chloroflexota bacterium (assembly GCA_016210495.1). The sequence continues at coordinate 26,922 of JACQUC010000247.1, forward strand.
GCCGTTGGCGTCCAGGGTAACTGAAATAGGAGTCACGCGGTGGCGTACGGGAGCGCAGGTTTCACCACAAAGACACAAAGGCCACAAAGGATAAGACGAAAAGAGACCTTCGCCTTTGTGTTCTTTGTGCCTTTGTGGTGAGTTTGATGCTTGCTACGGCGTACGCACTGCAAAAGATAGGAGATAGTCTATGACCCAAGACAAAGATCAGCCAGCCATCCGAGTCGAGAAATTGACCAAGGACTACGTTATGGGCGCGAACACGGTTCACGCCGTGCGCGGCGTCGACCTGACGGTGACGCGTGGCGAGCTCGTGGCCATTATGGGACCTTCCGGCTCGGGCAAATCCACCTTCCTGAACTTACTCGGTTGCCTGGACCGGCCGACGGCGGGCCAGTACTGGCTGGACGGCATCGCCGTGAGTCGATTGTCGAGCGGCCAGCTAGCCACCGTGCGCAATCGCAAGATCGGATTCGTCTTCCAAATGTTCCACCTCTTGCCACGGGCGACGGCCCTGGAAAACGTCACCTTGCCGCTATTGTACGCGGGAGTGGTCGGCGCGGCCGCTCGCGAGCGCGGCCTGTTGGCTCTGGCCGCCGTCGGCTTGGCCGAGCGCGCCGGACATCTGCCGAGCGAGCTCTCAGGAGGGCAACACCAGCGGGTGGCCATCGCCCGCAGCCTGGTGACTGGCCCAGCGCTGATCCTGGCGGACGAGCCGACGGGGAACCTGGACACTCGCATGAGCATCGAGGTGATGGCCATTCTCCAGGAGCTCAACGACGACGGGATCACGATCGTGCTGGTGACGCACGAGCCAGACATCGCCGCTTATTGTGGCCGAGTGGTTAGCTTTCAAGACGGAACGGTGATCGAGGACACGGCGTGTCGGAACCCGAAGAGGGCCGAGGAGACGCTGGCGAGACTGGCGCCGGAGGAGGTAGCATGAACGCACAGAACAAAATGCCCGAACGCAGGACCTTACCACCGCTGGAGCTGCGCGGCGCCACTCCCTTTGGGCAGACGCTGGCGCTGGCGGCGCGCTCCGCCTTCGCGTCACTCGGCGCCCATAAGCTGCGAGCGGCGCTCACGATCATCGGCATCGTGGTCGGCATCGCCGGGGTCTTCACCATCGTCAATCTGGCCTCCCTCGCCAGGTCCGAGAACGCCCGCGGGATCGGCGGCCTGGGCGCGAACGTCATCGCCATTTCCGGCTTCACGGTCTCGTCGACCGCCCCGCCGACGGCCGGCAGCAAGTTCCTCGTCCGGGCCAGCGGCGCCCCCTCGCTGACGGCCGCCGACGTTCAGGCCTTGCAGAAGCTGCCATACGTGGTGGGCGTTAGTCCGCTAACCGGCAACCCGATGCAGATTCAGGCCGGGGACCACAACTTGAACACGGCGGTGTTCGGCGGCTATCCCGATATCCAGATCACCCAGGGCTACAGCATCCAGCAGGGCGCCTTCTTCAGCCAGGCGGATGTGAACGCGAGCGGCACGGTGGCCGTGCTGGGTCAGACGGTCGCCAAAGAGCTATTCCCATCTGGGAACGCCATCGGGCAGCAGGTGCGCATCGGCAACGTGGACTTCTCGGTCGTCGGCGTCCTGAAGCCCCTCGGCAACAACAGCAAGGGGGACCTGCGCGAAGGGTCGATGGCGGCTTTGCCCCCGGACGACATAGTGGTCGTTCCGGCCAGCACCTTCTCGCAGCGGCTGATGGGATCCGGCGGGGTGCGAATGACCACCGGCGGCCCATCGCAAGGCGCTGCGCCACAGGGCCCGCCGCCGGACGCGGCCGCGATCCAGGTGCAGGGCAGCGCCAACGGAGCCCTCGCGCGCACGAACTTTGCGAACGTGCAGGTCGCCGTGGACGACCCGAAGAACGTCGAGACCGTCAAACAGGAGATCACGCGCGCGCTCGAACAGAATCACGGGATCAAGCCTGGGAGCCCGGACGATTTCACCGTGGGCGGCTTCTTGCAGGGCGTAGCCATCGTCCAGCAAGGCGCCACGACGATCATGTGGGTTATGGGCATCGTCGCGGCCATCGCCTTGCTCATCGGTGGCTTCGGCGTGGCTAACGTGATGCTGGCCGCCGTGGCCGAACGCCGCGTCGAGATCGGCATTCGACTGGCGGTAGGCGCTAGCGTCGAAGACGTTTTCTGGCAGTTTCTGCTGGAGGCGCTAACCCTCTCGGCGGCCGGTGGCCTGCTCGGGATTCTGGGTGGTGCGGCTCTGTCACTTGCCTTGCCGTCGCTATCGCCGCAGTTCGCGCGAATGCGGGTGACGCTGTCCTGGTTAGACGTGGTGGCGGCTCTCGTCGCCGCGCTGGCCATCGGACTGGCCTTTGGCGCCTACCCGGCCCGGCGGGCGGCCGGAACCGACCCAATTCAAGCCCTGCGTCGAGCCTGAGCATGGCGTCGACCGAGACCACACGACGCACCTGGCGGCTCGCGCCGCTGCCGTTCGGTGGGCAGCCAGCTTTGATGGCCGCCGTCGTCCAGAGCATCCGCTCGGCGGCGGCGGCTTTAGCGGCGCACCGCGTGCGCTCGTTTATGACCATGTTCGGCATCATAGTGGGCACATGCGGCGTGCTGGTCATCAATGCCCTGGGGCAAGCGCAGAATGCGGAGCTGGCCGGGCAACTGGCTCAGCTTGGCACTAACCTGGTCTCGATCACGCCCGGAATCGCCTCGCTCAAAGGTGTTTCTCGAGGGGCGGCTAGCAGGCCAACTCTCACCAATCGCGATATCCAACTTCTCCAGCAGCAGGTTCCCTATCAGCGCGCCCTGACGCCGCTAGTGAGCGGCACGGAGACGCTGTCCTTCGACGGGCAGACGGTGGGAGCATCGGTGATTGGGGCCTATCCGGATGTCGAGCCCGTGCAATCCTATTCTGTCCGGCTGGGCGCGTTCTTCACCGCCGCCGACGAAGCCGCCCATTTGCCCGTCGCCGTAATCGGCCAGACGGTAGTCAACCAGCTCTTCAAGACCAGCAGCCCGCTAGGAGCGGAGATCAGGATCAGGGGCACTTACTTCCGCGTAGCCGGCGTGCTGCAGGAACAAGGGCGCCGAGGGCAAACAGACCTCGACGACGTCGCGATCATTCCCTTTTCCACAGCTCAGCAGCGTCTCTACGGCGCCAAGCTGGATAGCATCCTCATCCAGGCCCAGCGCACCGATGAGATTCCCGCGATCATGGCGGCGGCCACCGCAGCGTTGGACCAGAGCCACCACACGGTGGCCGGCGGCCGTCGCGATTTCGACGTCAGGAATTTTCAGCAGGTCGTCGATGCCGCTAAACAGCAAGCAGCGATGCTAACGCTGGTGCTCAGTGTCGTGGCCGGCGTCGCGCTGGCGATTGGCGGTTTTGGCGTGATGAACATTATGCTGCTATCGGTGACCGAGCGAACCGGCGAGATTGGCCTGCGGCTGACGGTAGGCGCGCGGCCGGTGGACGTTCTGCTGCAGTTTCTGGTCGAGTCGCTGACCATCACCGTCGTGGCCGGTTTCATCGGGCTAATGCTAGGGTTCGCCTTGCCGCTGGCGCTGCGGCTGCCGGTGCAGTTGCTGGCCCAGCATCCCGCCCTGCCCACCGCTGCCACAAGCATCATCGCCTTCGCCATAGTGGTTGCGACCGGCGTGGTCTTCGGCTTGTTACCCGCTTTGCGGGCGGCCCGCCTGGATCCCGTCGCGGCGCTGCGGTCCGAGTAACCAAATCAGCCATTTCTTCCTACCGTCGCTAGGACTATCAACCCTCTGTACAGTAGAACGCCTGCGCCACGCCTTGGGATAACTGCCACGGGTCGGCCACGGCCTCTTGAAATATCCTTGACACCGCCATACGCCCTGTGCTATTCTCCCGGCGAGCTCAACAAGATACAGTAACTTTCCCCTGGCACCTTCGCTGGCTGGCATCGCTCGCGGTAGTACACGAGCGTGCGGGCCGGTATCGCCATATTTGCCAAACAAACCCAAGTATCCATAAGACCGGGCTCACGCGGTGCTTCGCTTCCGCGCGCCCTGTGATGAAGGAAACCATTGTGACAGCTCCTGAACGAACCGACATCGACCCGATTTTGGCGACCGTCTTGCAGCGCAAGCTTCGTTCCATTTCCCGCGAGATGGGTATGACCCTGCTGCGTACCACGCGCTCCCCTGTCCTGTCTGAAGCCAAGGATTTTGCAACGGGCCTCTACGATCCGCAGGGACGCGTGCTGGAGCAGAGTCAGCATGTGCCACTGCTGGCATTCTGCCTTAGCCCTGCCTGCAGGGAAATCGTCGAGCAGATGGGCGATGAGATTTGCGAGGGTGACGTCATCCTCCATAACGACGTCTTCAGCGGCGGTAACCAGTATGCCGACGTGGCGGCCTTCAAACCGATCTTCTTGGGCGGGAAGCTGGTGGCCTGGGCCGGGGCAAAAGGGCACATGCTCGATATCGGGGGCGCCGTCAAAGGCGGCATGAACGCCAAGGCTACCGAGGCCTGGCAGGAGGCGCTGCGGATTCCGCCGGTTAAGGTGATCGAGAAGGGTGTGCTGCGCAAAGACGTATGGAATCTTATCTTCACCAATGTTCGGATGCGCTCTATCGTCGAGTCCGACATCAGGGCCGAGATCGGAAGCTGCGCCGTGGGCGAAAGGGCGATGAAGGGCCTTTACGAACGGTATGGACTCGACCGTGTCCAACGACATATCGAACACGTTCTGAATGCGACCGAAAGACGGGTAAGGGACGAGATCAGGAACATTCCCGACGGCACGTACTACGGCGAGGCGCGGGCCGACCACCCCGGCATAGGCAAGGGGTACTCGGATATTAGATTGGCAGTCACAGTCAAAGACGACGAGATTCTGTTCGACTTCGCCGGTACGGACCCGCAAACCCCTGGTTATGTGAACGCACCTCTGACAGCCTCGATGGCTGGAGTCGTCTTCTGCTTCCTGATGCTCGTCGATCCCACCATCGCTTTTGACGACGGTCTGCTTAGACCGGTCCATATCAACATACCTGCGGGTTGTATCCTGAACGCGGAGTTCCCAGCCGCGACCTCCTACGGCAACCACCTCACGGATCAGGTTTGCGACGCGATCTTTCGCGCGCTGGCAGGGCCACTCAAGCATCGGGTTACCGCCGGCTGGATCTACCTGGGAACCTACGTCTCTGGCACTAATCCCATTTCCAAACGCTCGTTTGTGTGCGTCGCGTTTTTCGCCAACAAGGGTGGCTCCGGGGCCACTCATGGATTGGATGGTTATCCACACATTGGAAGCATCAGAACGGGGGGTGCTCTGGAAGCCGAGGATAACGAGATGTTCGAAATCCATCACCCCCACTTCCGCTTGCGGCGGCATGAGTATGCCTGCGACTCGGGCGGGCCGGGGAGGTGGCGCGGCGGCTTAGGTGTTGAGACGGACTTCGAAATGAACGCCCAGGACATGATGGTCGCCGTTTACGGTGGCGGCACGGAGGAAGGTGCGTTCGGTCTGTTTGGTGGCAAACCCGGCTCGTTGAATCACATCAGCATTACGTTTCCAGACGGTACCCTGCGGGTAGGTGCGGCCAAAGAGAACATCGAAGGCATTCCGCCAGGGTCCGTCTTCCACAAAAGGGCCGGCGGTGGCGGCGGCTTCGGCCCTCCCGAGGAAAGGCCGATGGAAATCGTCTGGGACGACGTGCGCAACGGCTTCGTGTCTGTGGAGTCGGCCAAGGAGGACTACGGGGTCATCGTCGATGCTGAGTCGATGCAGCTCGACGTCGGGGCCACGGAGGCACTCCGGAAAAGTCGTCGGCACACGACGACCGAGGAAACGCGGTACGGCGAGGGTACTGCCAATGCGCTATAGAATCGGCATCGACGTAGGTGGAACCTTCACGGACTTCGCCATGGCCGACGAATCTGGGCGCGTGCAAGTTTTCAAAACCCCCACTACCGTGGTCGATCCTTCGGTCGGCTTGGTCGACGGCCTCCGCGCGTTGGCGGAGCAGGAAGGCCTCGCCTTCGATGACTTCATCCGGTCGGTGCGGGTCATCGTGCACGGGACGACGGTGGCCACCAACGCCATTCTGACGGGAAAAGGTGCGCTGACGGGCCTCCTCACCACTCGTGGGTTCAGGGATGCGCTGGAGATGCGGCGCGGCTACCGCGAAGAGCCGCTGAACAACAAATTCCCTCCCGTCAAGCCCCTTGTCCCACGGTATCTGCGCCTACCCGTCGGCGAAAGGGTCGATCCTGGCAGCAGCATTCACACAGACATCGACCTGTGTGATGTGGAGAGCGCGGCGAAGATCCTCAAGGTGCATGGGGTAGCGGCGGTTGCCGTCTGTTTCTTGCACTCGTATGCCAACGACTCATCTGAGCGACAGGCGGGCGCCGTCTTGCGGCAGCACCTTCCCGCGAGCTACATTACCCTCTCGTGCGACCTCTTGCCACAGGTGCGGCTGTACGATCGCGTCAGCACGACGGTTCTCAACGCCTATGTCGGTCCCATCATAGAGAGCTACCTGCGTCAGTTGGTAGAGAAGCTGGGCACGCTCGGCTTCGAAGGAACGTTGCTCATCGTACAGTCGAACGGAGGTGTTACTTCAGCCAGGGGAGCAGTGGAGAAGGCGGCAACCACTATTCTTTCAGGGCCTGCGGCGGGTCCAACCGCCGGAGTCGTGTACTCATCGCTCCAGGGCTCAAACGACTGCATCACCATCGATATGGGGGGGACCAGTTTCGACGCCGCTCTCGTCAAGGATGGCAAGCCGCTGAGCCTTCGAGAGGGCTGGATCAACCGGCATCGCATAGCTCTTCCGATGTCGGACATCCACACCATCGGCGCTGGGGGAGGAAGCATTGCCTGGATAGACAAGGGTGGGCTCCTCCGCGTCGGGCCTCAGAGCGCCGGCGCCGATCCTGGGCCAGCCTGTTACGGGTTTGGGGGGAATCTTCCAACCTGTACCGATGCCGATCTACTCTTGGGCTACCTGGACCCAGCCCGCTTCCTTGATGGTAGAATGCGTCTTCACTATGATCTGGCCTGGAGGGCGATGAAGGAACACATTGCCGATCCGCTCGGGCTGGAGGTGGTTGATGCGGCGGCAGGCGTGTACGATATCATCAACGTCAACATGACGGCCGGCGTCCGCGAGGTATCGGTGGAGCGGGGATTCGACCCCCGCGAATTCCTGCTGGTCGTGGCAGGAGGCGCAGGGCCCGTGCACGCCGGCATGATAGCGCGGGAGCTGGAGATTCCTCGCGTCGTCGTGCCCCGGGAGTCAAGCATCTTCTGCGCCTTCGGTGCCTTGCTTTCCAACTTGAAGCACGATTTCGTGCGTACGTACCACACGAGTGTCGCGGACCTCAATGAGGACAGGTATCGAGCATACTTCGCCGACTTGATGCGAGAAGGCACGATGATTCTAATCTCGGAAGGCATTCCAACGGAGAGAATATCGTTGGAGTGTTCCGTGGACATTCGATACGTCGGCCAGTATCACGAAGTGAACGTGCCCGTCACCCAAGATGAGATCGAGGCCGGCGATGTTGCGTCGCCGACGTCGCGGTTCCATCAGTTGCACGACCAGTTGTACGGCTACTGCGTGCCGCAGGAAGCGGTGGAGTTCATAAACCTGAGGGTCACGGCCGTGGGCGCCACGGAGCCGACGGCTTTGTCCCAGCTCCCGCAAGGGGGAATCGACCCATCTGCCGCGAGAATTGGCGAGCGCCAGGCCTGGATCCCCGGCAAGAGAACGTTTGGCCTGTTCTCCGTGTTCGACGGGGACGCCCTCTCAGCCGAAAACCAGGTCGAAGGGCCGGCCATCATCGAGCAACGCAACACCACCATAGTGGTTCATCCGGAGTACCGTGTGACTTGTGATCAGTATGGCAACTTCGTTATGGCGCTGAAAAACGATACGTAAGGAGGGGACAGTATGCAGAACCCAAACGATGACGCCTACCGGAAGCCACAACCGGGTCTCATCATTGGAGTGCAAGGGGGTTGACGATGGCCGAGAGCTGGGTAACACAGAACGAACGTGAGCGACGCCACGCGTTGCTGCGGCGCCTTATGGCCGAGAGTGGGCTCGACACCCTTCTCATCGTTGGCTCGCCCCAAGTCTGTGGACGCGGTTATTTCAGGTACATCACAGACTGGAGCGTCTGGAGTAGCGGCGGCTACGCACTGTTTTTTGCCAAAGACGACCCGATCGTCGTGATGAGAGCCAAGTCCCAGGCTTACTGGTCCAAACAGATCTGGGTGAAGGACTCGCGGTCGGCGGAAAAGGCGGTCGTCGAAGTAGGACGGGTACTGGCGGAGAAGCGCCCGGCATCTGGCGTAGTCGGCATTGTGGGAATGGGCGAGTTCATGTCCTTACAGGACTACTTCTACCTTCAGGCAGAGCTCCCAAGCCTTCGTTTCCAGGATGCCTCGGCTATTTTCGACCGGGCGATGCGTGTCAAGAGCGCGGAAGAGATCGGCCATGTCGAGGCTACGGCAAGGATACTTGACGAGGGGTTCCAGTGTTTTGCCGAGATGATCGCCCCCGGTAGGACGGGTTGGGAGCTGTCCGCCGAGCTACAAAAAGCATTATATGGCCAGGGTTGCCTCCACTCCGTTATCCTGATCTCCACGGAGCCCGGTCCTTACAATGCGGCGCCCGGTGAGCGTCCTCTGAGCAGCGACGACATCGTCAAGTTCTCGCTGGAGGCGTGCGGCCCAAGTGGACATTGGGTAGAGATCGGAGGAATGTTCTCTTTCCGGCGGCCTCCGGATTACCTGGCGGACAGATTCGATAGTACCCTGGAGGCCGTGGAGCGGGCCGTGGCGAAGATGAGGCCAGGGTTCACAGTTGGGGACGTGGGCGAGGAAATCGAGAATACCGTAGCCAGGCGGGGCCACCGCGTTGGCCACTGGAGTGGCCACGCCTGTGGTCTCGGTCTGATAGAGCCCCCGATGATTGGGAAGGGAGAGCCCACGCCACTGGAAGCTGGTATGGAGCTGGCCTTACACCCAAACATCATCGGGGCTGAACTCGAGATGGGCATCTACGTTTCTCAAACGTATATCGTCGAAGAAGCGGGCGCACGGCAGCTTTCGCGTTTTCCCAACGAATGGCATCTTGTTTCGTAGCCCAGCGTTGACGATTCTATATAGGCCGTTGTAAACGCGTAGGGGCGTCCCGAAACGGGATCCCGATTCCATCGGGAGACGTCCGCTGTCCGCCCTGGGGCGGGGGTTGGGCTCAGGCATTTCTGCAATCTAGCATATGGCGTGCGTGCTGAACCTCGCGTTGACAAGGCGTTCGATATTGTGCTAGTATCAGCCTGCGATTGAGTGGCAAGTCCACCAATCGCCGTGCTAGCCCCAATGGTTGGTAGTTTCTCGGCAGCAGGCCAGCGTCGGCCGTCCAAATTATCATTTCCTTCCTTTGAGCAACTGTCGAATCAACGTGCTGGCTGTTGCTTGAGCCAGCTTATTCGCCCATCTTGAGGCTGACGGACCAGACCGAACGCCTTTGTCACACGTAGGTCGTGAAGAAAGGAGGGTGGTCAAGAGAAGCACGGTCGGCGCGTGGCAAGCGAAGACGTGTTCTCACAACCTGTGCTTCGTCAACAAAATCGGAAGGGCTTGAGTTAGCCCGCGTGCGCCATCGAGGGTCGATCCGCGGGAGAATAGCTTGATTCGGCCCTGTCACCAGTGTAGAAAGGAGACGTGTACAAAAATGGCTCGCAAAGGAAACGCATTTCGGATGGTATTGGGGCTGCTTCTTGTCACATTATTGTCATTAGCCTGCGCACCGGCGGCGGCTCCCACCCCTACGCCGGCCAAGGCGGCTCCGGTAGAAAAGGCGGCGCAACCGACGCCGGCCCCCGCCAAGGCGACGGAGGCACCAAAGGCTGCGGCGCCAGCCCCTGCCAAGGCGACCGAGGCGCCAAAGGCTGCGGCACCAGCCCCTGCAAAAAAGGCGGCAGTGCCTGGAACGATTAACCTCGCAACTCACGCCGTCGGCTCCCTGTACAACGCGGCGGGGACCGGCCTGGCCAAAGTGCTTACCGAGGTGGGTCCGATCCGGGTTATCGTCCAGCCGTTCAGCGGGCCTCCGGGCTGGGTTCCTGGAATGAATAAGGAGGGCAAGCCTGAGACGGGAATGATAAACGTCAACGAAGGTTGGCAGGCCTACGCGGGCAAGCAAACTCCTTCCGGAATGGATGTTGGGGTAGCCCAGGCGTACAGGGAGGCCAACCCCAACCTGAGGGCGCTTGCATACGGGGCACCTATGTTTGTGGGACTGATGGTACGTGCCGACTCGCCGCACAAGACTCTCGCCGATATCAAGGGGCTGAAGGTCACCTGGGGGTTCCCTTCGTTCCCGGCCAACGCCATCATAGCGGCCGTCTATCTGGCTTTGGGCGGGTTGTCCCAGAACGATATTCAGCGAGTAAACGTTCCGGAGGCGACCCAGGGACAGCAGGCGCTGGTCGACGGCCGCGTCGACGTGGCGCTGGCTACCCCGGGGATGCCTACTGTGGCCGAGGCCGACGCAAAGATAGGCGTGAAGTTTCTCGAGATCCCTCGCGACCCGGCGCGCCTGAAGACCGCCCAGGCCATCTTCCCGGGCGGCGACGTCATCGTGTACAAGTCCGGCCCCGCGGGTGTCAAACAAGACACTCCTATGTGGGGCTACGGCATGATGTTCGCGGCCTCCACGCATATGAACGACGACGCGGCATACGCGATTACCAAATCGATGTGGGATAACCTCCCGAAGCTGCAGCCTGTCCATAGTCTGCTCGCAGGGTTGACGCACGAGCGATTTGTTTCGCGCGACGCCACGATCCCGTTCCACCCCGGAGCCATCAAGTTCTACAAAGAGAAGGGTGTCTGGACCAAAGAGATGGACGACCTACAGGCACAGCTTCTCAAAGGCGAGCTACCCTTCCTGAAGTAACGCGCCAGGACCACGCGAGGCTTGCCTTCGTAGAGGGCAAGCCTCGCGCCGTTGGAGAGGTGGTACATGGAAAACACCGCGATCGAGCAAGCGGGAACCAGAAACCTGACCGGGGCCATCGGCATCGTACAGAAGGCGATTTTCGTCGCAATTCCATTGAGTGGCGCCTTCTTCGTCCTGGACGGCCCTTTCTACCTGAACCTGATGCTCCAGCGGCCCCAGTATTACGCTCTGTTCCTCGGTCTGGTGCTGGCCGGGGTCTGTCTGACCATCCCAGCCAACTCCAAGGCAAGCCGAACCAGCGTCCCCTGGTACGATCTCGTACTGGGGGCGCTTGGACTCACAGCATGCCTTTACATGGCGATCTTCTACGAGGGCATACTGATGGACCTGGGCAAGCCAGACACGGCTCGCCTCCTAATGGGTGGAGTGACGATTCTCCTCGTACTGGAGACGGCACGCCGTGCAGCAGGTTGGATCCTGCCTGTCATCGGCATCGTTTTCATCCTCTATGCCCGCTTTGCCGACCTGGCGCCGGGCGATTTTTCTGCCACCGCCACGGATTGGCCCAGGTTGATCAACTATCTCTACGCGGACACGAACAGCCTCTTTGGGCTGCCGTTGGGCGTCAGCGCGGCGGTCGTGCTGGGCTTCATTTTCTTCGGTGAGGTCCTCTTCGCAGTTGGAGCGGGCGACTTCCTGCAGTCTTTCACTATGGTTCTTCTTGGCAGATTCCGAGGCGGCCCGGCCAAGATGGCCGTAGTTTCCTCGAGCCTGTTCGGGACGATCTCGGGCGCCGCCGTGTCCAACGTGGCCGTCACCGGTTCTTTCACGATTCCGTTGATGAAGAGCCACGGGTACCGGCCAACGGTGGCGGGAGCCGTGGAGGCGGTGGCCTCGACCGGTGGGCAGCTAATGCCTCCCGTGATGGGAGCCGCCGCCTTCCTTATGGCAGATTTCCTCAGCGTCCCCTACGCGGAGATAGCCAGAGCAGCCCTTTTACCTGCCATACTCTACTATCTGGTCCTGTTCGTCCAAGTCGACCTCGAGGCGGGCAAGTTCGGCTTGCGCGGTCTTTCCCGGGATCAGTTGCCGTCGCTGACGAAGGCGATTAGACTTAGCTGGCTGTTCGTCATCCCTCTTGCGACCCTGATGATACTATTGTTTTCCTACAACTGGGAGCCAGGGAAGTCTGGGTTTGCGGCGGCTTTCGTGGCGGTAGGCCTCGGGCTGGCGGTGCCAAGCGTCCGCGGCGGGTATGGCAAATGGATTTTGCGGGTGCTGCAGAGCACGGGAAGGACGATGCTCGAGTTGGGCGCTATCGTCGGCATCGCGGGCTTTGTCATCGGTAGCATTCAGGTAAGCGGCCTTGCTTTCAATCTTTCGACGGCTCTCGTGCACCTGGCTCAGGGAAGCCTGATCCTGCTGCTGATGATGACTGCGATAGTGTGCATTATTCTCGGCATGGGGATGACTACCACGGCGGTCTACGTGCTTCTTGCGGTCGTCGTCGGGCCGGCACTGACCGAGATGGGCATCCGGGGGATCGCTGCACATCTGTTCATCTTCTACTACGGCATGCTGTCGATGATTTCACCACCCATCTGTATGGCCGCATACGCGGCGGCCACCATCGCCAAGTCTAATTTCTGGACCACGGGATACCAGGCGATGCGCCTGGGCATTGTAGCCTACATTCTGCCCTTCCTGTTCGTGTTCTCGCCGGCGCTGCTGCTGCAAGGTCCCTTGGACAACATCATCCTGTCCACGGTAACGGCGGTCGCGGGCGCGGCTCTCCTGGGTGTTGCCACCACCGGTTATCTGCTGCGCAGCCTCACCTGGCCCAAGCGCCTGGCTCTTGGTTTCAGCGCAGTATTCCTGCTGATCCCGGCTGGGATTGGCGGCAGTGGGGTGCTGCTTGGTCTGTTTGAGTTGGGCCAGATTACCGACGTTCTCGGCATTGTCATAGCGGCCCCACTGCTTTTTCGCGAGTGGCAGGCGCGCAAGCTAGCGCCGGTGCCAGCCGTGCGATAGCGGCGAAAGGAACTGCCTATGGAAAATCTCGCATAAGCAGCTACGACCCTCGGAATGTCAGCACGTTAGCAAGTGCAAGTCTGTCTGCGGCCCGTTGCTTTAGTACAGAAAGGAGATGGGAATGTTTGGTAGAGCTAGCACATTGTGGATTCTGTCGTCGTTCCTTGTAGTGGCAGTTCTGGCATTCGCCTGTGCGCCGGCTGCGGCGCCCACGCCGACACCTGCACCGAAGCCGCCTGCTGAGAAGGCCGCGGCGCCAACCCCTGCACCGGCGAAACCTGCGACTGAAAAGGCCGCAGCGCCAACCCCCGCTCCGGCGAAGCCGACCCCGGCCGCGAAGGCCGCGGCACCAACTCCTGCACCCGCTAAGGTGACACTACCAGGGACGATTAACCTAGCAACTCACGCCGTTGGCTCGGCCTACAACGCCGCTGGAACCGCTGTGGCAAAACTGCTCACCGATAAGGGTCCTATGAGGGTTGTCGTCCAGCCCTTCGCGGGGCCTCCGGGTTGGATTCCTGGCCTACATGGTGAGGGGAAACCCGAAGTCGGCATGGTGAACGTCGTCGAAGCCTGGCAGGCCTTCGCAGGCAAAGTTGCTCCCGGCCCCTTGCCGGAAGGGGTCGACGTTAAGCCACCCTACAACCAGGCGTACTCTCGTATGCGGGCACTCGCGTATGGCGGGAACATGTATGTCGGGATGGCTGCACGTGCAGCCACGCAATACAGGACCGTCGGAGAAGTGAAAGGCCTCAGATGGACCTGGGGCTTCCCTGCCTTCCCGGCCAACGCGATGACAACTGCCGCCGCGTTAGCCCTTGCCGGGTTAACCCCGAATGACATACAGAAAGTTAACGTTCCGGAGGCGACCGCCGCGCAGCAGGCAATAGTGGACGGTCGCGTCGACGCGGTGGCGGCCGCCGTCGGTATGGGATCGGTAGCTGAGGCCGACGCTAAGGTAGGATTACGATTCCTGGATCAAACGCCTGTGAGTGCGAGTGCGCTGAAGAACGCCCAGGCCCTGATGCCTGGCGGTGACGTCATTACAGTCAAAAAGGGACCCGCGGGCGTCAGAGAAGATACGCCCATCTGGGGGTATGGCATGGTCTTTGTGGCGTCCACGTATATGTCGGACGACACGGCTTACACGCTTGTGAAGAGCTTTTGGGACAACAACGAGACGATTCGACCTATGCACCAGATTCTGCTCGAGTGGACGCATGAGCGCTTCGTCTATGGCAAAGCCACACTGCCGTTCCACCCAGGGGCCATCAAGTTCTACAAAGAGAAGGGTGTCTGGACGAAAGAGGCGGATCAAATGCAGGAAGCCCTGCTCAAGGCCGAGTTGCCCTTCCTCAAATAGCGAGTTTGGATTCGACACGGTCCGGCAACGTTCTTGACGCACGTATGCCTGGTAGAGACGACCCGTTGGGTCGTCTCTACCGAATCCGCCAACAGAGCGACGTGCGAGATTCTTGACGCCCCTTTATTCAGCTACGTGCAGTCACGCGATGGTGACGAAAGGAGCTTCTTGTGGACAAAGCTGGTCTCCACCAGGCATGCGCACAGGACCTGCGTGATTGGATCCGGCGGGTCGACGAGCTTGGAGAGCTGCGTAGGGTTGTTGGCGCTACCTGGCAGGAGGATATCGGCTTGGCAGGAGATGTGCTGAATCACAGCTCCAAGGCCCCTGCCGTGGTCTTTGATCGCATTCCCGGCTATCCCGAAGGACATCGCGTGATCGTCAATTGCTTTGGCTCTCTCAGACGCATTGCCCTGACCCTTGGACTACCCGTCGATGCCAATCCGCAGGAGCTCGTCGGTCTGTGGCAGCAGAAGCTAGCTCAAATCGTGCCAATCCCTCCCGTTTTCGTGTCAGACGCTCCGGTGATGGAGAACGTTCACGAGAGGGGTGATGTGGATGTCCTGGCGTTTCCGGTTCCGAAGTGGCACGAATTTGACGGGGGTCGCTATATTGGCACCAGAAGCTGCGACATCACCAGGGACCCTGACGAAGGGTGGGTGAACGCCGGCACGTACCGGGTAGTGGTCCACGATGCCAAGCGGGTTGGTTTTTACATCAGCCCCGGCAAGCACGGGCGCATTCACAGAGAGAAGTTTTTCAGCCGTGGCGAGCCCTGTCCTGTGGCCGTGGCCATCGGTGCAGATCCGGTGCTCCTTCTGGCTGCCAGTGCCGAGGTACCGTATGGATTGAGCGAGTACGACTGGGCTGGAGGAATCAAAGGGGAGCCGATTCGCGTTACCACCGGCAAAGTGACGGGTCTCCCCATTCCCGTTGACGCGGAGATCGTGTTGGAGGGGTTTGCTAGTCCTCAGGACTGTCTGCTGGAGGGTCCGTTTGGAGAGTTCACAGGGTACTACGCCAGCGCCAGTAGGCAGGAACCCGTGATAGAAATAGAAGCAATCTATCACCGCAACGATCCCATCATCTCCGGCATTCAAATCAGCAAGCCCCCCGACGAGCACGCGCTCTGCGAAGCTTTTCTGCGCTCTGCTGTCATTAGAGAGGCCCTCGAGGGGGCAGGCGTGCCAGACGTCGCAGGCGTTTGGAGCCACATCGGGGCAGGCAGTTTCTTCATAGCCGTCGGCATCAAGCAGCGGTATCCGGGACACGCTCGCCAGGCGGGACACGTGGCGGCGATGTGTCGCGGGGCTGCCTACATGGGGAGATACGTTGTGGTGGTGGACGAGGATATCGACGTGACGGACCTGAACGAGGTCGTATGGGCAATGTGCACGCGCGCCGACCCCGCCGGGGCGATCGATATCATCCATCGAGCGTGGAGCGGTCCGTTGGATCCCGCCATCCACCCCGATCACAAAGGTTTCAACTCGCGCGCGATCATCGATGCGTGCAGACCCTACGAGTGGAAGGACAGGTTTCCACCTGTCAATCAGCCGAGCCCGGAAGTCCGTCGAAAGGCAATGGAGAAGTGGGGCTACCTGATTGGCGAATGACATCAGTATGACGTGCTTTCTGTGCGAGATTGAGTGTCCAAAGGAAGCCATCTATGTCGGGCCGGAAAGAGGTCACCAGGTAGTCCTACCCTACTGAGCCACTGAACATAGACGAATCTAGAAAGGTGAGCATGATGAACAAATCTATCCTTTTCCTGGTCTCAGCGTTCCTCGTCGTCGGAGTTCTCCTCGGTTCCGCCTGTCAACAAGCCCCGGCCGCGCCCGCTCCCAAGCAGGAGGCACAGCCCAAAACCGCCCCTGTGTCTGAGGCAAAGCCAACCCCCGTACCGCCGGCGCCCACGGCCGCCAAGCCGGCAGCGGCAGCCACTCCGGCAGCAGCCGCGCCCCAGAAGGTAGCGCCGCTTTCGCCGACGGTGGCCGTTAAGCTCGGCGTATCGGCCTTCTCGCCATCCGACGCCGGCTTTCTGATCAGCCTGGAAAAGAACTACTTTAGAGAAGAGGGGCTCAATGTGGAGGTCGTGCCCTTCTCCACGGCGGGCGAGATGATCGCGCCGCTTTCGACCAACCAGATCGACGTGGGGGGCGGCATCGTGGGGGCCGGGCTGTTCAACGCCATCGCCAGGGACATTCCGCTCAAGATCGTGGCCGATAAGGGCAGCGTCCCCAAGGGTTTCGGCTACGAGGCCCTGGTCATCCGCAAGGACGTGATGGACAGCGGCGCCTTCAAGACCGATGCCGATCTCAAAGGCAAGAACATCGCCATGGTCTCCCCCGGCAACATTCTCGAGATCGAGCTCGAGATGCTCCTGGCCAAGGTGGGGCTCAAGCTGTCAGATGTCACCATGACGACAATACCCGCCATGCGCGACCATTTGACGGCCCTCGCCAACAAGGGTGTCGACGCCACTTTCTTCGTCGAGCCGATGGTCTCCCAGGCAGTTCAACAGGGCATTGCCGTCAGATACAAGGGCAGCGACGAGATCTATCCCGGCCAGCAGATAGCGGTCGTGATGTACTCGCCCGGCTTCGCCGGCAAGACCGAGGCAGCCAGTAGGTTTATGGTCGGCTACCTTAAGGGTGTCCGCGATTACTACGACCTCGTCAAGAGCGGCAAGAACAAGAAGGAAATGATCGACATTCTGGCGAAGGGCACCAAAATCACCGATCTTGCGCTGTTCGACCGGATGGTGCCCGTGGGCCTCAACCCCAACGGGATCCCGAACACTCAAGGCCTGGCTAGCGATGTGAAATGGCTGATCGACAAAGGGCACATTAAACAGGCAGTCGACTTGAATAAGATCATCGACGGCCAGTACTCTGACTACGCCGTGAAACGATTGGGGAAATACTAATGCCGCAGGCAACTGATATGGGCGCGATTGATCGCGCCCCCACCTCGACGAAGAAATTCAAAATCGATTTCCTCAAGGTAAGCCCGAATCTATGGCGACTCAAGCCTCGCGTCGAGGACCCGATCTACCGCGTCGTCGCCACCATCGATGTGTCTGTCCCGGACCTCGTCATCCGGGACACCTCCGTTCGTTTCCTCAACTATCCCCGTCGGGAATGCGAGAAGGCGGCGCCGAAGATCGAGGAGCTGATCGGGGTCGATATTCGCGGTCGCTTTCCCGAGGTGATGAATCGCGCGTGTCTCGGCCCGCAAGGCTGCGACACCCTTTTCAACCTCGTCAACCTGTCGTGCCGGGGCTTGATGTACGCCTACATGGCGCAGCAAGTCGGGCTTGGCGGCATTTCGACGCAGCAATACCGCGAGTTCTTCGCATCGGGGATCGTGAACTGCGGCGTCACGACCGAGCCGTTCGCCCCCAAAGATTGCGCCCCGTCCGGGCACGAACCGGGCGCGGACGCGGAGACGCCGCTGGTGGAAACCTGTGACGAGACCGAGCCGGCGTTTGTTCGCACCGTGACGGTGGACTATTTCGAGCTGGACGACGACCTCTGGCGCGCTCGCCCGCACATCGTCGACTACGAGCACAACATCTTCGCGACAGTAGACGTGTCGGCGGCGGACCTCGTGGTGCGGAACATCGATTTTACCTATCTCCGCCAGCCCTATCCGCATTGCAGTGAGATGAAGTCGCGGGCGGCGAGCATCGTCGGATCCTGCCTCGTGACCGATTACCGTCAGCGGGTTGTCGATGCCTATGGTGGCGCCGAGGGTTGTGGCCCGCTCACGTCGATTTTGACCAGCATCACGCGCGGGTTCTTGCAGACCTACCTGTGGCGCAGGACTGCTACGAGCAGGCTAAGCCCGCAGCAGAAGGAGCTTTGCGAGGCGGGACTCAGGCAGGACTGCATCGCCTGCAACAGTTAGGTGTGGATTTCGCAGTGAAACAGCTCGGCAAATATAACTAGGCGAGCGTACTGCGCTGCGTCGTAAGGAGGTGTCGGCAGGAAAGCGAGCGTTTCCAGGGGCGTTTTCGGCAGTAGCTTGACCAATTGTCACATTCTCGAATCGAGTGTGGCCTGGTCCCCTAGAGATGTAGTGCGGGCGGCTTGTCCCCCGCAGGGGTGGGGTGGGGAAGCTGTTCCACAACCAAAGGTGGTAATTCCAAAGCAATCTATCTGCCAAAAGGAGAACTAGTCTATGAGAAGGCTTGCCTCGATTGCCATCCGAGTCGTCTTTGCCGTTGCTCTCGTCTCCGTTCTGGTAGCCTGCGCCCAGCCCGCGCCCGCGCCCGAGAAACCCAAGGCGGCTGCCGAGCCTACGAAGGCACCGGCCCCCACGTCAGCGCCGGCGGAGCAGCCGAAGCCGGCCGCGACCGCCGCAAAGCCGGCGGCGCAGGAGAAGCCGGCGGCGCCCGTGGCCAAGCCCGCCGAACCAGCAAAGCCTAAAGAGCCCGCGCTCGTGCGCGTCGGCTTGCAGGCGACCGCCTCTGATGCCGGCTTCTACATCGCGGATGCCAAAGGCTACTTCACGGCGCAGGGCATCAAGTTCGAAGAAATCTTGTTCAGCGCCCCGCCCGAGATGCTATCCGCGCTGGCCACCGACAAGCTCGAAGTCGCCGGCATCGGCGCGAGCCAGCCACAATTTCTCAACGCCATTGAGCGTGGCATCCTCATCAAGGCCGTCGGCGACAAGGGCTCCCAGCCCAAAGGCGGCGGCTACATGGGCTTTGTCGTGCGCAAGGACCATGTGGACAGCGGCAAATACAAGAGCCCGGCGGACCTGAAGGGCATGAAAGTTGCGCTGCCGCCTCCCCCCATGGTGAGCAGCAACACGCCCAATCTGGACACCCTGCTACAAAAGAACGGCCTGACCTTGAAGGACATCGAGCTAGTCGGCGTGCCGATAGCCGACATGCCGGCGGCGCTGGCCGGACGCAGCATCGACGCCGCCTGGATTGCCGAGCCGGGCGTGGCCAGGGCGGTGGACATGGGGGCTGGCGTGCGCGTATTCGGCGGTGACGACGTTGCTGTCGGCCATCAGGTCAGCGCGTTCAACTACTCCCCCGGCTTTGTGAAGGACAAGGCGGATGTGGGCAAGCTGTTCATGGCCGCGTACCTCAAGGGCATCCGCGACTACAACGACGCCTTCTTCAAGAACAAAGGCAAGGCCGACATCATCAAGATCCTCACCCAGAAAACCAGTTTGAAGGACCCGGCCATCTGGGAGAAGATGGTGCCGCCCGGCCTGAACCCCGACGGCTACATCAACATCGAGAGCGTCATGCGCGACATCAACTGGTTCTTCAACAACGACCAGGTCAAATGGAAGCCCAAGTCGGTCGAAGAGATCATCGACAACCAGTTCGTGGACTTCGCGGTGAAGCAACTAGGGAAGTATCAGTAGGCGGGCTAGTGGTGACATCATTAGTGGCGGGCGTGTGCAATCCATCGGGATTGCACACGCCCGCTTTTCTCCAGGATTGTGGTCCGAGACTCACTGGTAGCGCATGGGGACTCACGGCGGGTTTCGCATCATGACGGGCAGGTAGAGTCTCTGCGAGAAGAGCGGGTCGTAGATCAACTGGGTGCTGAGCGCCTGTCCGTCCCTCAAGCCGCCAAACAACAGAATCCTGGTGCGCGTCACCGCGGCAGCAGACGCCTGGCTCCCACCAGTCCCATCCTGGTACGCCGCAGCCGCGCCTTGCTGCGCGCCATAAACAGCCGCCATTTGCACACATAGGTAGTCGAACAAGCTACACATGAAGGCGTCGCCGAATTCCGGGTTGCCGGCGCTTCTACCCTGGAAGATATAGATCTTGTCGTCAGCCGACGCCGTGCTTTGGAGCGTGCGTGAGACTGGAAGGGTCCCGCTCAGCTGCGAGACCGTCGGCCAACTGTTTGTCTGCGGGTCGTACATCCGCATCGAATTAAAGAGGACGTTACCGTAGGTTTGACCGCCCCAGATGTACATCTTGTCGTTGTAGACCACCGCGCTGTGCCCCGCGCGCGATGCAAAGGCTGAGCCTCGCTCTAGCCAGGTGCCCGTCAAGGGGTCGAACCTGTAGGCATAGTCCAGAGTCAGCCCGCCGCCCTGTGTGAAACCGCCAAAGATGTAGATGAAATCGCCGATGGAGACCGCGGTGTGCTGATAGCGCGCCTCGGGGAGCTGGCCCTGCTGCGAGAGTTGCGTCCACGCCCTGGTGGCTGGGTCGTAGCTCCAAGCGTCGTTGAGAACGCTACCATTTGCTCCAACACCGCCGAAGATGTACAACTTGCCATTGTAAGTGGTTGCGGCGTACGAATGGCGGGCGGAAGGAGGGGAGTTGGCGGGAGTCACTTTGACAAACTCACTGTTGTCTTTGTTAAACTCCCATAGGTCGTCCATGACTGGTCCTCCTGAAAGCGGGGCGATAGGGGAGAGCTCGGTGCCGGAATTCCCGGTTGCAGTACCAGCCCCGCCAAACAGGTAAACGGTGTTGGAGATCGTCACCATACTGTGCCCGAA
>JACQUC010000252.1 GCA_016210495.1 Chloroflexota bacterium
GCCCTGGATCAGCCTTACTTACGATGGCTTTGCCGACAAGGTAAACCCGGAACGGATCGCCGACTTCGCCGAGCAAATAGGGCAATTCCCTCTCCCTCTGGGAGAGGGTTAGGATGAGGGCGCGCCTGCTCGTAAGCAAATGACCATTGGTGCATTACGCTTTCGGACCTGTTTGGGGACGAGCGGCCCGCGCATGGTATAATTCGCGGGCATCTGTTTCATTGGAGGATTGAACCGCATAATGGAAATTGGGATAATGGGTCTGCCGGGCGCCGGCAAGACCGTCGTGTTCAACGCTTTGAGCCGGGCCAAGGTGCCCGTGGCCACGTATTCGGCGCCATCTACCGAGCCGAACCGTGCCGTTGTGAAGGTGCCTGATGCGCGGCTGAGCGCGCTGGCGGATATGTACAGGCCACGCAAGGTGACGCCGGCAGAGGTGAACTACGCCGACGTCGCCGGATTGGCGCAAGGGATGGGCAGAAACGGCCACGGCGCGCAGTTGTTGGCTCAATTGCGCACCAGCGATGCGCTGCTGATGGTTGTCCGCGGTTTCACGGACGATGCCGTAGCGCATCCGCACGGCATTGTCGACCCCGAAGCTGACCTGGACGTGCTGACCACTGAGATGCTGCTAGCCGACCTTGGCGTGGTGGAAAAGCGGCTGGAACGTCTGGACAAAGAGGTGCGTCACGCCAGGGGGCCCGAGGCCGAGCAGCAGAAGAGGGAAAGGGAGCACGCGCTGCTGAAGGCGATTCAGGTCACTCTGGACGAAGGCAAGCCCGTTAGATCGGTTGAGATGGATGGGGACGACGACAGGCTGTTGCGCGGCTATGGGTTCCTGACGCAGAAACCCTGGGTCATCCTGCTCAACACGGACGACAGCGGCGCCAAGAATGGTGTTCTTGGACGGTTGCAGACCCGTTGGGGAGATGCCAGGACCAGGGTCGAGCCGATTGCGGGCAAACTGGAGATGGACCTGGCGGAGCTTTCGAGCGCAGAGGCTGCCGAGTTCATGGCCGCCTGGGAGGTGGCCGAGCCGGCGTTGGATCGTGTCATTCAACTCTCCTACGAATTGCTGGATCTCATTTCGTTCTTCACGGTTGGCGACGACGAGGTGCGGGCGTGGACGGTGCGGCGGGGATCTAGCGCGGTGGACGCGGCCGGAGCGATCCACACCGGCATCGCCAAGGCGTTCATCAGGGCCGAGGTGGTTGCCTGGGATGACCTTTTGGACTGCGGTGGCCTGGTAGAGTCACGAAAGCGCGGAGTGCTGCGTTCGGAGGGCCGCACCTACGTAGTGCGGGATGGAGATGTGGCGCATTTTCTTCACAATGCTTAGACGCGGGCAGAGTGCGAGCGGAAACGTGAGCGGCATAGAGAGCCAGCGCGCGACGCCTAGTGCGGATATTGGTGAGCAGGATAGGCACGTGGCTATCCGCATCCTGCTGGTGATGGTCGCTACCATATTCACGGCAGAGTTGGCGATTATGATGCTCCTGTACCGCAGCGCCGACCAGTGGCAGGGCATAGTGAATGGCCTACTAGATAGCGTGTTGCTGGTCGTGGTGCTGTACCCTATCCTGTATCTGCTGGTCTATCAGCCTTTGCTAGCGCAGATCAGGGAGCGCAAGCGAGCCGAGGCCGAGCTCAGACGGGCACGCGACGAGCTGGAGTCGCGGGTTGAGGCTCGTACGGCGGAGCTGCAGCAAACCAACGAGGAGCTGCGGGTCGAGATCGCACAGCGCAAGCGGGCGGAACAGTTCCGAGAGGAGTACACCCACACCATCTCCCACGATCTCAGGGCGCCTTTGATGATCATCCAAGGACAGGCGCAATTCTTGCGGTGGGAGCAAGAGAAAGGCCAATCGGCGGGCGACCAGCGAGGGTGCCTGGAAGCTATTGTTGGGAGTGCGAAACAGATGAACGCGATGATCCAGGACCTGGTCGACTCGGCGCATTTGGAGGCAGGACAACTGGTGCTTGATAGGGTGCCTGTGGATCTTCGGACGACAGTCTTCGACCTGCTCGAGCGGGCAAGAGGGATAATGGACGTCGCGCAGGTCAAGGTCGGGATTCCGGTTGACCTACCCATCGTGAGCGCCGACCCCAACCGCCTCGAACGAATCCTATTGAATCTTCTAAGCAACGCCCTGAAGTACTCACCCCAGGGGAGCGAAGTCGCCGTTTCGCTCGGCAGAGTGGGCGACGAGGTGGTGGTCTCGGTAGCCGATCGTGGCGCGGGCATTACTCAAGAAGACCTTACCCACATATTCGAGCGCTTTTACAGACCGAAGGGCGGGCGAAAGGCCGGTGGCCTGGGCCTTGGCCTGTACATTACCAAGATGCTGGTGAGAGCTCACAGCGGACGCATCTGGGCCGAGAGCGAGGTGGGCAAGGGCAGCACATTCCATTTCACGCTACCCATTGCGTAGTCAGAAGCACAGCCATGAGTGTTCAGAAGATTACCTGGGTGCGATGGGTCTTATCGCCGCGTTGAAACACGATGTGGGCCGTGGCGCCGGACTGCAGCGTGGACAGCGCTCGCTCCACGTCGTCGGCGTTGGTGATAGGCCGCAGGTTGAGCTCGGTGATAATGTCGCCTGGCTGGATGCCTGCCCTCTGGGCTGGGGACCCGGGGCTGACCTTCCCGACGAAGGCTCCAAACACGGGAATCTGGCCTCTCTTGGCCAGGATGCGCGTGGCGTCGGCCACGGCCGCGCCCAACGAAACTTTGCCGGAGGCCGCGCCGGCAATCAATCTCTCCAAGCGGGGTCGGTCGAAGCCCACGACGATCTGGCCGTTCAATTCGATCACCGGCACGCCGCTCTGGCCGCTCTTGTTGACCATCTCGACGAGGGCATTTCGGTCGACGTCGACCGCCTTTTCGAGGTACGGAATACCGCGTTGCGAAAGAAACTCCTTCGCCTGCTGGCAATACGGTCAGGTATGAGTTGTGTAGATCACTGCGTTCATAGTTTACAATTATACAATACTTGACAAGTGGTTGGGGACTTGCTATATTAATGGCGGTCCCGAGGGTTGAGTACGGGCAATCGGAGCATCGAGTAAGTTGGCGCAGGTGGTCGCTAGCGCCGCCTAGGCGGAACAAAAAGATGCATGGACTAACGGAAAGACACTCGGGGCTTTATGTTACGAGGCTATTCCGCCGTCGCTCATCGATGCCGGGTCACCGGCCGGAGCGGCAACGCCCTTGATCCTGTTGTATTCCACTTCCCCGAAACAATCCTTCGCAAACTGGCACCAGTCGATGCAAGACATCTTTCTGTCTTTGAAAACAGTCGTCTTACAGTTGGAGCAAGTGGTCTTTATCTCGTCCGTCCAGATCTCGACCTCTTCGCCGCAATTTGGACAGGGCGTGTACTCCGGCATCGGCGACTTCAGGCTTGTGCTGCCGGGACAGATGTTGTTGAATGCCATCTAGCACACCTCAAACGGTTATCTAGCACGTCAGTAGTATTTTACAGCATGAGACGAAAAAGAATAAGTGACTGAAGTCACACAAACTGGAGAAAAGCCATGCCAAATAAACGGCAGTTAGCTGAGGCCTGGTCATAATTGGCTGGGAGGAATCTGGGGGTGCGGGCGTCTCGCCCGCGAGGGGGCGGGCCCCGCTTTGCGGGGCGCTCCCGGCTCAACGTTCCCAGTCCGCTTTTGCGCGCCTTCTTGGATTAACGACCATGCCTCAATTAGCTGGCCTAGCCTCTGTCGGAAGCAGCCCTCCGAGCCAACGATTTCATCCAATAGCGGCTGGGCTTGAAAACCACGGCGGGGCGGGGAGGTAGCACGAGCTTCTCGCCCGTGTTGGGATTTCGGCCCATCTTCTCGCGGTGCTCCCGCAGCTCAAAGGTGCCGAAGCTGCTGAGGCTGACTCTCTCTCTCTCTTCGATGGCGGTAATTAGCGTCTGGAGCACGAGATCGACCGCTTCTTTGACCTCCCTCGGTCTGAGGCCGTTCTCCAAGGCGATTCTTTGGACCAGATCGGACTTGTTCACGGTGCACCCTTATTGCTGGCGCGGGTAGTGTACGCTAGATTGCAGAAATGCCTCACCCCCACGCCGCCCCAGGGCGGACAGCGGACGTCTCCCGCCGTGCGGGATCCCGTTCGGGACGCCCCTACGTTTCTGCAATAGTTCGTACAGTATCACTAATGAACGCCTCGATGCCGTGCAGCTCTCGCGTGGGTTCCCTAGACATCAACTCGACGACAGCCTGGCGGGGACTCTTGCCGAGGAATAGCACTTCGTAGACCAACTCGGCGATGGGCATCTCCACGCCATAGCGTTTGGCGAGCTCCCTGGCAGCGGCCGCCGTGGACACACCTTCGGCCACCATGCGCATCGAGGCCTGAATGTCGGCCAGGGAGCGGCCCCTGGCCAGTTCCTGGCCGACGTACCGATTCCGACTGTGCGGACTCGCGCACGTGGCGATCAGGTCTCCCAGACCGGCCAGGCCGGCAAAGGTGAGGGGATTGGCGCCCGCGGCGACGCCAAGCCGAGCCATTTCTGCCAGGCCACGCGTCAGGAAAGCAGCCTTCGCATTATCTCCAACACCGAGACCATCGCCGATCCCGGCACCCAAGGCTATGACGTTCTTTAGGGCGCCGCCAAGCTCGACGCCAACCACGTCCGGGTTGGTGTACACACGGAAACTGGGGGTTCCCAGGGTTTCCTGCACCAACGTGGCAACTTCCTGGTCTCGAGCCGCCACGACGGTTGTCGCCGGCAGCCCAGCGGCGATCTCCTTGGCCAGGTTGGGCCCGGAAAGCACAGCGACTCTGGGCGCAAGGGAAGCCGGAAGCACTTCCAGGATCACTTCAGACATTCGCTTGCAGGTGCCAACCTCCAGCCCCTTGGTCGCGCTCAGCACGATAGTGCTGGGCTGAAGATGTTGGCTCAACTGCCTGAGGTTGTCCCGCATAGTCTGGGCTGGCACGACGAGTAGCAGCAGCTCGCACCCCTCCAAGGCGATCTCCAAAGACGCCGTGATTACCAGACTATCCGGTAATCTTACGCCCGGAAGCGCTTTATTGTTCTCCCTGTCCCTGCCAAGGGTCATCGCCTCGTCCGGATGGCGCGCCCATAGGGTTACATGAAGCTCCCTTTGGGACAACATGCGCGACAGAGTGGTGCCCCACATGCCTGTACCAATCACCGCGATTCGCTTCGCCATTATTACCTCACAACACGACGCATTCTTGGTGCGCTCACAGGGAGCATCGAAGGAAATGACGTCGTTGGCCTGGCAGCGACAGGGCAACCACGCAGGGTTGCCCCTAAGAGACGTCGCCGCAAATGTTGCCTGATCACGTGCTATGTCCCGCTCCTGCCGGTCTTACCGGCTACCGGCTCCGCCGGACGGCCGATCTTGCGCTCTGTTCCGGCGAGCAGGCGCGCAATGTTAGCCCGATGCCGAAAGATAACTAGCCCAGCCGCCGTGAAAAAGAATAGGAGGTACTCAACGGGGGATCCTACCATCAGCGTCCAGGCAAGAGCGAAGATAGAAATGAGTGTTGCGCCCACGATGGAGCCGAGGGAGACGTAGCGGGTCAAAGCCATGACGGCGATGCCGACGACGGCTCCCGGAAGCGCTGGCCAGGGAAGGAGGGCGAGCGCGACGCCAACGGCGCTGGAGACTCCCCTACCGCCTTTCCAGTTAATGTACACCGACCAGTTGTGTCCAACCAGAGCCGCGAGTCCGCAGGCAACCTCTGCCAGCGGGGCTTGAGTAAGCCAGCGAGCAAGAAGCACGGGAAGCACAGCTTTGGCGATGTCCGACACCAGTACCGCCATTGAGGCTGTCCAGCCCAGGGTTCGCTGGGCGTTGGCCGCGCCGATGTTCCCGCTGCCGTATTCACGGATGTCGATTCCCCTGGTTAGCTTGCCGATGACCAAGGCGACGGGAATGGCGCCCATCAGGTAGGCCAGTAGTGTCAGGGCCGCGTAAATCCCAATGGCCAAGGGCCGTTACTCCTTTCGCTCCGCGCGCCCGCGGAATGTCAACCGGAGAGGTGTACCTTCGAACGCAAAGTGCTCCCTGATGCGGTTCTCGAGGAAGCGCTCGTACGAGAAATGGACGAGCTTGGGATCGTTGACAAAGAACACGAAGGTCGGGGGGCCGACGCTCGACTGGGTCGCGTAGTAGATCTTCAAGGGCTTTCCTTTGACGGCGGGAGGCGCGTGGGAATGCAGGGCATCGGCAACAACTTGATTGAGCAGGCCGGTGGGAATTCGCTTCTGCCTTTCCTCTTTGATCCGCAAAGCGACGTCCAGCAACTGGCCGACGCGTTGGCCGGTTTTGGCCGACACGAAAAGGATGGGCGCCCAGGGCGTGAACTTAAACTGTTCCCTGACCTGGCGGGCGTAGACGACGTAGGTTTGGTCCGTTTTCTTGACCAGGTCCCATTTGTTCACGACGATGGCTAGCCCCTTGCCGGCTTCTCGCACATGACCCGCGATGTGGGTGTCCTGGTCGGTTACCCCCTCGACGGCGTCGATAAGAAGGAGCGCGACGTCAGAACGATCGATTGCACGCAGGGCGCGCAGGACGCTGTACCTTTCGACGCCCGCCGCAATTCTGCCTCGCCGCCGGATGCCCGCGGTATCTATGAGCATGATCGGCCTTCCGCCGTGCTCGACGAGCGTGTCGATGGCATCACGCGTTGTCCCTGGCACTTCGGAGACGACGACGCGATCCTGGCCGAGAAAGGTGTTGAGCAGCGACGACTTGCCGACGTTGGGTCTGCCGACGATGGCCACGCTGACGACTTCCTCAACCTCTTCGACGCGAATCTCAGTAGGAAGCAGCGCCACTATCGCATCCAACAGGTCGCCGGTGCCGGTGCCATGGAGGGCAGAAACAGGAAACACGTCGCCAACACCCAAACGGTAGAACTGCGTGGCGTCGATGCGACGTTCCTGACTGTCCGCCTTATTGGCAACCACGACCAGGGGCTTCTCAGCGCGACGCAAAACGTCGGCGATTTCAAAGTCGACCGGCGTGAGGCCATCCCTGGCGTCGACCATGAGGGCGATGACGTCGGCCTCCTCGATGGCCAGCCGGGCCTGCTGGCGAACGAGATGGGAGATATCTTCTCCCGGTCCCAGCTCCAGTCCTCCTGTGTCGACGAGCGTGAATTCTCTTCCGGCCCAATCTGCGTCGGCGTAAAGTCTATCTCGCGTCGTTCCCGGGATATCCTCCACGATGGCTACCCTGGCACCTACCAGGCGATTAAAAAGGGTAGATTTGCCGACGTTGGGCCTGCCCACGATCGCCACCAACGGCTTCGGCATAGGGTAAACCTCCAGAGTTCTAACGAATCGTCACGCTCACTCTGTTCGGCGCCACTGAGTCCACTCGCAAAGCGGAAGGAACCGTCACAGTGGGGACGATGGTGTATGTCCCCGTCACAAGTCCCGAGACATCGGCCACTACCTTCACATCCTGCGGCCTGGCGGACGACAGCGAGGGCATTGGACCAGACAGCGTGACGTCGACAGAGCCGGGAGACACGGATGACTGTAGATCACTTGCCTGACCCAGGATCGTGGGAGCAACCCGAATCACCTGGCTACCCTCAACCGGGCTCACGAAGACCCTGGCGACTAGATTCTGTTTTCTGGCCAGGGAAACCCCCTCGGGAGTCTCGGCTTCGACTACAAGGGCAACGTCCCCGGTTGCACCCCCGACGTTGACGGGTTTTGTCGACAGATACGTCAGCTCGCCAAGTACAACAGGATCGCCAACAACAGTGACGGCCGTTGGCTCAACTGACATGCCGACGATCTGATATCCCAGAGCGACTGTGCCAAGTACTCTTGGAGTGAGCGGCACGGTCTTAAAACCGACCTCTCGCTCCACCGGCAATTCGATGAACACGGAGCCAGGCTGAATGGTAACCGACTTCACATCCGTGCCATCCTCGGCGTGGGCCGTGGCCCTGAATGGCTGGCCGATGCTGGTGCGGACGCCCTCGAGGTTGACCTCAACGGCGCCGGAAGCTACGCGCGTGACGACGCTTTGGGGTCCCGACACCACGACCTGCTCCGGAGTCATCCGGACCGGTTTGGACGTGTAGCCAAAGGGCACGCTACCGACAATGCTCACTTTGACAGGGACCTCTTTTCGAGCCACAACCTCGAGCAACATCGTCATCTTCGACGGAAGCACCTCGTCGACGCGGACCCTCGGGTCCGAATGATCCACCCTGACCTGGAAATCCTGCACGCCGGGGCCGGCCTTGGAAACGTCGACGTAGGCCTCGAAAGCACTGGAGCCCAGTCGTCTAAGCACGTCGGCCGGGGCGGTCACCCTGACACTGATGGGCTTCAATTCATCACGGACAACCAAGGCCGGGGATTCACCCCGGACCTTCACCGTGATCCCCTGGAAGAACTCGGTCCCGGGGGGATTCTGCTGGTTGGTAATAATAGCCCAAAAAGCGGCGGCCATGAGCAAAGAGGTAACCATCCAGACGACGTTTTTCCGCAAAAATGCCAGCATTTCCCGTTCTAACCTCGTTCCGCTCTGACCACTTTATCGTGCGCGCGGCCCTTCTTTCGCTGCCAAGGTAGCGCGCTCTCGTGCGATGTCAGGTGGTAGAGCACCGTCAGTACCTTGCGCAGCTTGCTATCGTCAAGGTGGCGGACCATACGTCCGTTGTTGGCGAACGATATGGTTCCGGTCTCTTCCGAGACCACCACGCAGATGGCATCGGTCTGTTCCGAGATGCCGAGGGCGGCGCGGTGCCGCGTGCCGAACTGATAGTCGACCAGGTTCTCTGATAGCGGCAGCAGGCAGCCGGCAGCGAGCACTCTATCTCCCCTAATGATCACAGCGCCATCGTGCAGTGGCGAGTTCGGATAAAAGATCGTGAGCAAGAACTCGGCAGAGACGATGCCGTCTATCTCGACGCCTGTCTCGGCGTAATCCTGAAGCCCTGTCTCCCGCTCGAGGACGATGAGTGCCCCGTAGCGACGCTCAGAGAGTCGTCGCGCGGCTCGTG
Source organism: Chloroflexota bacterium (assembly GCA_016210495.1). The sequence continues at coordinate 9,023 of JACQUC010000252.1, forward strand.
CTATTTCGTCGATGGTCTTGGAGACACCCTGGCCTACCGGTATGCCCAGCGGCCGGTTAAGCCAACCCCTGACGCGGCCGATACGCTCCATCGCTCGTCGCAGCTCCGGTTGAAACAGAATCAGAACGGCGATAGACAGGATAGGCAACGAGTTTCCGAGCAGCCAGTTGAGCATCACGAGTTGGGGTAGGCTGCTAACTATGAGCACAGCCAGCATCAGGAACACGATGCCGTACAAGGCCGAAAAAGCACTGGTGCCCTTGAGCAGGCTGAGAACGCCAAAGATAATGATGGCGACGATCAAGATGTCGAGAATGCCCCAAAAGTTGAGTCTGGCAATGGTGGCCACGACCGTCTGAACTACCTGTGCCAAATGCTTACCCCTGCAAGTCTGCTAATTTCCCACGTCGGAACCGAGTAGCCCGCGCAAACATTCGTGAGCCCACGCGTTCCAGGGATCGAGCCTCATGACCTGGCGAACCGCCAGGATAGCGTCCTCACGTGGCCCGCGGTCCCGAAACTCCTGCGCAGCACGTAAGGCTTCTGACTTGGCTTCGCTCGGCCGTCCCACCTGGAGATAAGCCATGATCAGCGCCTGACGCGTGGCCAAATCGTCCGGTACCAGCCGAGCCAATCGCTGCCAGCATTCCAAAGACTGTGGCCACTTGGAATGGCGAAACAGCTCGGCGAGACGCCGCAAGGCCGCAACGGCATCCGAGCGGCGGCCCGCCGCCAAGTGGATCTTTACCAACTCCTCGAGCTCTCGCGCCGCCTCTTCCACAAGTCCGTGCGCCACGTGAACCTCGGCAAGCCTGGCAATAGCCGCCGGGTTCTGGGGGTCCCTAGCCAGAATCACCTCGCAGAGTGTGCTCGAACGCTCTGCGTCGCCTTCTCTCGCGTACAGCGCGGCGAGCTCGGACAACTCCGAGATTCCGATGCGCTGTTCGCCACGGGCAAAATGCAACTGTGCGATCCTCAATCGCAACTCGCGCTCCTCGGGGACCAACTCCTTCAAGTCGACTAAGACACGCAGGGCGTCGTTTTGCATCCCTTTGACAGAGTAAGCCTCGGCCAAGAGCTTCAAGATCCTCGTCTTTGTCGCGCGCAGGTGAGAGTCCAATGATACTTCCGGAAGTTGGCGCAGACTCTCCTGAAGCTGTGCGAGCGCAGCTTCAGTATCTCCTCTTTCAAGCGCCGCCTTGCTCAATAGATAGGCCGCAGGTGCCGCAACCTCCGGGCACCCTTGAACGGCGTACAAAAGATGCTCCGCCGCATCGACGTGACGGCCCAGTGCGTGGAGGATCGAGCCCAGTGCCAGGCGAAGCGCGCCATTGCCGGGATGAGTCTGTGTCGAAATGGCAAGGGACTCCACCACGGTTTCCTGCTCTTGCGGATGGTCTGCCAGCACTTCAAGCAATCGGTCGATCATTGACTCCGCGTCTGCCCAACGACCCGACAAAACGGAATCGAGCAGAAGGCTGGTTTGAGAGACGGTGTTACCAGGATCGAGCGCCAGGATCTTCTGGTGGGCGGCCACGGCCCTGTCGTGGCGGCCCAGTTGTTCGACCTGGAACGCGTAGTCGAGATGTGCGGAGACGCTGTCCGGCGCAACCGTGAGTATCTCGTCGGCGACTTCCAGGGCCTTCTCGACGTCACCAGCCTCGGCAAGTATTCTTGCCAATACTCCCAACTCGCGCGCGGCATCGTCGATGGAGCGTTGCTCAAGCAAAAGAGAGACCAAGATGCGATGGCCGGCAAGGTCACCGGGCCGAACGGACAGCATCCTACGGAGCATGTCGATAGCTCTATCCGGCCAATCCCGCAACTGATACAGCTTGAACAGCGTCTCGTACTTGTCCACCGCGTCCTGCTCCAGCCCCTGGGCCAGGTACACCTGGGCCAGGCGAGCCTGGATAGGGAGAAAAGAGGGAAGCCTCTCTGTGAGCGAAAGGCAGACGTCGCTCGCGGCGCCGGTGAGTCCAAGACGGAGGTAGTCCGCGCTGCACACCATCCCTTGGAGAGCTGCACGCCGGTCAGGGCTAGGCAGAGAAATCAGATCGTCCAGTTCCACCAGTTCGTAGCGCTGTAACAGAGACTCGGCCGTGCGTGAGGCTACTGACGCCGCGACTCGGTCGTTCCTGGACAGCCCTTCGAGGAGACTACAGATTTTCTCGGGGGTGGGGGCATCGTCAAAATCCGCCGCCAGCGCTGCGGTCTCGACCGGGTGGATTTCGGTCGAAGACTCCGCTGCCGCGCCATCGGCAACGGGTCCGTTTGCCACCGAGCCTGCTTCGACGGCGCGAGATGTCGCGACGTCGATTGTTATCGCGTCGGGAGCAGTTTCTTCGAAAGCGTTTTTTGTCGGCTGCTGTACCTGGGGCCTCGCAGGAAACACCTCGGGCACCTCTCTCCGGATAGCCACGGGCTCTTCTCGATGTCGCTCGTCCAACTGCTTGTTCGCGACCCGCAAGTGGCCTCCTGTCGGTGCACTGTCTTGATGGAGATACTGCCGAATGTCCGCCAGTTTCGCCTGCACCAGTCTGTCGTTTGGGAGCTGCTTGCTCAACCAGACGTATTCCTGCAACGATTCGGCCAGGCTCCCCGATTTTTCTAAGGCAACGGCCAGGCAGTTGCGGGCGTCGACGTCGGCGGGAAACTCTTTCGCGGCGACGCGATAAGCACGGGCGGCTTCGGACCACCTTCCCAGCTTCGCGAGGTGGTGACCCTGTTTCATTGCCGAGTGATAATTGCCCTTGTTGCCTGGCATACAGGCCCTCCCCCTAAACAAGCAAGACCAACAATGCCTTCTGGACGTGAAGGCGATTCTCCGCCTGATCGAACACCACCGACCGACTTCCCTCGATGACATCATCTGTAATCTCCTCCCCGCGATGGGCGGGCAGGCAGTGCATGACTATGACATCCACGGCGGCGTCCTCCAACAAGGATGCGTTGACCTGGTAAGAGGCAAACGCGAGAGCACGGCGTTCGCGTTCGGCCTCCTGTCCCATGCTCGCCCAGACGTCCGTATAGACTATGTCGGCGTGTTTCACGGCTTCCCAAGGGCTATGCGTGAGTTCAAGGCCAGCACCGCTTTCAGCAGCAAACTCCCTGGCCGTTTGCACGATTTCAGGCTCGCACTCATAGCCAGGAGGCGTGGCAATGGCCACGTTCATTCCAACCTTGCAACCGGCCAATATGAGCGAATGGGCCACGTTGTTGCCGTCTCCGATATAAGCAAGCCTGAGACCCTTGAGCCGTCCCTTTTTTTCCTGAATGGTCAGCAGGTCGCTGATAGCCTGGCACGGATGGCTAAGGTCTGACAGACCATTGATTACGGGGACGCTAGAGAATTTGGCAAGGGTCTGCACGTTGTGGTGGTCAAAAGTACGAATGACCATGACATCGACGTACCGACTGAGAACGCGTGCTATATCGGGGACGGTCTCACGTTTGCCGAGCTGGACTTCGTTGGGAGAAAGGTAGAGAGCGTGGCCGCCGAGCTGCACCATTGCCAACTCAAATGACACCCTGGTGCGGAGCGAAGGCTTTTCGAAGATCAAGGCGAGGTTTTTACCGGCAAGCACAGGCGCCTGACGGCCCGACCTTTGATCGGCTTTCAGACGTCCGGCGGTATTGAGTATCTCCGAGATATCATCGCTAGAGAGATCAGCTACACTAATGAGGTGCTTCGCCTTCATTTCGTCTCACATCCACGGGCAATTGGTAGTAATAGTATATCACAGGGGCATCATCTGAGGTAAGGAAAGGGGAGGCATTTGCCGCGGCCCGATAGGGCTACGCGGAGGGTGGCGCGTCGTGCCAGAACCAGGCTAGCTTGCTGGAGTGGGCGAAGGGTTCATTCGGGTCGGAGTGGGTGCAACAACGCCGGAGGTTGGGGTTGGAGAGACACCAGCAGACGTGGGAGTAGGAGTGAGGCCGACAGAAGTTGGAGAGGGCGTGATACCGACCGTGGTCGGCGTAGGTGATGTCGCCGGCCTGGTCGGCGACGGAGACGGACGGCTCGTCGCGGGCGTGGATGTGGCGGCAGGGACCGTGGACGAGGCCGCAGGAGTCCTGGTAGAAGCCGGGCCAGAAGCAGTTGGGGAACCAAGAGAGGAAACAGTTGGACTCGGCGTCGCCGTGCGCGAGCCCGCCGGCACTGGCTCTTGCGCAGGCGTGGAGGTAGGGGTTGCCGTCGGAGGCACCACACGCCTGGTAGGGGCAGGGGCGGGATTCGGCTGCACCCGTGGCGCAGGAGTCGACGCCGGCACAAATGCCGTTGGTGTAGGAGTCGGTGTCGGCGTCAAGGTAGGGATTTCTGTGGGCGTCGAGGTCGGCACAAGGCTTGCCAGCAGACTCTTGACTCTCGTTTCGGCGACGATACTGGTTATACCAAGACAGTAGAGCGAAGAGATACCAAGGAAGACCACGATCAAGACGACGTGCCAGGAACTGGACTGCCCGGAGTAGGCGCGGTAGCGCTCAAACAGGCGCCTCAGGAAGCCTCTCAAAGCTTAACCACTCTAGCGGCACGTATCTCGGCGACGGCAAGTATCTGGTCGTACACTTCGTCGGCGATAGGCTCGTCGACGCCGAGGATCATCATCTGCTCGGCCTGGGGCGCGGAACGGCTGGCCTGGATGAAAGAGATGTTTATCCCCGCCGCCCCAAGCAATGTGGCCACCTTGCCGATGACACCCGGGCGGTCGTAGTGATCGGTGAATAGCAGGTAGCCACCGGTTGGCACGACGTCGACCCAGTGTCGATTGATGCGCACGATGTGTGGCCGTCCCCGAACCACGGTGCCGGCCAACTCGCTCACACCCGTGGTAGATGGCACCCGCAGCGTGACGAGGCTGGTGTAGCTCTCCACCGGGTCGGTGCTCTTGCCTTCCACGATGCGGATGCCCCGTGCTTTTGCAAGGACCAGGGCATTGACGAGGTTGACGGGCTCCTCGCAGACCGATTCCAACAGTCCCTTGACCAGAGCGGCTTTGACGGGCGCCGCGTCGTATTCCGCGATCTCGCCGTTATAAATGATCTCGACGGTGCCAACCTGGGACTCGCTCAACTGGGCAAACAGTTGGCCGAGCTTTTGGGCCAGGTCGCAGTACGGCGCGAGCAACTCCATCGTCTCGGGACGAATGCGCGGCGCGTTGACGGCGTATGTGGCCGGCTGATCGGCGAGCACGGCCAAGACCTGTCTCGCGACCTCGACCGCCGCGGTTATCTGGGCCTCCTGAGTTGAGGCACCCAGATGGGGTGTAGCGATCACCTTGGGGCACGAGAGAAGCGGCGAGCCAGTCGGTGGCTCCAGCGCAAAGACATCCAAAGCGGCGCCCGCCAGCCGTCCTTCGTCGAGTGCCACGCGCAGAGCGTCCTCGTCGACAAGTCCGCCGCGCGCGCAATTAATGAGGCGAGCGGTGGGCTTGACGAGAGAGAGCTCGCGAGACCCGATCAGCCCACGCGTGCTTGGGATAAGCGGCACGTGGACGGAGATGAAGTCCGCCGTCTTCAGAAGATCTTCAAGGCTGAGAAGATCGACACCCAGCTTCGACGCGTACTCCGGGGAGACGAAGGGGTCGTAGCCGACGACCCGCATGTGCAGACCGAGGGCCATACGTGCCACCTCGGTTCCGATGTTGCCAAGGCCCACCAGCCCGAGTATCTTGCCCCGAACTTCCACGCCGACGAAACGGGAGCGTTGCCACTCTCCCGCCGCGAGGGATTCGTTGGCTCGAGGGATGTGGCGCGCCAGCGCCAGCATCAGGGCGACGGTGTGCTCGCTGGCAGCCACAGTTACGGCGGTGGGAGCGTTGACCACGACTATCCCACGACGCGTCGCCGCCTCCACGTCGATGTTGTCGACGCCCACGCCGGCCCGACCGATGACCCGGAGGTTTTCGCCTGCATCCACGACGGGTGACGTGACCTTCGTCTCGCTACGGACGACCAGCGCCTGGTAGCTGTGGATGACGTCGAGAAGCTGCTCGGGCTTGAGACCCAGACGCACGTCTACGTCGGCGCGCTCCTGCAGAACGGCGATGCCTTCCTCGGCAATGGGATCGCTGACGAGAATCCTAACCATCGAACGTCCTCACGCACGGCTTTCGGTCGCGAGATGGAAGCCCAGGCGTGGCAAGGTGGCCTTGAGGGATTCGAGCACGTCCTCGAGGTCCTCCTTGGAAACGTAGCCGACGTGCCCGACACGAAAGATGTTCTCGGTCAGAGCGCCCTGGCCTGCGGCTACCACCACACCGTGATCCTCGCGCAGAATGCGCCGGAGGTCTTTGACTTTGATTCCGGGAGGGACCATAATGGCGGTGACTATGTTCGAGGCATACCTTTCGGACGCAAGTAGCTCCAGGCCGAGCTCCCGCGCGCCATTGCGGAAAAAGGCTCCAAGCCGCCTGTGTCGCTCGATAATATTCCGGTGTCCCTCCTGATCCATCAAGCGCAGGGACTCGTCGAGGGCGTAGAAGAGGGACACCGCCGGCGTGTAGGGTGTCTGTCCCTTCTCGAGGTACTTCTTGGCCGCCGTGAAGTCCCAATAGTAGCGCGGCATCTTGGCGCGGCGATGCGCCTTCCAGGCGTTCTCGCTTACGCTGACGATGGAGATCCCGGGAGGGATCATCCAGGATTTCTGAGACCCTGTCACCACGACGTCGCAGCCCCACGTGTCCACCGGCAGATCGATGGCGCCGATGGAGCTAATGGCGTCGACGATCAGCAAGGCCTGGTGGGGACGGACGACTTCGGCGATGCTCTCCAGGTCGTTGGTGACGCCGGTGGAAGTTTCGTTGTGCGTTACCAGCACCGCCTTAATGGAGGGATCCTTTCGAAGATGATCCCCGATGACGCGGTGATCGGCGGCGGTGCCCCAGGGGAAATCCAGCTTGACCACGTCCGCGCCGAACGTGGCGGCGATTTCGGCAAAACGGTCGCCAAAGGCGCCGATCGATACGGCCAACACCCGGTCGGATGGCGACAGGGTGTTTACGACGGCGGCCTCCATGGCACCGGTTCCCGAAGAAGGGAAGATGAGCACGTCGCCAGTGGTTTGGAAGAACTCCTTCAGCCTTTCGGTGGCAACGTTAAGCACTTTCGCGAAGGCAGGACCACGATGGTCGACCATTTGTTTGGTCATAGATTGCAAGACGGACGGCGGTACAGGCGTCGGCCCGGGAATGCGCAAGTTCGTCATGACACCCTCCAGTTGGATAAGCCTAGGCAAGCTAGGCGCAGATAATATACTGTAAAGGGAGAGGGTGCGTCAAGACACAGAGCAACCGACATACCCTGTACAATTTGCAGACGACGTGATAGAGTTCAAGGTGTCGATCACGCGAGGTCAACCGAAGCGCAAGAATACGAGATCGTGTAGTGGAAAAAGCATCAGGCATATCGAAAACCTTTACCAAGGTCAATCTTCGCGACGCCAAGAGTGATTTCGCGTATTGGCAAACGCAGTCTTATCAGGTTCGGCTGGCCACGCTAGAGCAGATCCGACAAGAGTTCCATCGGTGGAAATACGGTGCTGAACCAAGACTTCAAAGAGTTTATACAATCGCTAAACGATAATGGTGTCCGCTACCTCGTCATTGGCGGCTATGCGGTTGCCTTTCACGGCTATCCACGGTACACGAAAGACCTCGACATCTGGACCGAGATGAGCGAAGAGAATGCCGCCAAAACGGTTAAGGCGTTGGAGCAGTTTGGGTTTGGCTCGCTCGGCTTGCGAGCCGTCGATTTCCTGGTTCCGGATCAGATTATTCAGTTAGGCTACCCACCCAATCGAATAGACCTGATCACCACCCCTCATGGGATCGACTTTGCGACGTGCTATTCCTCGCGCGTCGAGGTTATGATTGAGGAGACTGCGGTGAGCTTCATCGACCTGGAGAATCTCAAGAAAAGCAAGAAGGCAGCCGGAAGGCTTCAGGACTTGGCGGACCTGGAGAACCTAGAATAAGGATGGAGCAATAGAGTGAACCTGTTCGAGTCGCTCGAAGAAGTCGCTTCTGCAAAGGATGAGCCTCTGGCGGCGCGCATGCGGCCGCGCTCCTTTGACCAGTTCGTGGGACAGGAGCACCTTGTCGGCCCTGATCGCGTGCTGCGTAAGACCATCGAGCGGGACAGGCTGGTCTCGATTATTCTGTGGGGACCTCCCGGCAGCGGCAAGACCACGCTGGCAGAGATGATCTCGCGGATGACGCGGTCCCGGTTCTGCTCGTTGAGCGCCGTAAGTGCTGGGGTAGCCGACCTGCGAAAAGTGATCGACGATGCCCGGCGTCTCAAGCGCGCGACGGGGCAGCGGACGATTCTTTTCGTCGACGAGATTCATCGGTTCAATAAGTCTCAGCAGGACGCCGTGCTGCCGTTTGTGGAGAAAGGGGAGATTACGCTTATTGGAGCGACCACGGAGAACCCGAGCTTCGAGGTCAACGCGGCACTGCTATCACGCTGCCGCGTTTTTACACTGAGAGCGCTGACCGACCAAGAGGTAGAGTCGCTCGTCCGCCGAGCGCTGGCAGACGCGGTGCACGGGCTGGGAGTTGCGAGAGTGACGGTCGAAGAGGAGGCGATCCGGCATCTGACAGTTATGTCAAACGGAGACGCCAGGGTTGCACTGAACGCGCTCGAGCTTGCGGCCTCGGCGGCTACCGCGGACGCGGGCGGCGAGCGGCATGTCGGACTGGCAGCCATCGAGGACGCACTTCAGCACAGGGCACTGCTTTACGACAAGGCCGGCGACCAGCACTACGACACGATTTCGGCGCTGCACAAGTCGATACGCGGCTCCGATCCGGATGCAGCGCTCTACTGGTTGGGCCGAATGATCGAGGCAGGCGAGGATCCGCTCTATGTCGCCCGGAGGCTGATACGTTGTGCGTCTGAGGACGTGGGGATGGCCGATCCGATGGCGCTGACCATAGCCGTGGCGGCGCAACAGGCCGTGCACTTCGTCGGGATGCCGGAGGGGAATTTGGCTCTGGCGCAGGCTGTGGTGTATCTGGCCACCGCGCCCAAAAGCAACGCCCTGTATGCGGCCTACAAGGCTGTACGGGAAGACGTGGAGCACACGCGCAACGATCCAGTGCCGCTGCACATCCGCAATCCGGTGACCGGCCTGATGAAGGACCTGGGGTATGGCAAGGGCTACCTCTATGAGCAGAGCTACTGGGACAAAAACGACTCCCGGCGGCGGGAGCAGACGTATCTGCCGGATTCGCTGAAGGGGAAACGATACTATCGGCCGGAGGATAACGTGAACCGCAAAGAACGCAAAGAGCGCAAAGACGAATTATGAAGAGAACTCTGCGTCCTTTGCGCCCTTTGCGGTGAGTACCGGCGCCCACCTACCTGAGCGGACAGGGCCGTCCGCCCCTACGCGTGTCTGGTCCGACCGCACGCCGTGAGCCGAAAGGAGTTGACTTTGGAAGCTGCGCAAGCGAAAGAGGACGTTTGGATCAAGACCTTTTGCCACGGTTGTCTCAGCGCTATGTGTGGCATGAAGGTACACCGGGTGGACGGGGTCGTCGTCGGCATCGAGGGTGACCCGGACAATCCGTACACCGAGGGCAGGCTCTGCGCCAAGGGCTTGGCCCATGTCGTGACCCTCTACGATCCCAACCGTCCCAAGAAGCCCCTGGTGAGGACAAATCCTGAGAAAGGCATAGGCGTCGATCCACGCTGGCAAGAAGTGAGTTGGGACGAGGCCCTTGACAGGGTGGCCAAGAAGCTGGCCGAGACGCGTAAAAAGGATCCCACTGACCTTTGCCTGTGCTGTGCCGATATCTCCGCGACAAACTGGATGCCTGTGCCGATTATGCTTTCCTTCGGTACCCCAAATCGCAACACCAGTACCGGCTACTATTGTGCGGCGGCAGTACACGCGCCGCCCTACCAGACGTTGGGATCGTTCCACATGTACCCCGACTGTGAGTACTGCAAGTATCTGGTGCTCTGGGGATCCAACAAAGGAGGGGTGATTCAACACACGGGCACGACGGCCGCCCTCGACGTCGCCAACGCACGCATCGGACGGGGTATGAAATTGGTCTGTATCGACCCTGTGCAGTCGAGTATGGCGGCCAAGGCAGACGAATGGGTACCCATTCGCCCCGGCACGGATCTAGCTATGGCGCTGGCCTGGCTGCACGTGTTGGTCCTCGAGACGGGCATCTACGACGAGGAGTTCCTGAAGAAGTACACCAATGGGCCGTATCTGATTGGTCCGGACGGACACTACCTGCGCGAGCCTGCTACCGGGAAGCCTATGATGTGGGACGCCGTGGACGGGCTGCCACGGCCCTACGACGCCGAATTCAAGGACGTGGCTATCGAGGGCACTTACGAGGTACACGTAGCGGCCGAGTTGGCTTCGGACGGCGGGACGGGGGAAATCCAGGAGCCGGCCAGAGGTCGAGCCCAGGAAGCGCCGGGCACTTGCTGTCGGCCCGCATTCGAGCTGCTCAAGGAGCACCTGAAGTCCTACACCCCCGAGTGGGCGGCTGCCATAACCACCGTGCCGGCGGCCACGATCAGGCGGCTGGCGCGGGAATTCGGCGAGGCGGCGCAGATCGGTTCCACCATCAAGATCGAGGGCCACGTCCTTCCGTTCCGGCCAGCGGCGATTCACTGGTACGCGGGCATAAGCCAGCACTTCAACGGCTACGTGACCGGGAACACGCTCCAAATGATAAACACCATCGTCGGCAACCTTCTCGTCCCCGGCGGCGTGGTGGGCGAGGGTGTGATAATGGAGAGCTTCCCCTACCACACGCCCAACGCCTGGACGGGCAAAGATCCGATCACCGGGAAGGCCGCGCAGCCTGGGGAGGTTGACGGGCTGTTCTACGCCAGCCATTACGCACGGATGGGCGGCGTCCGGCAGGCCTGTGGCCACCCGCCGTTGAAGGTGAAGGTGCCCAAGACACATTCCGCCGAGGAGCTGTTTCCTGTCGGCTGGTCGGGGTCGGCCTTTTTCGATCTCAACCTTGCCCATCCCCAGCGCTACGACAACAAGATACCGCGCCCCAAGGTACTGCTGACGAGGCACGCCTCGAACCTGACGAACCACGGCAACTCGTCCGAGGTGGCCGAGTTTTTCAAGAACCTCTACCAGATCTCGTGCGAGCCCTTCGTCGACGAGACCGCCGAGTTCGCGGACATCTTTTTGCCAACGCCGGTTCGTCTGGAGCGCCTGCAACTGGGCGCCGAGCTTCCCGGCTACGGCGGCGCCACCATCGACCTGCACCACCAGTGCATCAATCTGAGCACGCCGGTCGTGCCCAGCGAAACACGGGAGATGATGGACATCTGGGGAGAGATAGCGGATCGAGTGGGCTTTCGCGAGGAGTACAACCAGATGGTGAATATCGTCTGGGACCTCCAGGGAGAGCAGCGATTGCAGCCAGACAAGAACTACACCTACCGAGAAATGCAGGAAAGGTTTTGCAAGACCCTCTTCGGCCCCGACTGGGATTTGGAGTCCCTGGCCAAGGTCGGGCACATCAAGTGGCGTAAGACCCTGAAGGAACGGTATCCAAGGGTTTTCATCGAGCCCAGGACACCCATCTATTTCGAGCACTATCTTCAGGCTGGCGAGGAGCTCGCCAAAGTGACGAAGGAGCTGGGCTTCGAATGGGACGTGACCGACTACAAAACCTTGCCCACGTGGCGACCCGGCCCCGCACTGCGCGAGACCCGGGAGGAGTTCGACCTTTTCGCCGTTCCCTTCAGGGTGCCGTTTCTGATCCATCAGTGGGGAACTCACAACCCCTGGTTGACGGAACTGGCGGAGGCTCACCCCTGGGCGTTCAAGATAGTAATGAACGCCGCCACGGCGGCCAAGAAGGGCATCAGGGATGGAGAGCAAATCGTAGTCGAAGGTAGTCCGGGGCACAAGGTCCAGGGCAAAGTGAAGCTGACCCAGTGCATCAATCCGGAGGTAGTAGCCATCAGCCGGCACGGCGGGCACTGGGCCCAGCGGCATTCGGTCTCTCGCGGCAAGGGCAACAATTTCAACACCCTGGTGCCGACGAGCGAGGAGTACTTCGACTTTATGGCTGGTGGCTTGGAGGCTTGCATCAAGGTGAGGGTGTCTAGGGCAAAATAGCGGAGATGCGGGTTACAGGTCTTGTGCGGGTCGCAGTGAGATTGGAGGCGATGGGGCAACCACGCAGGGTTGCCCCTACAAGGCGGCGGCGAGAATATTGCTTGTGTAGCGAGTTGCGAAATGTGGGTTAGGTTGCGTTTTGTTGGGGCATACTCGCTGGCCACGGGCAGGCGGCGAGATGCCGTCAACGTTCCAAGGGGAACTACGATCGGCGGCCTCTTGGACAGATTGGCGGCCAGGTACGGAGGCTCGTTCGAGAGCATGGTGCGAGACCGCGAGGGCGGGCTTGCCGGTAGTTGCCGCCTGTTCTTCGATCAGGAGGACGTGTCTCGGCTCGGACTCGATGCTCAACTCAGGGAAGGGAGCGACGTGAGCGTCTACTTCCTGATGGGCGCAAGCGGCGGATAGGGCACTGGACAGGTAGTGTACGGTAGATTGCAGAAATCCCTGAGCCCCCGCCCCAGGGCGGACAGCGGACGTCCGCCCCTACGTTTCTACAAGAGGTCGTGCAGCGCTACTGGAAATGGGCAGGTATGGAGGTGGGCTATGACCAGGTGGGGAATGGTGATCGACCTGGCGAGGTGTGTAGGATGCCACAGTTGCGCCATTGCGTGCAAGGTGGAGAACGGTACCCCAAAGGGCGTTCTGTGGGGCAAAGTGCTGGAGAAAGAGGTTGGCACATATCCCACTGCCAAGCGCATCTTCCTGCCTGTCCTGTGCAACCACTGCAAGGAGCCGGCTTGTGTCGCCGTCTGCCCGAGTGGCGCAACGTCGCAGCGCGACGACGGCATCGTCACGGTGGACTATGCCAAGTGCATCGGATGCCGCTACTGCATGATGGCCTGTCCCTTCAACGTGAGGATTTTCATGGACTCCGTCGACGGCTATTTCGGAGAGGAACTGACACCGTACGAGCAGGTTCGCTACAAGGAATGGTATACCGGCACCGTGACGAAATGCACTTTTTGCGTGCACCGCATCGACCGGGGTAAGGAGCCGAGGTGCGTGGAGACGTGCCCCTGCGCGGCCAGAACCTTCGGGGACCTGGACGACCCGAACAGCGAGGTGTCGAAACTCATACGGAATCGGGACGGAAGGCCACTGCGACCGGAGGCAGGTACCGAGCCGTCCATATACTATCTCGGAATGCGCTGAGGAGGAGGAGAGATGCCTGCATTGCGGGAGCTGACGGTCGACTACGTCTATCAGGAGCAGTGGGGACTGCGGGGAAGAAACCTGCTCATTATGCTGGCGATCTACTTCGGGGGCATAGGCGGCGGGCTCTTCCTGGTATCGCTGTTCGGGGATTACGCTCAGGGCGCCCTGCTGGGCGTTTCGATCGCCGCAGTCGGAAAAGGATTTAGCCACATCTTCTTTCTGGGGCGACCGGAACGCTTCTGGCGCGCCGTCTGGCGTCCTCAGTCGTCGTGGATCAGTCGTGGCTTTGTGTTCTTTGGCGTCTTCCTAGTGTCGGGGCTGGCATATCTTATGCCTGCCTACTCGGGATTCTCCTGGCTGCCGTGGAGCTCTCAGGGCTGGCTTGGGGGCATCTTTCTGCGGTGGCTTTCGATCCTGAGCGCTTTTCTTACCGTGACCTACACCGGGTTCCTGCTGGGTCGGAGTGGCATACCTTTCTGGAACAACTCGCTGCTGCCCGCGCTGTTCGCGGGCGTATCGCTCTACAGCGGTGCCGGCCTGGCGGGTTTCTTCGTGCGCTTGATATCTGAGGCAAAGTCCAATCGAGTGTTATTCGAGCAGCTCGCTTTGTGGAGCGGCCTGGCGGTATTGGCGATGCTCGCATTCTACCTGATGGGCAGCCACAGTTTCAACCCAGCGAGCCAGAGGTCCGTGCGTTATCTCGCCTTAAATCGTGGCACCGCGTGGTGGTTCTACGGTTTGTTTTTGGCCTTGGGACTGTGCCTACCGTTGGCCGTCTACGCCACCCACACCCTGTTCTCTCCGGTCGCCGACGAGGTGTTGATGGCCGTGGAGGTGATTGAGGTGCTGATCGGCGCGCTGCTGTTCCGATACATTTTCTTCCGCGGCGGTATATTTCTGCCGGTGTATTGAGCTTGGCTGGGCGCCGCGTGCCAGAAGACGAGATGTTGGACTAGTTCCGTGGTACAAAATGGCTGCGACGGCCCCGCCCCACCCTGGGCGGACAGGGCCGTCCGCCCCTACGGGTGAGCGTTTCGGGCCAGTCGGTGGATGGAGACGTCCGCCGGCACGACTTGCATCTTGCACCAGACTGCGCGCGAGGTGAGTTTGTATGAGAGTTGGAGTCTACTACAATAACAACGACGTGCGGGTGGAGGAGAGACCGGTGCCGCGCATTGGATCCGGCGAGCTGTTGCTGCGCGTGCAGGCCAGCGGCATCTGCGGCAGCGACGTTATGGAATGGTACCGTATCCACAAGGCGCCGCTGGTCCTGGGGCATGAGATCGCCGGGGAGATCGTGGCCGTTGGCGAAGGGGTAGATCGTTACAAGGAGGGTGATCGCGTTACGGCGTACCACCACGTTCCCTGCAACACCTGCCACTACTGCCTTAATGGACACCACACGGCGTGCGACACGTTTCGCAGCACGCACTTCGATCCGGGGGGCTTCGCCGAGTACGCCCGCGTGAAGGCCATCAACGTCGAGCGGGGCATGTATCCGTTGCCCGACGATGTCTCATTTGAGGAGGGGGCGTTCATCGAGCCGCTGGCGTGCGTTGTCCGCGGACAGAGGCTGGCTCGGGTGCAGGCAGGCCAAAACGTCCTCGTCATCGGAAGCGGCATAGCCGGGCTGCTTCACGTGCAGCTGGCGCGTGCGCTAGGTGCGGCCAGGGTGGTGGCCACCGACATCGTGGAATACCGTCTCCAAGCGGCTTTGCGCTTCGGCGCGGACGCCTCGTTCCACGCGGAGCGTGCCGAGCCGGCGCGCTTGCACGAGGCCTTTGGTGGTCGATTGCCCGACGTCATCGTGGTTTGTGCTGGTGTCACACAAGCCATCCTTCAGGCCCTGCGATTGATCGAGCGGGGCGGGACGGTTTTGCTGTTCGCTCCCCCCCGGCCGGGCCTGGAGGTGCCGATTCCCGTGGGCGACTTCTGGGCAGACGAAGTCACGATCACCACCTGCTATGGCGGCAGCCCGGCGGACGCCGCGGTGGCTTTCGATCTCATCCGCGCGCGGCGGATTCTCGTGTGCGAGATGATCACCCATCGGCTGAGCCTCGAAGAGATAGGGCTTGGCTTCCGACTCGTGGCCGTTGCGCAGGAGTCTATCAAAGTGATTATCGAGCCGCAACGCTAGATAAGGCGGCGCCTGGTAGGGACGTTGCATGCAACGTCCCTACCAGCGAAAAAATCTGCCCAACTTTCCGCTAATTCGCCTGTTTACTTCAACGCTGCTTGTGGTATAATGGACGCATCACCCTAATGCTTTTCCGATCGTCGCTATCTCCGTTGGCACCAGGTTCTCAAAGTGGAACCTAAAGTTGGTCTTGCGTATCAAGTGCGCAGGGAGGGGGGAAAAGGGCGGATGACGAGCACCAATCGCAAGGTCCTGGTCGTGGACGATGACCCCAACATCCTTTTGTTTATCGAGACACTGCTGAGCTCTGAAGGGTACAACGTGATCACGGCCGTGAACGGCAAAGAGGCGCTGCGAGCATGTGAGGGGGAGAGCCCCGACGTCGCCTTCGTCGATCTGGTCATGCCCATTATGAACGGTTGGGAGTTTTGCGAGGCTGTGCGGGAGCGTGGCCGAAGGCAAATTCCCATCGTCGTCATGAGCGCCAGCGCCGACGCACGAAGGGCCAGCCGAGAGGTTGGGGCTCAAGGTTACCTCGGCAAACCTTTCGAGCTGGACCAAGTGCTCGCGTACGTGAGAAAGCTGACTGCACCCAGATCTCCCACGGAGGGGATCGGGGGAGATGGCGCGGCCCGGTCTTGAAGCGACGGGTGTAACCACGCAGCGTTGATCAACCATACAGACCAGTGGCAAGCACGCAGGGTTGACCAATCATATGGATCAGGGCAATCAGACAGGGTTGCCCCTACTTCCTCTCAGATCCACAGGGCGATCATTGCCACTCTCTTCCAACAACAGCCTCACGGGGATTCGCGGCAGACGCGAGATAGCTTGTCACGCTCGCAGGCTCGCCTCGATTCAAGCGATCTGAGCGTGCGCACGAGAAGCTGTGGCACGTGAAGTGCGGTTTGAAATTGGGAGAGGGTTGCGCCTGTTTGCGCGTACTGCGACTAACCGCCAGGAGTGCATATGTTCGCAAGGCTTTCGCCGTCTACACTGGGAATCATGTTTGTCGTCGTCATAATGGCGCTGGGGCAAGTCGGATCAACGTTTGGACCAGGGGCGTACGCCGTGTCGTCCGCGGCGCTTCGGGAAGCGCCGGCGATTAGCGGTGAGGCCGCCGTGGTGCTGGACGGGAACAACGGCGACATCCTGTACGACAAGCACGCCCACGATTGGGTACCGCCTGCCAGCCTTACAAAGACGGTTACCGCCATCGTGGCGATCGAGAAGGCTCGCTTGACCGACCGGGTGCACATCGATTTCGACAGCTTCGAGATGGTCGTGCAGAGCCAGAGCACGGTGATGGGGCTCAAGCCAGGCGACGAGCCGTCGATAGAAGATCTTCTTTACGGCTTGATGCTGCCGTCGGGCAACGATGCCGCCGTGGCCATCGCCCGGTACGTCGGCGGAACAGAGCAGCGCTTCATCGACATGATGAACGAAAAGGTGCGCGGGCTCGGACTGAAGGACACGCACTTCAGCAATCCACACGGACTGCACGCCACCGACCATTATTCCAGCGCCTACGATATGGCGGCGCTATCACGCTACGCGATGCAAAACGCGGCTTTTGCGAGGATTGCGGGTTCCGTGCGCTACCCCATCACAGGGCCAAGACCGTACGAGGTTTGGAATCTCAACAGGCTGTTGTACAGCTACGACGGCGCCGATGGGGTCAAGATCGGCTATACAGAAGAGGCGTTGGAGACGATCGTAGCTTCTGCGAGGCGCAGCAACTATCGGCTGTTCGTCGCCGTCATGCGGTCCAACGACCGCTACGGCGATAGCCGGCGCCTGCTGGACTACTTCTTCGGGGCTCTGGCCGAGGGCACGGTTGAGAGAACGCCGATCCCGACGCCGACTGCCACGCCGTCGACGACACCATCGCCAACGCCGACACCGCCGACTTTGCAGCGGCCTGAGGCATCAGCGCCTCAGCCGGGGACGCCATTGAGTTCGGCGCCGTCGGTGGTTGCAGCAAATCCATCGCCTCCATCATCAGGTGCTGCAAGCCCCTCCGCGCCGAGCTCGGGCCTCGAAGCGCTACTGCGCGGGCTGCTTTCCCTATTTGGCATTCGGTGATATGTGTGCCTACCAGTCGGACTTTGGCAGCCCTACTGCAGCGCAGGCTTGCACTCCGGATTTCCATTGTGCTATACTTGGAGCAGCTTAACAAGGAACTACGGGAAGCTGTCGTAAACCGGCCTGGCATAACGCCTCTCATGTGACCTATGGGAGGCGTTGGTACGATACCAAGGAGAGGTGTCCGAGCGGTTGATGGTGCCGCTCTCGAAAAGCGGTAGGTCGCAAGGCCTCGTGGGTTCGAATCCCACCCTCTCCGCCACAAGCAATAGATGCGTGCAGCACTTGGAGAGGTGCTGGAGTGGTCGAACAGGCGCGCCTGGAGAGCGCGTAAGTCGCAAGGCTTCGTGGGTTCGAATCCCACCCTCTCCGCCAGGAATATGTTTTCCAATGCCTTTCCCAACGACCGAGTCAAGACCAATGTAGCGGCGTCCACAGGTCCGAGCCAGCTTCTTGATCTCTGTCTCTAATTCCTCCCTAGTAGTCCCTCAACGCTGCTGTCATGCCTGTCACCCTAAGCTTAGCGAAGGGTCTCGACCTTCATGTGCCGAGATTCTTCGCCTCTCCGAAGGAGTCCGGTCCGAGACGGACTCCGGTACTCCGGAGAGTCCTTCGGACCGCTCCCCTACGGCTCGGAATGACACACATCGCTGCTATTGGATTACTACTTTATAAAGTCATTAATTGACAAAGCCCGGGGGCGATGCTAGAATAGAGTACAAGGGCAGTTCTGGCTAGAAATGCGGTTCCTCTCGGCAGTGACGATGAGGTATGCCCAGACCAGGTGGAGTGTCGGGGTTGGTGGCTTGCCCCCGAAGGGGATGAATGCGGTGGGGCTATGGCAACCAAAGGAGGTTGCGAACGTGACGAAGGGACTAACGATGAGGATCGCCGGGGAATCCGGCGAGGGCATCATCGTAGCTGGCGACATACTTACGATGGCGTCGGCGCGCTTCGGGTTGCACGTGCAGACGTACCGGACCTACCCATCCGAAATGCGCGGCGGTCCATCGACGTTCCAGCTCAGGGTCGATCATGAACCCGTCCTTTCACAAGGCGACTTCGTCGACGTCCTCCTGGCCTTCAATGCCCACGCCTATACCGAAAACAAACGCGATTTGCGCGAGGGCGGCTTGCTCATCTACGACAGCGACGAGTTCAGCCCCGCTGATAGCGAACGCGGTGTCGCCGTGGGGCTGCCGCTCACCAAGATCGCTCAAAAAGAGGTGGCATTCCCCCAGGGTAAGAATATCGTGGCATTGGGAGCGCTGGCCGCCATTCTGTCGCTGCCCCGCGAGATGGTGGCGGAGGTAGTTGCCGAGAAGCTGGGGAAGAAAAGCGAGGCAGTGGCGCAGCGGAACGCCGTCGCGCTCCAGGCCGGCTTCGGCCATGCGCAGGAGAACCTGGCAGAGCGAGAGTATTTCCGGCTGGGCCAGGGTGCCGACGCAGGTGAGTTCCTCGTGATGTCGGGCAACCAGGCCGTTGCACTGGGAGCGATCGCGGCCGGCTGTCGGCTCTTTGCAGGCTATCCCATTACACCTGCGTCCGAGATAATGGAATATCTGGCCGCGAACCTGCCGAAGTTTGGCGGGGACGTGGTCCAGACAGAGGATGAAATGTCAGCACTAGCCGCGGCTATTGGAGCGGCCTATGCTGGGGTCAAGGCCATGACGGCCACCTCCGGCCCGGGGTTGTCCTTGATGACCGAGCTTCTCGATCTCTCATCGATGGCGGAGGTGCCTGTCGTCATAGTCGACGCGCAACGGGCTGGCCCCAGCACGGGCATGTCCACGAAGACCGAGCAGTCGGACCTGAACCACATGCTCTACGGCGCGCACGGCGAGGCGCCGCGGATCATCCTGGCGCCGACGGATGTCCAGGAATGCTTCAACCTGACGGTGCGCGCCTTCAACCTGGCCGAGACGTACCAGATGCCCGTGATCATCGCCACGGACCAATCGCTGGCGCAGCGCACGGAGGCAATCCGCCGGCCACGAATGGACGATGTGCGGGTCGTACAGCGGGTGCGGCCAGAGCTGAACCAGGAGGTCACCTATCGACGGTACGCGCTCACGGCGAGCGGGGTTTCGCCCAGGTCGATTCCAGGGGAGCGACAGTCAACTTATGTGGCGACCGGTCTGGAGCACGATGAGTACGGCCATCCTAGCACGAACCCGGACGTCCGTAAGGCGATGATGGACAAGCGTTTTCGAAAGTTGGAAGAGTCCGCGAAAGAGCTGAGCGGGGCACGGCGCTTTGGGGCACAGAGGCCCGCCATAGGCATAATTGGCTGGGGCTCGACGGAAGGTGCGGTGCGAGAGGCGGTGGCACGCGCAAATGCCGAGGGGCTGAAAGCTGGGGCCCTGTATCCCGAGACGCTGAGCCCCTTGCCCGACGAGGAGATCCGGTCGTTTGTTCGGGAGGTGAAGCACCTGATCGTGCCCGAGGTGAACTATACGGGGCAGCTCGCGGGCGTCCTGCGCGCCAGGTATGGTGTGCAGCCGATACAGGTGAACAAGTACACGGGCGCGCCCTTCACGCCGATGGAGATCCTTGCCCGGATAAGGGAGGTGGCGGTAGATGGCAATAGAAATAGCCACCAAGCGTAGTCCGCTGGACTACAAAGGACAACTGAAGCCAATCTGGTGTCCGGGCTGTGGCGCGTACGGGGTGCTTAGCTCGCTCTATCGCGCGCTTACCGTGCTTGATCTTGACCCCGAGAACGTGGTTATCGTATCCGGCATAGGATGCTCGAGTCGGATTCCCGGCTTCGTGAACGCCTATGGATTCCACGGGGTGCACGGACGTGCCTTGCCACTGGCCACGGGCGTCAAGGTCGCCAACCCGGCGCTGACGGTCATCGCCGCGGGCGGAGACGGCGACGGCCTGGCCATTGGCGGAGGCCACCTGCCGCACGCGGCGCGACGCAACGTGGATTTCACGTACATTCTTATGGATAACTCGGTCTACGGCCAGACCAAAGGACAATCGTCGCCCACCAGCAAGCAATCGAAGGGGACGAAATCAACCCCTTATGGCTCTCCAGAGGTGCCCCTGAACCCGATCGCAATGGCGCTGGCCTACGATGCCTCTTTTGTGGCGCGCGGCTACTCAGCGAACGCCGCTCAATTGACCGATCTCATCGTGCAGGGAATCAGGCACCGAGGGTTCTCTTTTATCCAGGTGATCAGCCCGTGCGTGACGTGGAACGACACCTACAAGGAGCATTCCAGCCGGGTCGTGGAAATACCCTCGGAGCACGATTCCTCCGACAAAGTCAGGGCGTTCGCGCTGGCGTTGGAACAGGAAAAGGATTCCCTGGGCGTCTTCTACTGTGCGGCGCGGCCGACGTACGAAGATACGCTGGCAGCCATCCGCCAGGAGGCGCGTGGAAAGGGCGCGGGCGGCCTGGAGGGTTTGTTCGATCGGCTGACGTAAAAGACTGCCCTCACCAGAGCTATCAAGCAGCAATCATAACGGTAAGAAGAGCGCTTGGTTCCAAAGATCTTCAGGCCTACCAGCGGCTGCAATGAGCGCCAAGTTATCGACGCATCCTCCAATTGAGAGCCGAAGTTGATGTGCGTAAATAACGCCGCTAAAGGACATGCCTTTCTCCTGGCGATGGGTTGCTTCTGTCAATAGGTCGTCGTCCTGGGAGAACAGGACACGACCCAAGCTTGTAGCTCGGTCTAACAAAGCAGCGTCATCAAGCTCGCTGGCACCATCCTCATAGGCCGTAAGCACATCAACGTTGCGGAGTCGTAGGCCACTTGTGATAGCTCTTGGGACGTGCTGATCCACGTATAAAGCAACAGCCACTACGTGAGCCCCACGTGAGCCCTCGCCCTCTAAGGCGGCCATGAAGCGAGGTCGGTTTCGCCTGGCGCTGCAGTTGCTCCACACGAGCCAATCGTCGCTCGACGTCCTGATCGAGGTCACCCTTATGGTCCCAGTAGTAAGCAAGCGCTGAGTAGATCTGTCCAAGCGTCAAATAGGGATGCTGGAAATGCAACTCCTCAGCACTCCAGCCGTATGCCGCCTGTTCCACGACCAATTCCACGACCTTCATCGTAGTTCCGCCGATCGTGGGGACAAGGTTGTCGTCCAAAACAATGTGTTGGTAGCGTGTTTCGACCGCCATCGCACGGCACCTCAACCAGATGTTCTTCTCCTTGTGCATTATACCACTCAATAGCTTTGCAGCGAACCACCACCAGGATTCCCCTTATCGTCCCGGTCGTTTGCTCACGAAAGCACCAGGGATCGCGACTGGACGGCCTGGAGAGCCTTGTCGACGAAGGTGGAGATACCTAACGGGCCGAGGTTCTCGCCGGTGCGGAGTCGGACGGAGACGGTGTCAGAACCGACTTCCTGGTCGCCGACGACGAGCATGTAAGGGACCTTCTGCAACTGGGCCTCGCGGATCTTGTAGTTGACTTTTTCACGGCGGCCGTCGACGTCCACGCGCATTCCGGCCTGTCTGGCGCGCTCCGCCACAGTTTCGGCGTAGGGCAGGTGCCTGTCGGCGATGGGGATGACGACGGCCTGGACCGGGGCAAGCCAAACGGGGAAAGCGCCCGCGTAATGCTCGACGAGGCCGCCGACAAAGCGCTCGAGCGAGCCAAAGATGGCGCGATGGACCATCACGGGGCGGTGCCTGAAGCCATCAGTCCCGACGAACTCCATCCCGAAGCGCTCGGGCAGGTTGAAATCGACCTGGATGGTCGGGCCCTGCCAGGCACGGCCAAGGGCGTCGTGGACCTTGATGTCGATGGCGGGGCCGTAGAACTTGGCCTCGCCCTCCATAGGGCGGTAGGCCACGCCTTTGAGGTCGAGGGCACGCATAAGGGCGGCCTCTGCCTGGTCCCAGACCTCGTCGGCACCGATGTACTTGTCCTTGTTCGCCGGGTCGCGCACGCTGAGCTCGACGTCGAACTCCTCATAACCGAAGGTGGCCATCATAAACTGGCAGAGATCGATCACGCCGACGATCTCGCTCTCCAGTTGGTCGGCCCGGCAAAAGATGTGAGCGTCGTCCTGGGTAAAGCCGCGCACACGCAGCATGCCGTGCAAGACGCCGGAGCGCTCGTAGCGGTACACGGTCCCGAGCTCGGCCCAGCGGAGCGGCAGGTCACGGTAGCTGCGAAGGTCGCTGTTGTAAATGGTGATGTGGAAGGGACAGTTCATGGGTTTCAGCAGGTACTCCTGCCCTTCGATCTCCATTGGCGGGAACATGTTCTCGCGGTACCAATCCCAGTGGCCGCTGGTCTTCCAGAGATCGAGCTTGCCGACGTGGGGCGTGGTGACGGGGACGTAGCCGCGCTCGATATGCTCGGCACGCCAGAAGTTCTCGATGGTCTGCCGAATGATGGCGCCCTTGGGATGCCAGAGGATGAGGCCGGGGCCGACATCCTCGCTGACACTGAACAGGTCCAACTCTCGTCCCAGACGACGGTGGTCGCGACGGGCGGCCTCCTCGAGCTTGTTCAGGTGCGCCTGCAGCTCCTCCTGGGTGGCGAAGGCAGTGCCGTAGATACGCTGCAGCATGGGGCGCTTCTCGTCGCCGCGCCAGTAAGCGCCGGCAGTACTTAGCAGCTTGAATGGGCCGATCTTGCCGGTGCTGATGACGTGGGGGCCACGGCACAGGTCCACGAAGTCGCCCTGCGTGTAAACCGAAACCTTATCGTCGGGAATCTCGTCGATAAGCTCGACCTTGTACTCCTGGCCCAATTGCTGGAAAAAGTCCCGGGCCTTCGCCCTGTCCAGTTCTTCTCGGATGAAGGGCAGGTTGGCCGCGACGATCTCCGCCATCTTCTGCTCGATTTGACCCAGGTCTTGGAGTGTGAGGCCGCGCGGCAGATCGAAGTCGTAGTAGAAGCCGTCCTCGATGGCCGGGCCGATGCCCAGCTTGACATTCTTGCCGAAAAGAGACTGGACCGCCTGCGCCATCACGTGCGCGGCCGAATGCCTCACTCTTTCCAGATTGGTCTCCTCAACCATACGATCTCCTTTCACAAAACAAAAAGCCTCTCGTCCTTGGGACGAGAGGTACACTCACGTGGTTCCCCCCAAAGTCAGAGAGATCAGCTTTCAGCGGTCAGCCTGAAGCTTTCGGTGTTCTGCTGGCTCGTTGGGCTGATAACGGGTGCCTCCGTGCACGCCTACTCGAGGCCCGGTTGGGCTCCGGTATCTCTTTCGGCTGCAGGCTCACAGGTGGTTTTTGCCGGATCGACGGCTAGAGAGACTCGCAGCCGAGGTCTCTCCTCTCTGGAGCCGGGATTCCAGCTACTCGTCCTGATCGAAGCCTATGGAATATTGCGGCGCGGCACTTCATTCAGTCAACGCCTGACCGTATTATAGCAGATAGTGGACGGGCGAGCAACGCGAGCCGGTAGTGTGCGCTAGGTTGCAGAGATGTCTGAGCCCCACCCCTCCCGAGGGCGGACAGCGGACGTCCGCCGTTGCGCTTGTGCGATATTTCGTACAGTACCCGCAAGCCGGCCGGTGGCACCTCCTTTGAGCTGATGGAAGCTATCTTCGCCAGTGGTCTTGAGGAGTCGCCGTCGGAGGCGCGAACGGCGTAGATGCCGGTAGGAGCGACGCCGGGGATCAGCACCGACGTCACGACGACGATTCCAGAGATGATGTCCATAGCCATGTTTCCCCTCGCAAGATACCTGAGCAAGTAGTGTGGCCTGATCTGTGGACTCAGCCAGGGTACCAAGCCATTTCTCAGGCTGCAATTTCTGAGCCAATAGGCTTGGATTTGGGGTGCGTTCCTGGTAGAATTTGGTGCATCATGATTTCTTCGGATCCGGGAGCGACAATCCAGATGGTGGTAGTGCTAGCGATGGCAGCGGCGATTCTGGTGGTGAATATCCCCTTTGGCTACTGGCGGGCCAATACCCCGGCGCTGGGCGCTGAGTGGTTTGTGGCGATTCACTTGCCAGTGGTGGTGGTAGTGGCCGTGCGGCTGGCACTGCAGGTGCCGTGGGAAGTGGCCACCCTAGTTCCGATGGTCGGGGCGTTTTTTCTGGGGCAGCTTGCGGGGCAGCGGCTCAGGTGGTTCTTAGTGCCGCGAATGCCTTTGCGCGCTACGTCTTGCCTGGTGATGGATGTGGCGCGCAACACCAGGCAGGGCTACAGGGCGAGGCGAGGCCGATGACCTACCCGGCGACCGCAGGGACAAGACCAGTACCGCAAACAAAAGAGACGGGCTCATGTTGCCCGTCCTAGTGGGCAAGATAGGGATCGAACCTACGACCTCAGCGATGTCAACGCTGCGCTCTAACCAACTGAGCTACTTGCCCTAAACACTCAATATTCTACCAAACGGCGGCGATTGGTGTCAAACTGACAGATTGGAGGAAGAGAGGCCGATGGAGTTTGCTTGGCTGCCGGCACTGCAAGGCACAGATACGGCGTGGCAGGCCTGGTTGGTGCAGGCGCTGGTGGAGCTGGCGCTGAGGCTTGCGGGCGTCATCCTCGTCGTGGTGGTGAGCCTGGCAGTGGCAAGCCGCGTCCGAGCGGCGGTCCAGAAGAGCCTGTTTCGCACGTACGCGGACCCAAACATCGTGATCCTGGTTGGCCGGCTCACCGGCATCGGAGTGTTGACGCTCGGGGCGATCACGGTGCTGGGCATATTGGGCATCAGTTGGACGGCCCTGGTGGCGGTGATAGGTGCACTGAGCCTCGCGATCAGCCTTGCGGTGCAGGACGTGCTGAAGAGCTTCGTGGCGGGCCTCTATCTACTGATCGAAAGGCCCTTCCGAGTCGGCGACACCATCAAAGTCAAGGATTTCGCCGGACGGGTCGAGGGGGTGGGAATACGCACGACGGTGCTAAGAACGGAGAATGGAGAGCAGGTCGTGCTGCCCAACGCCACGGTGTTCGCCGAGGTGCTAGTCAACAAGGGCGTTGGGGAAAGAGGCGGCGTAGAGGTAGTGCGCGAGGGGTAGGAGCGACCGGGCAACCACGCAGGGTTGCCCCTACAGGTCACCTGATATTTGAATCAGGACGTCGCGGCGGCGCGGGCGGTTGTCAAAGTCGATGACGACGATTTGCTGCCAGGTTCCGAGGGCGAGTGCGCCTCCGACAATGGGAACCGAGAGCGACGGCCCCAGCAGGCTGGCGCGGACGTGCGCGAAGCCGTTGCCATCGCCCCAGGTGGCATCATGCTTGTACGGGATGTTCGTGGGGACGAGCCTGTCGAACGCGGCCTTGAGATCCGCGATAAGACCTGGCTCGTACTCTATGGTGGTGACGCCCGTGGTGGAGCCGGCGACGAAGACCACGACGAAGCCGGTCCGTACGGAAGAGGCAGCCACGTGCTGGCGTATCTGCGAAGTCACGTCGACGATATCGCAGAAGCCCTTGGACTGGACACGAATGGTTTCAGACTTAACCATATGGCGGCCTCCCGACTACCCCTACCATCCGTAGCTGAGCCGCATCCACAGGCGCTGCGGCAGCCCGGCTTTTTGCATCTTGCGCTGCGTTTTCTGTACGTCATAGGGCACGCGTCGGTATGTGACGGTGTGATCGGGCAGATCGAGGACGACGTAGCTGGCATCCGGATTATCGTCACGCGGTTGGCCGACGCTTCCCGGGTTTACGAACAGATAACCGTCGGCAAGCTTGAAGAGGACGTCGTAGACCGGCGTCACGGTCCGGCAGGTGTGACCGAGCGGGCCCGAGGCGCAGTTGAACATTACGGGAATGTGCGTGTGGCCAACGAAGCAGTAGCGCGTGTTGAGAAGCTCGACATTTGCCTGTGCGATGCTGGAATAGATCATATATTCCCAGATGGGTTCGCGGGGACTGCCGTGAACGATGGTAATGTCGTGCTGCTCCAACTCCCGCGCGGGGGGAAGCTCTTCGAGAAAGCGACGCGAGCTGGGTGTCAACTGGCGGCTGGTCCACTGGGCCGCGGCCTCGGCGTCCGGGTTGAAGTTGCGGGTATCCATTTTGCCGATAGCCGCCCGGTCGTGATTGCCGGCCACACATAACAGATGCTTCCGTGCCCGCAAGAGGTCGACGCACTCGTTGGGATCGGGGCCGTAGCCGACGACATCGCCAACGCACCAGGTCTCGTCGACGGGCCCGGCGTCGGCGAGGACCGCCTCGAGAGCTGCCAGATTCGAATGAATGTCGGAGATCAACGCAATGCGCATGCTTGCCAACAAGTATAGCACGCCTTCGCATTGTGGACAACTTTTGAAGGGTGTATAATCTTGCGTGTAGGCGTTGGGACGATGAAGATCGGAGATAT
This sequence comes from Chloroflexota bacterium, assembly GCA_016210495.1. The sequence continues at coordinate 35,798 of JACQUC010000252.1, forward strand.
CGGCGAGTTTGGACTGATTCAGAGGGTAGCCAAGGCAGTGCCGCCTGCTCCCTCGGGACTTATCATCGGGATTGGCGACGATGCGGCAGCGTGGCGTACCAGCTCAGGGATCCAACTGGCCACCACCGATACCCTCATCGAGAACGTACACTTCAAACTGGGGCCGACGACTTGGTACGATCTGGGCTGGAAAGCCCTGGCCGTGAACCTGAGCGATATTGCGGCGATGGGGGGTATCGCCCGCTACGCACTTGTAACCCTTGGTCTGCCGAATGAGGCAGAAGTCCAGGACGTCTTAGATTTCTACAAAGGTCTTTCTGATCTCGCCAGTAGATGTGACACGGCGATCGCAGGTGGAGATATGGTGTCATCTCCTGCGGGCGTGATGATCACTGTGAGCGTAATTGGAGAGGCATCTGTAAAAGACTGCCTGAGGCCATCTTCGCACCAGGAAGCGTGCCTTTTGAGGCGGTCGGCATCGCGACCCGGCGACCTGGTGGGGGTTACTGGCTTCCTCGGCACGTCGGCGTCCGGGCTTGAAATGATTATGGCCGATCTGTCGGTCGATTCGCACGCGGCGGATGTCTTGCGGACGGCGCACCTGCGCCCCACGCCGCGTCTTGCCGAGGGCCGAGCGCTAGTTGCGGCAGGAGTACAGGCGGCGATGGACATCAGCGACGGGCTGGTGGGAGACCTCACCAAGCTTTGTGAGGCGAGCCGGGTTGCCGCACGCGTCTGGTCCGATAGGATACCGATTCATCCAACTGTGACTGGCATCTTTGGCGCGCGCGCTATCGAGCAGGCGCTCTACGGGGGTGAAGACTACGAGCTGCTTTTTGCAGCGCCACGGGAGACGATGGAGGTGGTGACAAGGAGCTTCGCCGGCGAGGCGCTGTCGGAGGTGACAGTCATAGGCGAGATAATGGAGGGACCGGCGGGTCACGTAGCGGTGGTGGCGTCCGACGGAACGCACATAGAGACGGAAAAAGGAGGTTGGGACCATTTCGCACGGTGATCGCGACGGCAACGCTTGAGCTTGAGAGCCACAGCCCGGCCGAGACAAAGCGTTTGGCGCGGCGCCTGGCCAGGCTACTGCAGCCTGGTGACGTCATCCTTCTGGAAGGGCCTTTCGGGGCCGGAAAGACGGTGTTTGTGCAGGGGCTGGCCGGGGGGCTGGGGATCAAGGATCAGGTTTCCAGCCCCAGCTTCATTCTTGTGAACGAGTACCACAACCACACGACGGTGTATCACGCGGATCTGTACCGAATTAGTGGCGTCGAAGAGGCGGTGGCGCTGGGCTTAGAGGAGTATGTGAGTGGACGGGGGATCTTCGTGGTAGAATGGCCCGAGCGCGTTGCAGAGGTCTGGCCGGCAGAGCGCCTTTGGATAACTTTCATCGTCGCGGGCAAGCGCGAGCGAAAGATGATCTTCCAAGCCAGGGGCGACAGGTACGTGGGAATGGTGCAGAGGTTGGCTCGGTTTCACCGCGGAGGCGCGGTTGGCAGGTGATCGTTGCCCTACGGCAGAGCGAGGCCACGCATGGCAGGTTTGAGAGTCCTTTGGCAGGTAAGTACGGCTTGGCAGGTTGGGGTGTCCTTCGGCGCCCCGATACATCGGGGTCGCCGTCAACCTTCCTGGCAAGAGCACCCAAGTTAGAGGGTTGACGCGGGCCCCGATACATTGCCGGAGACGTATCGGGGCCGCGAAGGACGGCAGGAACAAAGAAATGATTCTTGCAATCGATACTTCGACCTCGGTTTCTAGCCTGGCGCTGTACGACGGGGATGTGCATGTAGAGCAGACGTGGATAGCCGACCGGAGCCACACGACACAACTGTTGCCACAGGTCGATAAGCTGCTGGGGCTGGCGGGGCTAGAGCCCAAGGACCTCAAGGGTCTGGTGGTGGCGCTGGGGCCCGGAAGCTTCAACGGCATTCGGGTAGGGCTGAGCACGGCCAAGGGCCTGGCGTACGCGTTGAGGATACCACTCGTGGGGATAGGCACCCTGGAGACGATTGCTTATGCGTATGCCAACCTGAGGATGCCAATTCGACCGATTCTAGACGCGGGGCGGGGCGAAATCAGCACTGCTCTGTTCGAGACGATAGATAGGAAATGGCTTCAGAGGGAGGAACCCTGGATTGGCGGAGTGCCGGATATCGTCTCGCTGACAGATCGCCCAACTTTACTTTGTGGAGACATCCGGAAGGAGTGTGTCCTGGAGTTGCGCCGGCGACTGGGAGAGCTGATCCACGTGCCGAGCGGAGCGGCGAACCTGAGGCGTGCGGGTTACCTGGCGGAACTGGGGTTGAGGCGGTTGCGCGCAGGTGACGTCGACGACGTGGTCCAGCTACAGCCCATGTATTTGCGCGGACCTGCAATCACCAAGAGCAGGCGAGCCGATGCGCTGGCGGTGCGCCGAGGCTCCGAAAGCAGCCCCAGTGAAAGCCCCGAACCATGATTATGTCGAGCATTTTGGAGGCAGCTTAATTTGCCCTATGCGGTACGACCGATGGAATTGGAAGACATTCCGGAGGTCGCTGAGATCGAGAGGCAGTCGTTTGCGGCACCGTGGCCAATGCACGCCTATCGGCGCGAGTTACAGGATAACAGGCTCAGCCGGTACGTTGTGGCCTACTGGATAAGTCCGGGGGAGGGGGAGCGAGAGCCACAGAGAGTTGGGGCCAGGGCAACCAGAGAGGCCGCAGCCCAGTCTCCAGTCCAGAGATCGCTGGTCCGGCGTGCGCTATCTCAATTATTCCAGGGACTCGGCCGGCGCGATCATAGGACACAGGACTGGACCATTGTCGGGTACGCGGGCCTGTGGCTGATGCTGGACGAAGGCCATATTACGACGATCGCCGTGCGTCCCACACTGCGCGGCCAGGGTATCGGCGAATTGTTGCTGATTGGCTTGATCGACCTGGCAGCAGCGGCAGGCGCCAACTACGTGACGCTCGAGGTGAGAGTATCGAACGCCGTGGCGCAGACGTTGTACAAGAAGTACGGCTTCCGTGAGGAGGGGCTCCGGAAACGATACTATAGCGACAACAGGGAGGACGCCTTGATTATGTGGAGTGAGCCTTTGGGCTCGGCCGTATTCCAGAAAAGGCTGGTCTCTTTGAAAGCGGCCCTCGAAAAGAAGCTTCAGAATGCGCCTCCCCCGGAGCCGCACGACCATCCAGAGAGGTTGGGGCCTCCACAACAATAGATTGGTAGAGGAAATGGCCGGACTATTGGTATTGATCGATGGCAACGCACTGTTGCATCGCGCTTTTCACGCAGTGCCACTGTTGACGACGAGTAAGGGCGAGCTGGTGAACGCGACATACGGCTTTGCCCAGATGCTGCTCAAGGCGTGGAACGAGCTGAAGCCGGACTACATCGCGGCGGCGTTTGATAAGGCCGGGCCGACTTTTCGCCACAAGGAGTTCGAGGCTTATAAGGCCCAAAGGCCGAAGGCAGCAGATGGGTTGTACGAGCAGTTCCCGAGAGTGAAGCAGCTCATAGAGGCGTTCAACATCCCTGCTTTTGAGGTCGAGGGGTTCGAGGCCGACGACGTACTGGGGACGCTGGCTAAACAGGCCACTGATGCGGGAATCGAAACGATTGTTGTGACGGGTGATACCGATGCGCTGCAATTGGTCGGTCCGCACGTCCGGGTGATGACACCGGGCCGGGTCTTCGCGGAAACTACGCTATACGACGAGGAAGCGGTCAGGCGCAGGTATGGGCTGGAGCCGCACCAACTGGCGGACTTCAAGGGCCTCAAAGGGGACCCATCGGATAATATACCGGGCGTGCCCGGCGTGGGCGACAAGACAGCGACCAGATTGTTGGCTCGCTTCGGCACCGTCGAGAACGTCTATGCCCACCTGGAGGAAGTGGACAAGAAGCTGCGCGACGTGCTGGAGAGGAACGGGGAGAGCGCTCGTCAGAGCAAGCATCTGGCAACGATAGTGACGGACGTACCCATCCAGCTCGATCCGGACAGTTGCCGGACTGTAGCTTTTGACCGCGATAAGGTCGTGGCGCTGCTGCGCGAGTTAGAGTTTCGGAGTCTGCTGGGAAGATTGCCGCAGTGGCCTGGATCTGGGGGCTGGGCGCAGAGCAGCAGGGGCCAGCGGCCAGGTGGCAAGGGCCAGGGGCCAGGGGTCGGGAGTGGGCAAGGTACGATTGAGATCGACGACGGCACAGTTGGGTCTGTGGCGGCGGCCGCGGGGGACACAGGGGGCGGGCTCGCGGTGCAGATAGGGATGTTCGAAGGCGACACGTCGACCACGCTCGACGGTGGACCCAGGCCGCTGGCGGCGGCGGTCATTATGCCGCGGGCTGCTGAGTTCAGCGCTGCGCAGGACCGGCATTACACCGTTGTCGAGACTGAAAGCGGTCTGGACGAATTGATCGAGACTATGAAGAGAGCACGTGAGTTTACCATCGATTTGGAGACGACCCACAAGGACGCGATGCGGGCGCGAATTGTGGGAATTGCGGTGGCGACAGCGCCGGCCTGCGCCTGGTACGTTCCCGTTGGCCATCGGACCGAGGAGGTCGACGGCAAAAGCCACAAACAGCTTCGCGCCGAACTGGTGCTGGACAGGATTAGAGACCTATTGGAGGACGCGAGCGTGGCCAAGTGTGCGCACAACGCCAAGTACGAGATCACGGTGTTGGCGCGACAGGGGCTGAGTCCACGGGGGTTCGCCGTGGACACGATGATCGCCGCGTACTTGCTGGAGCCGTCGCAGCGCGCGTTCAATCTCAAGGACCTGGCGTGGACGAAGCTGGGCGTGGAGATGACGCCGATTACGACGCTCATCGGCAAGGGCAAAACGCAGATAAGTATGGCCCAAGTGCCGATACCGGACGCGGCGCAATACGCGAGCTGCGATGCAGATATGACGTGCCGGCTGAGTGGCCTGCTGGTGCTGGAGCTCGAAAAGGCCGGATTGGGCAAGCTCTACAAAGACGTGGAGATGCCGCTGGTGCCGGTGCTGGCACAGATGGAGCAGCACGGTGTGGCGCTCGACGTCGGCTTCTTGCACCAGCTTTCGGCAGAACTGCACCATCGTATCGTCGATCTCGAGCTCGCCATCTACGATCTTGCGGGACATCGTTTTAACGTCAATAGCACGCAGCAACTGGCGAGCGTTCTTTTTGGCGAGTTGCGGCTGCCGCCGTCGCGGCGCACTAAGACCGGCCACAGCACCGAAGCGGACGTGCTGGAGGAGCTGCGGGGGGCGCATCCTGTTGTCGAGCGGGTGCTGGAGTACCGGCAGTTGCAAAAGCTCAAGTCGACTTACGTAGATGCCCTGCCCTTGATGATCAATTCGCAGACGGGGCGCCTGCATACTTCTTTTAATCAGACAGGCACGGTGACGGGACGACTGAGCTCGAGCGAGCCCAATTTGCAGAACATACCCATTCGTACGGAACTTGGGCGCAAGGTGCGGGGAGCATTCATAGCTCCCGATTCAGACACGCTTCTTCTGAGCGCAGACTATTCGCAAATCGAGCTGCGCATCCTGGCGCACATTTCTCAGGACAAGAGGCTGATCGAGGCGTTCGCCGCCGACGAGGACGTTCACGCTGCGACGGCGTCGGAGATCTTCGGCGTGCCGCTTGGCAAAGTGACATCGGATATGCGCAGGGTGGCCAAGGTTGTGAATTTCGGCATTATCTACGGCATGAGCGACTACGGGCTGGCAGCGGGGGCGGGTCTGTCGCGCAAGGACGCATCAGCGTACATCGCGAACTATATCGCAAGGTACGAGGGAGTGCAGCAATACGTGGAGAACACGAAGCGGGAAGCTGAGGAGCGGGGGTACGTCACCACGCTATTGGGCCGACGGCGCTACCTGCCGGAGATTTATGTAAACCACCATGCGTTGCGAATGGCGGCGCAACGAACGGCGATCAACATGCCTATCCAGGGCACTGCCGCCGACATCATAAAGATCGCGATGGTGCGCGTCTCCCGGGCACTGGGGGCACGCCGGTCGAAGACTAAGATGATCTTGCAGGTTCACGATGAGCTGCTTTTTGAGGTGCCACGGGCAGAACTGGCAGAGATCAACGACCTGGTGAAGAACATCATGGAGAACGCGCTGCCTATGTGCGTGCAGCTTAAGGTCGAGACGAAAGTCGGCGCAAACTGGAACGAGATGAACTAAGGCATGCCAGAGCTACCGGAAGTCACCACGATCGTAAACGACCTCGAACCGCGTGTGGTGAATAGACGGATAGTTGGAATCGACATACTGTGGCCCGGCACGATTGTCCATCCAGATCCAGAGGACTTACAAGGACGGCTGATGGGACAGCCGATTGTGGGGGTTCGCAGACGGGCGAAGCTTATCGTGATCGACCTAGCAAGTGGCGATAGGCTGGTTGTGCACTTGAGAATGACCGGCCGATTGCTCCTCAGGCCAGCGGAGGCCGAGCCAGATCAGTTCGTGAGGGTCGTTTTCCGGCTTGACGACGGACAGCAGCTACGGCTGGCGGACGCGCGGAAATTCGGCAGCGTCAAGCTGATGGCATCGGCCGAATTCGAGAAACTTTCGGAGTCGTTGGGGCGCGAGCCGCTGGGGCCGGACTTCGCACTGGAGAGGTTCCGCGAGATGCTGGGTGGAAGAGGCGCCCGAATCAAGCCTCTCTTGCTAGACCAGACCTTTCTGGCGGGAATGGGCAATATCTACGTGGACGAGGCCCTGTTCGAATCCGGTATTCACCCGGCGCGGCGGGCCAGCAGCCTGGGCGAGGCTGAGGTAGCGCGGCTGTATCAGGCGATCAGGCACGTGCTCCAGGAGGGGATCAAGGATCGCGGCACCACGTTTATTTCCTATGTTGACGCCTACGGTAGGCGCGGCGGGCACCAGTTCAATTTGAAGGCGTACCGGCGCGCGGGCGACCCGTGCCCCCGGTGCGCCACGGCGATCCAGCGCATCGTGGTCGGCGGGAGAGGGACCTACATCTGCCCGAGATGCCAGGCGCTCACGCCGGCAGCAGCTTGAGGAACTTACCCTCCCTGGGGAAAGGGCCGACGACGGCAAGCTTCAACTGGCTCTCCACGAAGACATCGCTAGCCACACGCCTCAGATCGTCGTCGCGGATCGCGTCGATGATTTCCACCACTTCTTCCGGACTCATGATGCGGTTGAGCAGAAGCTCCTGTCCACCCATCCACGACGCCACGGCCCGGGTATCCTCCAGGCGCAGCAGCAGGCGACCCTTCCAGAACTCCTTGGCTTTGGTTAATTCATCGCGAGGCACGCCGGACTTGAGCCTTGCGATCTCACCCAGCGTGGCCTGAATGGCCGGCTCGATACGCTTGGGATCGACGCCCGCGTAGACGATGGCGGCGCCGGCATCACGATAGTGATTCACGTAGGAATGGACGTCGTAGGCCAGCCCACGCTTCTCACGGATCTCAAGGAAGAGCCGCGAGCTCATGCCCTCGCCAAGGACGACGTTGAGCAGGTCAAGGGCAAAACGGTCTGGATGCACGTAGGAAAGGCCAGGGAAGCCCATACATACGTGCGCCTGCTCGGTCTTCCTAGTTTGCAGGAGCACGCGCGACTCGGAATTGGCCGAGACGGTCTCCTCGGCCACCGGAAGAGCGTTAGGCGACCAGCCACCGAGATGTGATTCGATCTGCTCCACGATTTCTCGATGGCCGATGGGGCCACTTACCGTCACGACGGCGCTGCCCGGCAGGTAGCGCTCGCGCCAGTAATTCGCCATCTGCTCGCGCGTAATGTGTCCGACGGACTCCTTGGTACCGGCCACATCGCGCCCGAGGGGCTGGTCCCCCCAAAGAGCTTCGTCGAAAAGGATATGAACCCAGTCCTGGGGAGTGTCCGCGAGCATATTCAACTCCTCGACAATGACCTTGCGTTCCTTTTCGATTTCGGCAGGCTCGAACTTCGAGTGGAGGACGATGTCGGCAAGGACGTCCAGAGCCACGAGCCAGTGAGGACGAGCCACTTTTGCCCAGTATACGGTGGCTTCCTTGCCAGTCTCGGCGTTTAGCACGCCACCGATGCCTTCGACCGCCTCGGAGATATCTTTGGCAGTTGGGCGTTTTTGAGTTCCCTTGAAGAGCATATGCTCGACGAAGTGAGAGATGCCGCCGATTTCCTTGTGCTCGTATCGCGAGCCAGCGCTGAGAAATATCTGCATGCTGACCGAGAGGGCGTAGGGCATTTCGGAGGTGACAACTCTCAAGCCGTTATCTAGAACCGTCTTTTCGTACTGCATACCCACCCTACATTCTTATCGTATATCAAATGATACCACGGAAGGCGGGCAGAAGTCCATTTGGCCGCCAACGAAATGCAGACTCTTGATTTTTGCACTTTCTTCGTATATACTGCTGCCGGTGGTACACGTTTAGGGTAGTACGGTCAGCAGCGAGCAAGCCCTCCAGCGCTGAAGGGCACCACGGCGATCCCACGCACGGCGCTAGCCCCGACTAAACTGGACCAACTATCTCAAAAGGAGGTCGAGAAGGTGGAGTTCAAGGACAAGACCCTGACTTGCCGAGAGTGCGGTGTTGCCTTCGTGTTCACTGCAGGCGAGCAAGGGTTCTACCGAGAGAAGGGACTCGTGAACGAGCCGCAGCGTTGTCCTGCTTGCCGTGCAGCCAGGCGTCGCGAGCGCTCAGGAGCTATGCCGCGAGAGATGCACTCGGTGGTGTGCGCCGATTGCGGTGTGGCTACAACAGTTCCCTTCGTGCCCAGGAACGATCGGCCGGTCTACTGCAGTACCTGCTACGATAAAGTGCGCCTTACCAGCAGGGCCAACTGAAGACCTGCCCAGTAGACCTGGGAAATCCGCTTCGGGGTCAGCGGCATGCGCTGAAACCGCAAACCTTCGGTGCCGGGAGGAATCCCGGCCCTCTTTGTTGTGTAGGTGAGTTTCTTGGAGAAATCAAATCGCTACGACGTGATCTTTTTTGACGCGGGCGCAACATTGTTCGATATTTATCCGAACCGACAGACCCGGTTCTGCAACGCGGCGCGGAAGTTCGGGCTGCAAGTGAGCGAGGAAGCAGCCATAGCGGCGTACCGGCGGATGGACGAGTGGATCACGCGGTTGGGTGACATCGCCGTGAGAAATAGGGAAGATGAGGACCTTCTCTGGCTCGAGTTCTATGGCCGGATTCTCGAGAACCTTGGCGTGAAGGAAGAGGACGGACATCTTGTGGGCGCGATAGCGCAGGAGTGTATGTACACGCGCTGGTGCTACCTCTTTCCTGAGACACTGGAGGTACTGGAGGAACTCGCGCAGAGCCACCGGCTTGCCGTGATCTCCAACGCGTACCCGTCGATGGTCGAGGCGCTGGACGGCCTTGGAGTGAGGAGGTTCTTTGAGCGCTTTTTCATCTCCGCCTACGTCGGAGCGAGCAAGCCGGACGCGATAATCTTTTTGCACGCGCTTAGCGAAATGGGCGTGTCGGCAGGGGTGGCGGCATTCGTGGACGATTTGGAGCCGAACGTTCAGGGTGGCGCAAACGTGGGCATAGGGAGCTTCCTGCTGGATCGCGCCGGCAAGCATCCCCAGTCGAACTTGCCCCGGATCGAGAGCCTTAAGGAACTGGTCAAGGCGGTTCGGTAATGCCAGAGGCCGGCCGGGGCTTTTTGGCACACATCTTGCACCACCTTTCTAGGTTTATGTAACGTACTCGCGGCAGGATGTGAGGTGAATGGCCTAACGCACTGACCGTGCGAGAGGTGGGTCACGTTTCAGGAGGTGCAGAATGGAAGCATATTGTGTGAAGTGCCGAACGAAGCGGCAGATAAAGGATCCGCAGAAGATCACGATGAAGACCGGACGGCCGGCGATGACGGGCGTTTGCCCCGTTTGCGGCACAAAGATGTTCCGAATCGGGGAAGGCCGCTAGCGGGGGGTTCGCGCCCGCGCAAAGCGGTGATCCGGTAAGCGGTCGAAAATAGTTTACTTTTGCCTCATCCACCGTTTACCTCATTGACATAGGCATTAGCCTCTGTTATAATGCCGGAAAATAAAGACGGGGTGCAAGGCTGGGCGTCAGTAGACGCCGAACGGGACAACCGCGACGAGCGGAGTGGTGAGGTAAAATCGAGTGCGATTGTGTAGCACCCCGGTCTTTATTTTTTTGTTCTCCATGCTGGTATGGTCGCCGCTTTTGACATGACATCACGCCCCCTGCCCATGTCCAGAAAATGCGTCAGCATTTGGGCGCCTCAATATTGATTTATGGTCGGGTCCAGGTATACTATAGTAGTAGAGCTTAGAGCGAGGTCTGAGAGGCTTGCTCCCCGATTCATCTGGTTTGGCTCTCGGGACGGATAGAGGCACTGGGGAATGAGGAAGAAGTACGAGCGCGAGATACTCGAGTTGCTGGAGAAGATGGATAGTTTTGTGCCCGAAGAAAGCCGCTTCGAGCGGGCCGGGCGGAGGCTGAGCCAACTTAGGCAGCATCTACTACGTGGCGTATCTGCAGCCATCGGGCAATTGCGAATTTCGCCGACGACATTACTGGTGGCAAGCCTTATGCTGGCCATCTTGGGCTACGGCCTCCACGGCCTTGTAGCATGGGTTGCTAGTTACATAAGCGCAGCGAGCCTGGCACTGTTTCTCGCGGCGTTCGCGGTACACATTGCCAACAGGAGAAAGCGCCAGACACAGCACCGCTGGCGGGGTAGGGTCATCGAATTGCGCGAATATCGCCGAGGACATTGGCCCAATCTCAGATACTACTGGCAACGGGCCCGCACAAGAATACGCCGGTGGCTCAACAGGAGGTCGTGGATGATATGAAAGGCCTAATCCGGATGGCAGTCATCTTCGCCGTTTCTCTGGCCGTGGCAAAGTTCGTAGCCGCGTTCCTGAATTCGCGCGCGGGGAAGAAACTTGCACGGAGCACAGGTGCCGAAGCGCTGCTCACCATCGAGGGGATGGACCTGGCGAAGAAGTACTCGCGGGAGGCGGCGAGCCTTATCCTAGGCACATGGATAGGCCGAAAGGAGAAACGGAAGGAAGCCCGACCTGACGCTCGGGTCGAGGCCGTGGTTTGGCCGGACAGGTTGGAGGATGCCGCGGAGATGCTGTCGGCGACCGGCAACCTGGCGAGAATCGTGGCCGAGTTCTGGCACGATCGATTGGAGCTGGAGAACCTGCCCGGATCGAGGCTTTCTGGTGGACACCCAAGCTAATCGGCGCGAGCACGACCCGCACCCTAACCCTCTCCCAAAGGGAGAGGGGACAGGACGCGTCTCCTCATCCAGGTCCCCCTGACCATCGAACAGTGTTCTTCGCTCAATGCGCAGAGAGGGCGCGGAGACCGCGCCCCTACTTGACGATTTTGAGCATCGGTATTTCCAGGATGTCCTCGGCGCCCTTCTTTTTGAGCTCGGGAATGAGAAGGTTGATTTCCGACTTGACCACGACGGTTTCCACGGCGTAGTAATCGGTGTTGAACAGCCTGGAGACAGTCGGGGCCTTCATTGCGGGCAGAATGGAGACCACGCCCTCGAGGTTCTCTTCGGACACGTTAAGCTTGATCAAGACCTTGCCCCGGGCCGCCAGCACGCCGCCGAGCAAGGTGGTTATCTCGTCGATCTCGGCCCGTTTGGCGGGATCGTCATAGCTATCGACGTTGGCGATGAGTCGGGTGGTGGATTCGAGAACGACGCCGATGATCCTCATCCCGTGCTTGAGCAAAGTGGCGCCGGTTTCGGTGACGTCGACGATGGCGTCGGCTATCTCAGGCACCTTCGCCTCAGTTGCACCGTAAGAGAGGTGGATCCCCACGGGGATGCCCAGCTTGTCGAAATAGCATCTGGTGAGCACCGGGTACTCCGTGGAGACACGGCTGCCGGGCTTGATATCGCTTGGCACCGTGATGCCGCTCTCCTGCGTCACGGCGAGGACGATCTTGACATTGCCGCCAATGCCCTGCTTGCTGTAGGCCAGGTCCATTATGTCTACGACCTGGCTATCGTTTTCGATGATCCAGTCGAGGCCGGTGATGCCGAGATCGAAGTAGCCCTGCTCGACGTACTTGGATATCTCCTGGGGACGGAGAATCTTGACCTGCCCGATACGCGGATCGCTAATGGTGGCGTTGTACTCTCGGTCGCCAAGCCTCTTGATCCCAAGGTCCGCCTCTTCGAACAGGCGCAGTGTTTGCTGCTCGAGACTGCCCTTGGGTAAAACCAGGTTAAGCATCGACTATCTCCTCAAAGAAGCACGACGTGGCGCCTGTATGGCAGGTAGGGCCTTTGGGCTCGGCCTCGATCAGCAGAGAATCGTTATCACAATCGATCCAGATGCGCCGCACGGCAAGGTGATTGCCGGATGTCTCGCCCTTGGTCCACAGGTTGCGCCGGCTGCGACTCCAGAACGTCACCAGCCCGGTTCGAAGGGTCTTGTCCCACGCCTCGGCATTCATAAATCCCAGCATCAAGACCATTCTGGTTTCGGAATCCTGAACTATGGCAGGCACAAGCCCATCCATTTTCTCGAAATCTGGTCGAGCATCCCTACTGCGCACCATTATCGTGCCTTTCCAACGTTTTTCGTTACGGCCTATGATACCGTTTTCGACGCGCGTGTCAAGGCCAGAACGAGGTGGCCCTCCTTCTGTGGAGGGCCACGGAATTGTGTATGCCTGCGCAACTGTGCAGACCGAATGTTTGCAAAGCGCGGGCACGTTGCCAAACTTTATGGTAGCGGTCGCCGCGAGTTACATAACCGCGTCGACCCTCTTGACCTCAGGGACAAACCTTTTGAGTGCTTGTTCGACGCCCTGCCGAAGGGTCATCGCTGACATGGGACAACCGGCGCAGGCGCCCACGAGGCGCACCTTGACGACCCCCTCCTTGTCATCAACGTCCACCAGATCGATATCTCCACCGTCGGCCTGTAGCGCCGGCCGGATAGAATCCAGTGCACGCTCGACATTCTCTCGCACGTATCTACACCTCCTTTCGAAGCAGCCATGGCGTGGCGCAAAATGTGGAGTCTTTCTGTACTCCCGGCGTGAGACCTGATCAATTATAGTTCAATGGTGGGGCTGCTGGCAAGGATTTTGTTCGAGGCAAATTGACAGGGGTTGGCAGGCGAAGTAAAATGGCGACCACATATGGATTCTCGCCAGAGGAGGGAGACAAGTGACGGAAGGGTCTTCGGCCATCGAGGTATTGCTGGAGGTGATGCGGCAAAGAAAGAACACGCGCAGGTTCAAGCCTGATCCAGTTCCCGACGAGTACATTGAAACGATTATCGAGGCGGGCAGGCTGGCGCCATCGGGAGCGAATTCGCAGCCGTGGGAGTTCATAGTCGTTAGAGACCCGGAGCGGAAGCGGCAGATGGCGGAGATCATGATCGAGGCCATCAAAAAGGGGACGCAGATCGATCCAAAGTTCCCCCAGGGCACAGATGCCATGATGCGCCATAAGGTGGCCGATGCTCCCGTGCTCTTGGCGGTCTGCGCCGATACGAGGTTCACGGCTGCTTACCCCGGGTATAGCTTTCCGGAATCCATTCTTTACGTGAGCATAGGTTGCACGATGGAACACATCCACCTGGCGGCGACCGCGTTGGGACTGGCGATATGCTGGGGAACGACGAATCAGTTCAGCCTCGGGCCCATTGGCGAGGTGCTGGGAGTGCAGCCCCCGCTGGTCGTCAAAGAGGTTTTCTCCATCGGTTTTCCGATGGCAATGCCGCCGGCGAAGCATCGCAGGGACGTTCGCGAGGTGACGCATTACGAGCGTCTGGATGTTAGCAAGGTCCGGACGGACGAGGACATCGCGGAGATGCTGGCGAGCCGGCGGGTGGTGGACGTGTATTCGGGGAGGCTCGGCACGGGCGAGTGACGTCGTTTGTGGGCCTTCAGGCGGCGTCCTGGGCCTTCTCAGGCACCTGAAGGCCCTTATCAAGATGCCACCACCAGTATTCCCGAGGAGCGCGGTCGATGAAGACGCCGGGGAAGCGGCGCACGAGATCCTCTCGCATTGACATGACCTTGCGATCCGCCTCTTCAAGTCTTTCTGCCAAGGGGACGGGTAGCTTGCCCCCTGCCTTCAACGCGTCGTGCACCTCGTCGCGGTAGAGGAAAGTGTACATTACCTCTTCAGCTTCTTCTTCACCAGGCAGATAATCCACAAGCGCAACGTACCGTTCGACGCTAAGGTCCAAGTCTCTTGCCACATTCGGTCACCTCAATGATAGCAGGATGTCGCGTAAGCCAACGGCCAAGATCTGCCATAGGTAGCGCTGTTCTGACTTTCCCTGCCCGTGTCACAACCACCAGTATACCGTATCCTTGGGTCCAACGAGCAGCGAATGCGTACGAGATATTCCCCTGTGAGTCCAACTCAGTGAGGAGACGATCCCAGCTAGCCAGAGCTGTTGCCGTGGCCTCTTCTCGCTCGCTTGGAGACAGTCTCCTGCCGAACAAGTCCTCGAAATCTTTCCAGTGCTTACGTGCATGCTCTTTTAGGCTTGCTCGGCGCCATCTTGCCTGGCGGTGGCTTCTGACCTCATCCACGAACTCACCATCGGACATCCCGGCCAATTGCACAAGCCGCTGCTGTCTCAGCACATTGCCATCATCGGCTCGCCCACCTCGTGGCGGCACGTTGCTCAACGCCCTCTTCCTCCACTTCTTCCCCTCCTGCGCCCCAGTATGTCACGAAGACGGCTTGCGTGGCGCATGGTCTCCCAGCACTCGTCCAGCTTGTGCTTTGAGATGCGAATACGCCGAAGCGAAACGGGTTGAAAGACGCGGGCCAATTGGCTATAATAGTAGCGGTAAGCCCCCTTAGCTCAGAGGATAGAGCGCCGGCCTCCGGAGCCGGGTGCGGGCGTTCGAGTCGCCCAGGGGGTACTTTTTTTACCCCGGTGATGGCATAGAGCAGCAGGGCAGGGGAAGGCAGGAGGGGTGAGTTCCAGGCCAACGATTCGCTTCAGCAGACACAGCCGCAACCGTATGCGTCGGGATGGCATCACAGAGGGCCAGGTTATCGCTGCCGTGGGGTAAGAGTTGGCTGCGGGTAGCTTACACCATCGAAGGGGGCACCACGGTAATCGTCACCGTCACGCGTCGGCGGCGCGGGCCAGAAAGGAGCTAGGTATGCGCATCACCTACGATGTGGAAGTGGACGTGTTGTACATCGAGTTAAGAAAGGTGAAAGCCGAGGACAGCCTGGATCTAGAGGAAGGCATTACCGCCGATCTGGACGCGGACGGGCACGTGATTGGCCTCGAGATGCTGGATGCCAGCGAGCGCCTGGGCGCCGATCCATTGGCGAGTCTTACAATAGAGCGTTTGCCACTGTCGCTTAGGGAGAGCGCTTGATCCTGTCGTGGGGTATGGCCGGGCACCGACCTTGCGCACGAAGAGGAACCGAACTCGTTGGGTCAGGGTAGCAATGAAGGTATAGCTGATTTGCTCCCTCGCGTCCAGGCAGGTGAACACGCGCTCCCAACTCGCAAGGGTCAGGTCGGTGATTTTCCGCAGGCGGTCTTCCGTTAACGACTCTCCCGTCAGCCTGGCATAGTCGGGCCGATGCTTTTCAGCGTGGGCACGAACTCGCGCCCCCGACCATGTTGCCTGCTGGTGCCGATAGAGTTCCTCAGCGAAATGGCGCTCCGACATCCTCCTCAGTTGGTCCAGCCGTTTCCCACGCCGGCGCTCGGCGTTGCCGCCTGTTGCGGGGCGGTGCCGCTTGCTCAACGCGCTCTCCCTCCAACTGTCACCTTATCGGCTGCCAGTATACCACGTAAGTCGATGCGAGGAAGCGAAAAGCGCCTACAGACACCGGCCGGAAAACTGCCTCGTGCCCCAGGTGAGAAGCAGTGCAACCTCCTCATGATTTGCTTATCGATCAATCCCAGTCCTATTTCTTCCGGACTATGTGGTCATACGCTGCCGAGAACAGAGGTTCCAGCGCCTGTAGGTCTACCCCTCCGTCGGACACCTTGTATACGGCCTGGTTCCAAGCCTCTTCGTACCGCAGCATCTCGGTGGCCCGCTCACTAAACCTCTCAGCAACATGCTGCGGGATCTTGAAAAAAAGGGCGAAGCTCTTGGAGCTGACGAATTGTACGCCGAACACTATGAAAAAACCATACTTAAATGCGACATAACCTTTGTTGTCTGCCCTGCTTAGATTCCAGCCTCGGTCCTTGACGTAGGTTTCTACCCTTTCACAGAGTCTCCAAAACTCCTTCGCTGAGTCGGGACTGTAATTTTTCTTGTAGAAGTCCAGGTCGTAGAGGCGAACAGCATCTATCGCCTTGTACGGCGCCTCCTTCTCAGGGATCGCCTCGTCCAAGAATATGTATTCACGCTCGCCATCGCAGAACTTCTTGAACTCCAAGAGCATAACTGGATAAGTTATCCGGTTGACCAACCTCTGAACCGATGGCTTGAAAGACGGCGCAACCACAAGGATCTTAAGGGTCACTTCACGGTCCCAGTCGAACCGTATTTCGGCCAGCTTATCCTTTTGCTCAAGCCAGATACTTTTCACGGCGTCAGGGTGCGTCTCAACCCACACGGCGTATCGAAGCACCTGAGGGATAATGCTCTCGTCTACCGTCCTATCCTTGATTTCGACGACAACAACGTTGTTGTCGCTATCGATTCCAACGAGGTCTATCCTGTCCTCTTTGGAGTACGTTTGCAACTGCCGTTTGAGCAGCACGACGTCTGGAAGAATGCTTCTCTCGAAGATAAGGCTACACAACACCAAACGCTGCAAACGCATCGGGCCGTGCATGCATGTGAAGCCGATTCCAGCTCTGATCGACAGCTGTCGCCACGTCGTCACAGCGCCGTGGCTAGCCATAGGCAGTATTCACGGCACCCGCCAGGTCTCGTTTTCCAGAGTACGATTATACACCTGAACCAGGTTCTTTGCGTTACCTATCAAAGGTGTAGTCGCCTAGCTATATAGGTTGAGATCGCAACCGCCGCGTATGCCGAAAGTACAATTAGCGCCGGCTCGGCGGGCAGGCGAAATCGGCTGTTGGCCGCTACGGAGACGGCGTAGACCAGAGTGAACGAGGCGAGCCACCAGATGAGCACCGAGAAGGATTGGCGGTTGCGCCGGTAGGCCCAACAGGCACCGGCGGCGCCTAGGACGAGGAAGGGAGCGAGCAAGATGACCTGGAGCTTGTACAGGTAGGGCGGCTCGTAAGCCTGGAAGGACGCGACGTCGACGGTGGGCGAGGTCCACCAGAAATAGAAGACACGCCTTAGGCTAAGCTCGGCAAACTCCATCGGGTTGCCGACGATCCATCCTAGCGCCTGACGCGCCAGCGCGGCGTAGCGCTGTACCTCATCCATGTTGGACAACTCCTCGGCCAAGCCGGGATCGAGAACCGCAGCCATCGGCCGGCCGTCGGCGGTGAAGAGGTAACCTGTCGCGTACGGGTTGTTACCAAACCACAGGTTGAGGCCGAAAGAAGTTTTGATAGGCACGACGGCGCCAAACTCCACGTAGTTGCGTATCTCCCACGGCAACACCACGAGCAGAGCCACGGTTGCCGCCAGCGCTACTGAACGAAACGATAGCGAGCGCCTTAGCAGCGCGCCCACACCTATGGCCATTATCACGCCAATGGGCTCGATCAGAGCCACAAGCCCCAGCACCAGCCCTATCAGCAGCGAACTTACAAGACCTCGCCGCCGCGCCAGCTCCAGGATCGAGAGGACGGCGAGGACGGCCGCGAGTGTGGTCAGAACGGCGGGTGAAATCTGTTTGGGGAAATAGATGAAAGGTGGGTAGGCGACCGCCACCAAGAAGGAAATGAAGGCGACGCGGCGGTCGAACAGAAGTCGAGCAAGTCGATGGATGAGCAACGGCAGTAGCGCCGACAGCAAAGCCTGCGCAATCTCGAGGGCCAGGTAAGCCTGA
Organism: Chloroflexota bacterium; assembly: GCA_016210495.1. The sequence continues at coordinate 53,713 of JACQUC010000252.1, forward strand.
GCCCCGAAGTACTTCATAGAGGCGGCGAGGAGGACGACGTAGGCCGGCGCGTTCAACGCGGTCGGCGCCTCCGGGCCAAACCAGGCGCCTCCGATGAAGCCTCTGCCCTCGGCAAGGTTACGCGCCGTGATGCCGTACTCCGCCGTCACGGGATTCGTGAAGTCCCCGAAGTAGAAGACGGCGGCCAGACGCAACAACAGCCCCAATGCGAATAGGCTAACCACGGCCACAGGAAGTAGCGGCGTGGAGGACTGTGGCTCACGGGGCGGGTTCAGCGCCGGATAGCTCTTGGAAAGGGTCATTTCGGGCGCCCTGCGCTCTTCGGTCGTCATTTGCTCCAAATACTACGGCCGCCTTCACGAAGTCGGTAAGTTCGTGCGCCCTCTCATAGACTATGGCTGCGCACGCATATGGTGCGAAATGGCCGAGACGCCGAGCACCCCCCCCTGGGCGGGCGGCCCTGTCCGCCCAGGGGGCCACCACGCAGGGTTGCCCATACCAAGCGCCCCGCCCCCGCCACTGGTGGGCGCAGGCGTCCGCCACGACAGGTGTCCCACCGCCCTGGCCCGGGCCGAGGGAGCCTCGCGCGTGCCCACCTCCCGGCCCAGGGCGAGGAGACCTTGCCCTACGGAGTCGTGTTTGCATCAGGGGCTATGCTAACGGGCGGGGATGTGTTTGTCAACCTTAACAATTCGTAAATAAGGGCGTTTCGGACTTTTAAGTTGCTTAAAGAGATCGCTGTTAGAATTAGCCAACGTGGCCAATTGCGCTGTTCCGGGAGGAAGCATGGTCTGCTCGAACCAGGGCAGGAAAGATGCGGTCTGGGGAAACGCTGTTGCAGGCGTTGTTCCGTTACTATTGCTTTCCCTCCTCGCGTTCTTTGCGCTGATTCCGACGGGCTCCGCGAAGGGATCAGCGCTATCCTCGGCTTCCTCGGCCTGGTCGCAGATCTCGCCAAGCGGTTGGGCGACAACCCAGACGCTCACGATCAGTGTAGCCGTCACCGATACGGCCGGCCTAGATGTCGGCACCGCCGCATACCGTACCTCCACGGCGGGCAGCATCGAGAGTTCGGCCTGGGTAAGCACCGGCCTTTCTGTGACCAGTGTGGTATCGACGACCGCAATTCTCAGCGTCAGTGGCGCCACCTTCGTCGATTCTCAGACGATCAATCAGATCCAGTTCATGATTCTCGATGTGAGCAGCGGGACGGATGTGAGCTCGGTCTACCCGGTCTGGGTTGACGCCACGACGCCGACGTCGACGATAAGCAGCCCGGTATCGACGCAACTCGTAAGCACCACATTCGCGATCATCAGCGCAATGGCCTACGATGCGACGTCCGGCGTCCAGAGGGTGGACGTGTCGACGGACGACGGAACCAGTTGGAGCGCCGCTTCCGGCACCAACTCCTGGTCGTACAACTGGGCGATTCCCTCCTCGGATGGAATGGTCTACGGCCTGCGGAGCCGGGCGACCGATGTGGCTGGTAACGCGGAGACACCAAGACCGGCGGTGACGGTGACCGTCGACAACCGTGCCCCATTATCCAGCATAACCCTCCCTGCCAGCGGCAGCGTTATTTCGGGCTCGACGCAATTGATCAGCGGCACGGCGTCGGATGGATACGGGGTGAGCGCCGTCGACGTCAGCGTCAACGGAGGTGCATGGCTGAGGGCCACTGGCACGTCTAACTGGACGTACAGTTGGACCGTGCCGGTTACCGATGGCGTGAGCTACAACATAAGGAGTAGAGCTACGGATGTGGCCGGCAACATCGAGAGCCCCGGGCCGGGCCTAACGGTTAACGTAGATACAGCTCCGCCGAGCTCGACTATAGCGAGCCCCACCAACGGACAGGCCATTGGCGGGGCGAGCTACGTCGTTAGCGGCACAGCCTCCGACGGATACGGCGTGGATATTGTCCAGGTGAGCATCGGAGGGGGGCCTTGGACAAACGCCGTCGGCACGACTACCTGGGCGTACACCTGGACGCTTCCCGCCAACGGCTCGTACAACATAAGAAGCCAAGGGATCGACAGGGCCGGTAACGTAGAAACCGCGAGCACCGGCATCACGGTGAACGTGCAGAATCCCGCGCCTACTTCGGCGATAACGAGTCCAAGCAGCGGCACGGTCATCACAGGAACAACCCGGGTGGTAGCGGGAGCCTCCAGCGAATCCACGAGCCTGGTGGAAGTGAGCCTCGGCGGGGGCTCGTGGGTGGCGGCCACCGGGACCACTGCGTGGCAATACACGTGGAATCTGCCTAGCAAGGACGGCGCCAGCTACAGCATCCGATCCCGCGCCAGAGACACTTTGGGCAACGTCGAAACGCCTGGATCAGGCGTCAACGTCGTCGTCGACAACCGGGCACCATCATCCACAATAACCGTCCCAAGCAGCGGCAGCATTATCTCCGGCACGACGCAGACGATCGGCGGAACGGCATTCGATGGGTACGGCGTGAGCGCCGTCGACGTCAGCATCAACGGGGGCACCTGGCAGAGGGCAAGCGGTACCCTCACCTGGACGTACACTTGGAGCGCGCCTGCCGGTGAGGGGGCAAGCTACAATATCAGGAGCCGAGCGACAGACCTGGCCGGCAACGAGGAGAGCCCCGGTGCGGGCGTGACGGTGAGCGTGGACAGAGTTCCGGCCAGCTCGTCCATCACGAGTCCCTCGAATGGCGAGGTTCTGACCGGCAGCTCACACGTGGTCACGGGGACGGCCTGGGACGCGACCTCGGGCATCCAGCGAGTGGAGGTCTCAACCGACGATGGGGCCAGTTGGACCCTGACCAGCGGGACAACTTCCTGGTCGTACAACTGGACGATTCCTCCGTCGGACGGGGTGACCTACAGGCTCCGGAGTCGGGCCACCGACATGGCCGGCAATCGGGAAGCGCCCGGGGCGGTGATCACGGTAACAGTGGACAATCGATCCCCAACGTCCAACATTGCGAGTCCGTCCGGCTCGCAGATCATCAGCGGCACAACCTATCTTGTGAGCGGAAGTGCCTCAGACGGCTCAGGCGTGGCCTCGGTTGAGGTGAGCATCGGGGGGGCCACGTGGACAGCGGCCAGTGGAACTTCTTCCTGGCAATACGCCTGGAATCTGCCTCCATCGGACGGCGCCAGCTTCAGCATTCGCTCTCGCGCCAGAGATGCACATGGTAACGCAGAGATACCCGGGCCCGGCATCAACGTCCTGGTCGACAACACCGGGCCCACCTCCATCATAACCGCACCAACCGAAGGCATCGTCATCACGGGCACGACGCAATCGATCAGCGGCACAGCGTCGGATGGTTATGGAGTGAGCGCCGTGGACGTAGCCGTAAACGGAGGTCCCTGGCAGAGGGCGATCGGCACGACGAGCTGGACGTACGACTGGACGGTGCCGATAACCGAGGGCATGAGTTACTCCATAAGGAGTCGGGCGACAGACGCAGCGGGCAACGTGGAGAGTCCCGGCGCAGGCGCGACGGTCACCGTGGATCGGCTTTCGCCGGCCTCCTCCATAACTGAGCCTTCCAGCGGGCGAGCGATCTCGGGAACCGTGTACGCGTTGAGAGGGGTAGCCTCTTCGGGTGCAGTCGCCGTGGAGGTTAGCATACAGGATGGGGCCTGGGAACCTGCCGTGGGAATGAGTAGCTGGGCCTACATGTGGACCCTGCCGGCCGACGGGGTCTACGCGGTGAGGAGTCGCGCCAGAGATGCGGCGGGGAACGTGGAGGCGCCCGCACCCGGTGTCACGATAACCGTCGACAACACTCGACCCATAGTGAGCATCGGCGCGCCGACAACCGGAGCTGTACTAAACGGGGGTCTCTACGTCGTAGCTGGGTCGGCAACAGACAGTCTTTCGGGCATTGCGATAGTACAGGTGAGTACCGATGGAGGAGCAAGCTGGCTCAGCGCCCAGGGAGCGGATCTCTGGCAATACACGTGGAGCTTCGGAAGCGAAGACAGGGTCGGCCATTTGATCAGGGCAAGAGCCGTGGATCGAGCCGGCAACGTTTCAGAGGTCTCCGCCGTGACGGCTTACGTGGACAACGTGGCCCCGGTGGCATCCATTCGGCCGCTGCCAGTCTCGGTAGAAGCGGCGCAATTCCTGGTGGAGTGGTCGGGGAGCGACGCTTCGGGAGTGGCGAGCTACGACGTGCAGGTCAAGGCAGACAACGGTAGCTGGACCGACTGGTTATTGGGCACGACGGCAACCAGCGCATACTTCGAAGGCAATAGAGCGCATTCCTTTTCGTTCCGAGCGAGGGCCAGAGACACGGTCGGAAATCTGGGAGCGTACGCGGCAAACGGAGATACCGTCACTTCGGTGGCTCCATACCGGGTTTTCGTGCCCTACACCGTCCGAACGCCGTCTTTGGCGGAATCCCAAAAGACGGCCAGCGCCACCATCGCCAACGGAGGTGACGAACTGACATACTCGATCCTACTGCGCAACACCGGAAACGGCTCGGCAACAGCTCGCCTGTCGGATCCGATCCCGAGCAATACGAGCTTCGTGCCGGGCAGCGCGATTGGACTGACATATGATGGGGGTAGCCGCATCCTATCGTGGAGCGGCCAACTCGCTCCATCGACGTCAAGGATTTTCACATTCCGGGTGCAGGTTAACGACGACTTCGCCGGCACAGTCGTGAACGAGGCAATCGTATCGACAAGCGGCGAACCGACGGTGACACTAAGCGCGAGCTCGCGCGCAGTCGTGGCTAACGGACGCTTTGAGATAGGAAACCTCTCCGAATGGCCAAACTTTGGCGAGTTGGCGCGGTCCGCGGCGACGGGCGCCGGAAGGCCGTCGGGACAGGCCGCACTGCTGGGATCTCCCAGCTACGCCTGCGATAACGGTTCGCCGTTGGGAGCGGCGCAGATGTTCCAGACCGTTACCCTACCCCCTTCGGCAAGGCTCACACTGTCGTTCTGGTATCGGCTGGTGAGCCAGGACGTGCAGTACAGCCCCGTGTTCGGAAGCCTGGGCGATACACTCGAGGTTTTCATCCTGGGCGCCAACGGGAACGAGACACAGTCAGTTCTGCAATACGGAGCTCCGTACAGAAACGTGTCCTGCTCCACGGCGGCGTTCGATTCGGGATGGGTGCAGAAAACGTTTGATCTCACGCCGTATGCCGGCCAAACGGTGCGACTCCACTTTTCGCTAAGAACCAGAATCGACGGCTGGTACAACACATACGCCTACGTCGACGACGTGCGCATTGATCCCTGAACAGAGCGAAGGCGGAACTTACAAAGTGGATGGCTCGACCGCGACAGATCTTCCAGGAAAAAGCCCAAAACCGTACCTTGCGCCGGTGGAGCCGGACGGCGAGACGCCATGGGCGCTCGAAGACGACGAACTGGGCGAGCCACCCGCGCTGGAGCAGCAGGCTGGAGCAGGTGCCCGCTCGTTGGCCATCGCGGCGGTAGCCGGATTGGCGCTGGTGCTGGTAGTCGGCTTTGCGGGCTTGACTGGGACTTTCGACCGGCCGAAGGTTTCGCTGCCTGGTCCACCGGCGCCCGGAACGCCGAATGCACCAGGAGCGGTAGCCAAGCTAAAGGCGCCGACGCCGGGTCTGGGGGCCGTTGCGGCTCAGAAGCCGGCCGCGCTGTCTGGGAAAGAAGCAGCGGCTCTGCCGCTTGAGGCGGCAGCCGGGGCCGAAGCAGCGGCCAGGGCTGAAGGGACAGGTACAGGTACGCCCTCGCCCGTGTCCACGCCTGTCAGCACGTCTGGGCCTATTGCTATGGCGCCGCCGACGGCCAGGCCTGCGCCGAGCGCCACGCCCGTACTGACGGCCACGCCTGCACCGACCGCCACGCCGGGACCAACCGCAACGCCGGTACCGACCGCAACGCCCCCACCGACGCCGGTGCCACCAACGCCGACAATCGACTATCGGCAAGAGTCGATTCGCGCTCTGACTAGCCGGGCAGATGAGATGTGGCGCACCGGGGATTGGCCGGCGGTGATTGCCGCGCTCGAAGCTATTCTGGCGGTAGACCCGGGAATAACTGAAATGGCGGAGAAGCTGTACGTGGCCCACCTGAACCAGGCCGGAGTCCTACGCCAGACGAATCAATTGGAGAGCGCCGCCGAGGAATACAGGTCCGCGCTCTCCGTCAAGCCAATCGGCCTTGAGGCGAGAATAGGCTTGGACGAGATGACGGCCGCGATTGCGGTGAAGATCGCCACCCCGACGGCCACGGGGGTAATTGTGGCACCCACGCCGACGCCACGCAGGCCTACGCCGACGCCGATACGCACAGTCCCAACGGCAACGCCAACGCGCATACCGGCGACACCCACGCCGACGCCCACGGACACCCCGGAGCCCACAGCGACACCGGAGCCTACAGAGACCCCGACTCCTTCGCCCATTCCTACGTCCACGCCTAGCCCGACGCCCACCTTCACCCCGACGCCGACGCCGCGACCGAATCCGCCGCCCAGTGGCGGTTCCAGCGGTCCGCGGAGATAGTCGGTTCGAGGCCAGCGTTTGCAGCCGCCGACACGCCTGGCATAGAAATTGCGGGTATCAACAGCAGACTTGTCGACAAGCTGGCAACGAAGCGCACCATCCTGGCGACCTATGCTATACTAACAGCGGGGGAAGTTCATGAGCCCAGAGACGCCAGTCCCACGAGCCATCACGAAGGAGTTGCAGGTGCTATCCCGCGAAGACAAGGACGAGTTGGTCCACCTGCACTACCTTATGCTGTTGATCCGCCGATTCGAGGAGAAGACGGCTGAGATGTACACGCGGGCCAAGATCGGCGGCTTCGTGCACCTGAATATCGGCGAAGAGGCGTCGATCGTCGGCGCCGTCTCAGCACTGGCGCCGCAGGATTACCTTTTCACTGCCTACCGGGATCACGGCTGGGCGTTAGCGCGCGGATGCGATCCCAAAGCGACGATGGCAGAGCTCTTCGGCAAAGCCACGGGTCTATCCAAGGGCCGGGGAGGCTCGATGCACCTTTTCGACGCTGGCCACCGCTTTCTGGGAGGCTACGCAATAGTCGGGGGGCCGATGCCCGTTGCAACCGGAGCGGCCTTTGCCGTCAAGTACCGAGGTGGCGACGAGGTAGTGATGTGCCAGATAGGCGAGGGAGCAACCAACATAGGAGCGTTTCACGAGGCGCTAAACCTGGCGAGCCTCTGGAAGCTGCCGGCCGTGTTTGTCGCCACGAACAACCTGTACGGCATGGGGACGGCCGTTAACCGGGCATCGTCTGTGTCGGAGATATATCGCAAAGCGTGCGCATACGACATGTCGGCAGAGAGGGTGGACGGGATGGACGTCTTGCTGGTACGAGAAGCGGTAACCCAAGCGCTGCGGAGGGCACGCGAGCAGAAAGAGCCGACGCTTCTGGAGCTGTTGACTTACCGGTACCGAGGGCATTCGATGGCCGATCCGGCGCGGTATCGCAGCGACGACGAGGTGAAGTGGTGGCGAGAGAGAGACCCCATCGATCTGTTCCGGCGGAAGCTGATGCAGGTCGATGCCATCACGCTACAGGATGTCGGCGAAGCGGAAAGCGAAGCGAACAGGGTGGTGAGGGAGTCGGTGGAGTTCGCCGAGCTGAGCCCAGAGCCCGGAGTGGAGGACCTAGGCCTCAACGTGTTAGCTTGAATCGGAGAAGGAAACGGTGGCACTCCTCACATACAGAGAAGCCCTCAATCAGGCACTGCGCGAAGAGATGCGGCGAGACGAGAACGTGTTTCTATTGGGAGAGGATATCGGCGTCTTCGATGGGGCGTACAAAGTCACGGCGGGCCTGTTGGCCGAATTTGGCGACCGAAGGGTATTAGATACCCCTATTGCGGAGGAGGAGATCGTCGGACTGGGCATTGGCGCGGCGGTCCTCGGACTGCGGCCGGTGGTGGAACTGATGACGATCAATTTCTCGCTCCTGGCCATCGACCAGATCGTCAACCACGCGGCCAAAATGCGCTATATGTTTGGCGGAGGCGTGAAGATACCAATTGTGATCAGGGCGCCGGGTGGCGCGGGGCATCAACTGGGAGCGCAGCATTCGCAGAATCTGGAGGTGTGGTATGCTCACGTGCCCGGGCTGAAGGTGGTTGCACCCGCGACACCGGACGACGCCAAGGGCTTGTTGAAAAGCTGCATCAGGGACGACAATGCCATTATGTTCATCGAGAACGAGGGCCTGTACAGCACTCGCGGCGAGGTCCCGGATGGGGAGTATCTCGTGCCGATCGGCAAGGCGGACGTAAAGAAAGAGGGCAAGGACGTCACGATTATTGCGCATTCCCGAATGACGCTCGCGGCTCTGTCTGCGGCCACGAAGCTTCAGGACGACGGCATTGACGCCGAGGTCGTAGACCTAAGGACTTTGCGGCCTATGGACCTGCAAACTGTTGTAGCATCGGTGCGTAAGACCAATCGCGCGGTGACGGTAGAAGAAGGCTGGCGATCCTTCGGCGTGGGAGCGGAGGTAGCCGCATCCGTCTACGAGGCAGCTTTCGACTATCTTGATGCGCCAATTCGTCGCGTGGCCGGCGCGGAAGTGCCAATGCCCTACGCCAAGAACCTGGAAAACGCCGCGCTGCCGAACGATCAGACGGTTATGGCCGCGGTGAGGGAACTTCTGGAACGAGGCAGAAGCTAGGAGGGAAAGGCAATGCCTGCTGAGGTCGTGATGCCGAGGCTAAGCGACACGATGACAGAAGGTAAGGTGCTGAAGTGGCGGAAGCGGGAGGGGGAACCCATCAAGAGGGGCGAGATCATCGCCGAGATCGAGACCGACAAAGCGGCCATGGAGCTCGAATCGTTTGACTCGGGGACGGTAGACAAGATACTGGTGGCCGAGGGCAAGATGGTGCCCGTGGGTGAGCCTATTGCGCTGCTCAAAACGACGGAGGAGGCAGGAGTTATGGCGGGATCTCCGGAGCGCAAAGATATGGCGCCGGCGCCTTCGCCCAAGGAGTACGCGCCGCCATCTCCAGCCGTCGCTCCGGCGAGGCTGGAAGAAGAGAGGGTGAAGGCATCGCCGTTGGCCAGGAGAATCGCAGAGGAGCGTGGCATCGACCTTGCGCAGGTGACGGGCACCGGCCCGGAGGGGAGGGTGACTAAGGAGGACGTGCTGGCATTTATTCGCCAGATGGAGGAAGGTCGCCGGGTGACGCCGGCACGAGCGGAGGCTCCGGCCCCAACCGAGGAAGCCGAGATGGTACAGCTCAACCGAATGCAGGCCACAATCGCCAAGCGGATGAGCGAAGCGAAAACTACGGTGCCGCACTTCTACGTGACAAGCGAGATCGACATGTCGGAGGCTGCCAAGTTTGTTGAGGATGCCAGAGCGATTGGGGACGAGGGGCAGGAGATCGGCTACAACGAGCTCGTCGTCAAGGCGTCTGCGCTCGCCCTGAAGAGATTCCCGAGGGTCAACGCCTCCTATCACGATAGCCGGCTGCAAATGAACAAGAGGATCAACATCGGGATCGCCGTTTCATTGCCAGACGGATTGGTCGTTCCGGTCGTGCACGACTGTGACCGGAAGGGCCTGCGCCAGATTGCCGTCGAGGCGCAGCAGGTAATCGAGAGGGCGAGAACCGGTCGGGTTCTGCCGGGAGACTATGAAGGCGCCACTTTCGCGGTCTCCAACCTGGGGATGTTCGACGTGGACGAGTTTGCGGCGATCATCAACCCCCCAGAAAGCGCGATTCTGGCGGTGGGCACGGTGAAGAGCGTGCCCGTGGCACGCGACGGGCAGATCGCGATAGCGAAACTGATGAAGGTGACGCTGTCGTGCGACCATCGGGTATTCTATGGTGCGCAAGCCGCGCAGTTCTTGCAGGAGCTCAAACGAATGCTGGAGAATCCGCTTAGCCTAGTGCTTTAGGGAGGCTGTTCCATGGCTGAGAACGACTACGATGTGGCCATCGTCGGGGCCGGCACAGGGGGCTACGTGGCGGCGATCAGAGGAGGCCAGCTTGGCCTCAAGGTCGCCCTGATCGAGGAGGATAAGGTGGGCGGGGTCTGCCTCCATCGCGGATGCATCCCTACCAAGGCGCTTCTGGAAAGCGCTGAAGTCTACTCTTTGTCAAAACGAGGGCAAGAATACGGCGTCATCGCCAGCGACGTCAAGTTCGACTACTTGCAGATGGCGACTCGAAAAGACAAGATAGTCTCGCAACTGCACAAAGGGGTGGAATTCCTGCTGAAGAAGAATAAGGTTACGGTCGTAAAAGGGAAAGCCCGCCTCGAGTCGCCTACGTCGCTGTTCGTCGGTCTCGGCGACGGGGCCAGTCAGCGCATTCAGGCGAGGAACGTTATCATTGCAACGGGCTCGCAGCCGAAAGAGCTGCCAGGGCTGCCGACAGACGGCGAGAACGTGATAAACAGCGACCATGCCGTAAACCTTACCGAGCCGCCAAAGTCGGTAATCATCGTGGGCGCGGGGGCCACGGGCGTCGAGTTCGCCACGCTCTATCACAGCCTAGACATTCCGGTGACCATTCTCCAGCGAAACCACAGGCTGCTGCCGAAAGAAGACGAAGAGGTCTCGAAGAACCTCGAACGAGCGTTTACCCGGACGGGCATCAAGTTGGTTACGACGGCAGCAGTGCTGGGCAGCATGGTTAGGGTAGGCCGCGCGAGCGTGGAAGTGGAGGTAACGCGGGATGGAGGGATAGAGACGTACGTAGCCGATAAGGTGCTGGTGGCGGTCGGGCGAGAAGGACGGGTGAAAGGCATCGGTCTGGAAGAGGTCGGGGTAAGAGTTGACGACAGCTTCATCAAGGTCGACGAGCGAAAACGTACCACGGTGCCGAACGTGCTCGCCATTGGCGACGTCATCGGCGGGCTGATGCTGGCGCACAGAGCGATGACGGAGGGGATACTGGTGATGGAAAGCATCGCCGGTAAGCGCACCGAGGTGTTACAAGATGAGCGCATTCCCCGAAGCACCTGGTGCCGCCCGCAGGTCGGCAGCCTCGGCCTGTCCGAACAGGAGGCGAAAGCCAAGGGGTTCAACGTCAAGGTCGGACGATTTTCGTTCCGAGCCAATAGCATGGCCTTGATCCGCGGTGAGACCGACGGGTTCGCCAAGATCATCGCAGACGAGGACACGGGCGAGATACTGGGGGCGCATCTCATCGGCCCTGGGGCCACGGAGCTTGTGGCAGAGACGGCATTGGCCAAGCTGCTGGAATCCACGCCGTGGGAGCTTGCGCTCAGCGTTCACGCTCATCCGACACTCAGCGAGGCTATTATGGAGGCTGCGCGCGATGTGGACGGGTGGGCGATACACGTTTAGGGTCAAGGGTCAGGGGTCAAGGGTCAGGGGACGGAGGCGAGGATGGAAGGCTGGGTGCCCGGCGGCTGAAACCTGAAGGCTGATGGCTGAAAGCTCATAATGTGGAGGGAGGCAATCGATGGAAGCGGAGTCGAAATCGTCGGTCGTGAGGAGTCGGGAGTTAAGCAAGCACGCGGCTCTGGGTTTAAGTGAAGATAATCTGCTGGAAATGTACTACTGGCTCGTCCTGACGCGAACCCTGGACGACCGAATGTGGGCGCTGAATCGGCAGGGAAAAGTCTCATTCGTAATCTCGTGTCGCGGGCACGAGGGTGCACAAATCGGCAGCGCCTATGCGATCCGACGAGGCGAGGACATCGTCCTGCCCTACTATCGCGACACGGGCGTTGCCCTGGTGGTTGGGATGACGCCGCGAGATATTATGTTAAGCGTTTTCGCCCGTAACGCGGACCCGGCCAGCGGTGCACGACAGATGCCAGGCCATTTTGGCCAGTCCAAGCTCAAGATCCTCTCGGGATCGAGCCCGGTAGCCACACAGATTCCGCACGCCGCTGGCGCTGCGCTGGCCTCCAAAATCAAGAAGGAGAAAGCGGTCACCATCGTGTACTTCGGCGATGGTGCCACCAGCAAAGGCGATTTTCACGAAGGACTCAACTTCGCCGGCATCTACAAGCTGCCCGTCGTATTCATTTGCGAGAACAACGGATACGCGATCTCGGTGCCCCAGCGCAAACAGATGGGCATCACCAACATCGCCGACCGAGCCGCCGGCTATGGGTTCCCCGGCGTGACCGTCGATGGGAATGACGTGTTGGCGGTGTACGAAGTAGCGCGCGGGGCCATTGAGCGAGCCAGGCGAGGAGAAGGGCCGACGTTGATCGAAGCCAAGACATTTCGTGTTGTCCCACATTCGAGCGACGACGACGACCGGCGATATCGCACTCGAGAAGAGGTCGAGGAGTGGAAGAAGCGCGACCCGTTGGAACGCTTCAAGCGCTATCTCGAAGAACACGCGATTCTGAACGAGGAAGTTGAAAGCAAGATCCGGGACCGAGCGATCCGAGAGGTCGCCGACGCCACGGAATTCGCCGAGAAGAGCCCGCAACCACGGTCGGAAGACCTGACCAAGAATCTCTACTACGAGGGGCCGAGATGAGTGGGGACGCTTGTTTTAGTGAGACGCTTGAAAGTGAGACGCTTGAAATAGAGGGGTCTTGGTGCATGATACCGGCAATGCCCCCACCCCGCCCCGGGCGGACAGGGCCGCCGCCCCTACGTGCTTGCCGGGCGGCTTCGCCACAGCCCAGGGCGAGGAGACCTCGCCCCTACGGATTTGCATTTTACACCACGAGCTAAGCCGGGGAGGAGCAACATGGCAGTCAAAACGCTGATCGAAGCGGTGAGAGAGGCTCTTTTCGAAGAGATGCAACGCGACGAACGGGTCATAGTCCTGGGCGAGGATGTGGGCGTGCACGGCGGCGTCTTCCGGGCGACCGATGGGCTCTACAAGGAGTTTGGCGAGGATCGAGTTATCGATATGCCGCTGGCAGAATCGTCTATTGTGGGCGTGGCCATCGGCGCGGCGCTCAATGGCTTGCGGCCCGTGGCCGAAATCCAGTTTGCCGACTTCATCCATTCGGCGCTGGAGCAGATCATGAGCGAAGCCGCCAAGATGCGCTATCGCTCCGCCGGCGCGTTCGGGTGCCCGATTGTGGTCAGGGCTCCCTACGGGGCGGGTGTTCACGGCGGAATGTTCCATTCGCAAAGCGTGGAGGCGCTTCTGGTGCATACACCCGGGCTCAAGGTGGTCATTCCGTCGACTCCACGCGAGACCAAGGGGTTGCTGAAAGCGGCCATCCGCGACGAGGACCCGGTGATGTTCTTCGAGCACAAGAGGTCCTACCGGCGTCTGAAGGAAGAGATACCCGAGGAAGAGTACACGGTGCCGATAGGCGTGGCCGACGTCAAACGCCAAGGAGAGGACATATCGGTCATCACGTACGGTGGGATGGTACACGTGGCCCTCGAAGCAGCCGAGGCGCTCGAAAAAGAGGACATCTCGCTGGAAGTAGTAGACTTGCGGACGCTGCTGCCGATGGACAAGGAGGCGATCTACAGTTCGGTGAGGAAGACGAGCAAAGCCATTGTGCTGCACGAGGACACCCGGACGCTGGGCGTTGGGGCAGAGATCGCCTCGCTCCTAGCCGAGGAGCTGTTCGAGTACCTGGACGGGCCGGTGGCCCGAGTGGCCGCGCCGGATACCCCGGTGCCTTATGCGTCGACGCTGGAAGAGGCTTTCTTGCCAAACGCCGAAAACTTGATCGCTGCAGCGCGCAAGCTGGCTGCGTACTAACCAGGAGGATAGGGCGTGACTACGAACATAACAATGCCGCAACTTGGCGAATCCGTCGCAGAGGGGACCATCGGGCGCTGGCTGAAAAAGGAAGGGGAGTTCGTCAAGAGAGACGAGCCACTGGTGGAGATCATCACAGACAAGGTCACGGCCGAGATGCCGTCGCCAGCGGAAGGCGTTTTGAAGAAGATCGTGGCGCCCGAGGGCGCGGTCGTACCGGTCGGCCGGGACATTGCACAGGTAGAGGAAGGAGGGGCACGGGTAGCGTCCGAAGTGGGCAAGCCAGAGGCCGCAGCAGGCCAAACGGCAGCGCGCGAGCCAGCGGGCATTGGGGCGGGCGCAGCAGCAGCCCCCGAGGTGGCATCGGTCATCGAGGAAGCGCGCCAGGTGGTCAAAGATGCCCAAAAGAGGTCGTCGCCCCTGGTCAGGAGGTTGGCGCAAGAGCACGGCGTGGACATAGGTCAGATCCAGGGCACCGGCTTAGGCGGGCGGGTCACGCGCGATGACATCCTGGATTTCATCGCCAGGCGCGAGGCCGCGGCCGCGGTGGCAGGGGCGCCCGCCCCTTCAGCGGCCCCGCAACCAACATTCACGGCGCCGCCTCAGCCTACCTATCAGCCGGCACCACCCCCGACCCCCGCGATTACGCTGGGCAAGGGGGACGAGATCATCGAGCTAACGCCCATGCGGAGGATGATCGCCGAGCATATGGTGCGCAGCAAGCGCACGTCGCCACACGCGGCGACGATGACCGAGGTCGACATGACGAACGTGGTGAAATGGCGAGAGGGGATCAAGGAGGAGTTTCGGCGCCGCGAGGGCGTAAACCTGACCTACGTGCCATTCGTTATGAAAGCCACAGTGGAGGCCTTGCGTGCGTTGCCAACAATGAACTCCACCTGGATCGACGACAAGATCGTGGTGAGGCGACAGATCAATCTCGGAATGGCGGTAGCCGTCGACGCGGGCTTGATCGTGCCTGTGGTCCACAACGCGGACGAGAAGAGCATCGCCGGATTGGCCAGGGCGGTCAACGATCTGGCGGACAAGGCCAGAGCAGGCAAGCTCACGCTGCCCGAGGTGCAGGGGGGCACGTTTACGGTTAATAACACGGGCGCATTCGGATCCATTGTCTCGGTGCCCATTATCAATCAGCCACAGGCCGCCATAATGAGCATGGAGGCGATTGTAAAGCGGCCGGTGGTGATCGACGATGCGATCGCGATTCGCTCGATGATGTACCTCTGTCTGTCATTCGACCACCGGATCGTCGACGGCGCAATAGCGGGTAGATTCTTGCAGAAGGTGAAGCAGTGGTTGGAGGCATTCGGGCCCCACGTGCCGCTGTATTAGTATGGAGAGCAGTGTACGGCGGCCGGACTGGCTGAAGGTTCGGCTGCCACAGGGTATCAACTACGGGGAAATCAAGGGGCTGCTGCGAGGGCTGGGGCTGCACAGCGTGTGCGAAGAGGCTCACTGCCCCAACATAGGTGAGTGCTTTGAAAGCCGGACGGCGACCTTTCTGATTCTCGGCAGAGTCTGCACGCGCAGGTGCGGGTTTTGCGCGATCGAATCGGGCAGGCCAACGGAACTGGATTGGAACGAGCCCGAGCGGGTGGCCAGGGCCGTGGCCGAGGTCAGGCTGAGGCACGTGGTGATCACGTCCGTCACGCGAGATGATCTGGCCGACGGCGGGGCGGCGATCTTCGCGGCGACCATCGAGAGGATTCGCGCGCACATCCCAAGCTGCAGGATCGAGGTCTTGATTCCCGATTTCCAGGGCTCGACCCGGGCCCTGCAAGCGGTGGTGGCGGCAAAGCCAGACGTCTTGAACCATAACATGGAAACGGTGCGTCGCCTGTCGCGCCGCGTACGACCTCGTGCGGACTACCAGCGATCGCTCGAGCTGCTGGCGGGCGCCAAGAGGATGGACGGTATCACGCTCACGAAGTCGGGTCTGATGCTGGGCCTCGGGGAAACCTGGCAAGAGATCGTCGACACGATGAAGGATTTGCGGCTGGCAGGCTGCAACATCCTGACCATTGGGCAGTACCTGCGTCCCTCGGCAGATCACCTGCCGGTGGAGCGATTCTACACACCAGATGTCTTCACGGAACTCAAGGCCCAGGGCGAGCGGCTGGGATTCCAGCACGTAGAAGCTGGCCCGCTGGTTCGTAGCTCCTATCACGCGGCACTACAGGTGATAGATGCGAGATAGGCATGCGTGCGAGGTTCCGACCCTCACCCGTGCCCTCTTCCAGAGGGAGAGGGCACGGGGCGCTTCATCCAGGTTCTCTTGCCATCGTACCAAGTTCTTAGCTGGACGCGTAGAGGGCGCGATAGAATCGCGTCCCTACCTGTCCCACGAGGGATGACAACTGCTATGTGGAGTTTCGGAAGGCCGCGGCCGGGGGTCGAGGTGTGCCAGGTGCTGCGGTTGGGCCGACTGGACTATCTGGATGCCCGGGAGCTTCAGCGCGAGCTGGTTGCGGCGCGCGGCGCGGGACGGATTCCCGACACGCTGGTCTTGCTGGAGCATCCCCACACCTACACCAACGGGCGCGCCGGGCGCGATGCGAACTTGCTTATCGACGATAAGCAGCTAGCAGCGATTGGGGCGAGTTACGTCCGCGCGGACCGGGGCGGGGACATCACCTACCACGGGCCTGGGCAGATCGTGGGGTATCCCATCCTAGATCTTCGCCGGTGGCGGCAAGACCTGCACCTCTACCTGCGAGCATTAGAGGAAGTCCTCATCGTGACGCTGGCGGATTTTGGCATAGCGGCCGGACGATTGGCAGGTTGTACAGGAGTATGGGTTGGGGAGAAAAAGATCGCGGCCATCGGGGTGCGCGTCAACTCGTGGATCACCAGCCACGGCTTTGCGTTGAACGTCGACACGGACCTCAGCTACTTCCGGCATATCGTCCCTTGCGGCTTGATCGGCAAGGAGGCGACCTCGATGGCCAGGATCCTAGGCCATCAAGTTGGAAATGAAGCAGTCGAGAGCCGACTGCTTCATTTTTTTGGCCAGGCGTTCTGCTTGGAAATGGGACCTCGGTCAATCGCGGGATCGACTACGACGCTTGATCGAGAACTTTGTTCTGCGCCACCGCCATGATGGCCTGCACGATCTTAACGTAGCCGGTGCAGCGGCAGAGGTTGCCGGCGATGCCCCGCCTAACCTCTTCCTCGGTTGGATTCGGGTTATCGTCCAGGAAGGACTTGGCGGCCAGGATCATGCCGGGCGTGCAGTAGCCGCACTGAATGGCGCCGTATTGAATGAACGCTTCCTGCAGCGGATGCAGCTTGTGATCTTGAGCTAGCCCCTCGATAGTCGCAATGGACTTGCCCTGGGCCGACACGGCCAGAACCAGGCAGGAGTTGACGGCCTTGCCGTCGATGATGACTGTGCAGGCACCGCAATCGCCGGTGTCGCAACCTTTCTTGGTACCGGTGAGGCCGATCTCGCGACGTATCACGTCCAGCAGAGTCCAGTGAGGCTCCACAAATACCGAATAGGCTTCGCCGTTGACCGTGAGCTCGATGTTCTTTTTCAAGCGAGTTACCTCCTTTTACCTACCTGCTCTGTCCAAGGCCAGTTTGGCCGCTCTTCTCACCAGCACGCCGACCATTTCGCGCCGATACCAGGCCGAGCCCCGGATGTCGGTAATGGGGCGTGACTCCTCGGAAGCCCACTGGGCGGCGCTGGCGATGAGCTCGTCGGTAAGGGGCTGCCCCATCAGAATTGCTTCGGCCTTTGGCGCTCTCATCGGTATGGGGGCGACGGCGCCCAGGGCGATTCTCGCCCGCGCACAGACGCCGTTCTTGAGCGCGACGTAAACGGCCACGCCGACCACGGCCAGGTCCATAGCTCGCCGGGGGCTGAGCTTCAAGTAAGCGGCGCCGCTATTTGGCTCCGGATTGGGTACCTGGAGCTCGGTGGCGATCTCGTTGGCGGCAAGCACGGTCTTACCGGGTCCCTCAAAGAAGTCTCTCAAGGGCACGATCCTCTGACCAGAAGGGCCGACGATGCTCATTCTGGCATCGTACACGAGCAAAGGACCCGCCGTTTCGGCGGAGGGAGATGCGTTGCAGATGTTGCCTACCACCGTACCTAGGTTCCGCACCTGCCGTGATCCGACGAGCAGACAAGCTTCGGCGAGGGCAAGGTATTTCGTCTGCACATCCTGGGAAGCCAAGATGTCGTTGTGAGTGGCCAACGCGCCGATGCGGAGCAAGCCCTGAGATTCGTCGTAAAGGACGGACGACAGGTCAGGTATCTTAGTCAGGGCGACGACACTGCCATAGCTGTACTTTTGCATTTTCATGCCGACCAGAAGGTCAGTGCCGCCGGCCATAAGCTTGACTGCCTCTTTCTCCGATAAGAGCGCAATCGCCTCCTGGATGGTGCTTGGCTCGTAGTACTCGAACCGCATTGGTCTCCCTCCTCGATGCTCGAAGATGTGTCGAACAAGACGAACTCACGCCTTCGGGCCGCCGACAACGGCGCTAGGGCAAGCGCCGAAAGCCAGGCAACACCGACAAAGTGGTCTAATAATCGTTTTCAGCCTTGAGGGACCTGCGTGACTTGGCCACCCTGGACGCCGGGGGCATGTATTCTTGCCACGTTGGCGCCGGCAGCCATTGGGACAAACCTATCTCCAAGTTGGAGACAGTCTACATCAGCCTTGCAGGTTTGTCAAGCGAAATGAGTAGCGAAATGGGCAACGGCGAAATAGGCTATGACCGGCCACTTTCGCTGCCTCTGGTCTGGGATCCCAGGCTGCGGATGGGCCCAGCCTTACTGTGTCATGTAGCGGATAGCTAGTAGGTTGGTAAGAGCTGTCCCTGCGCCATTGCACAGATACTGTTGCGCCAACGTGCCTGAGGCATTTTCCACACCCACAGTTGAGGAGCCCGTATTGCTGATTCTAAGATACTGTAGCGTTATGGAGTGATCGCTCCGCAGTACGATTTCGAAAGTCTCATAGTCGGAGGAACCGAATCTCTTTACCGAGTACCACTCAATGACGAAGGTGCCGCTGTCGATCTGCTTGACGTACACGTTGCCGTTGCCCCCGCCGGATGGTAAGAGGTCATCCCAGAGGGCATAAATGGCGTTGTTAGGTGAACTCGTGCTCGCGATGCAACTGTTGCTGAGAGTGCTGTAGCCCGACCCAAAGCTAACGAACCCGTTGGACGACACATACAGCCCGGAGTAAGTGTTGCCATAGAAGTTGAAGGCAAACGGCAAGGCCACATATTGATACGTATCGTCGCCCTGCGCCACTATGGTGCCGCCGTTGGTGGTATCAAGCCAGGCGAAGGACGCCTGCCCCACGCTTTGACCTATGAAAGGGAGATAGACAAAGCCGGGCTCGACGAAATTGACGGTTATACTCTGTCCCGCCGTTCCTGAGAGATCGACAGACGTGCCCCGGCCAACATACTGGTCATTGACGTAGATGACATAGCTCCGCGTCGAGTCGACGTTCAGCGTATAACTGCCGGGCGTCAATCCCCTCATTCCGTAGTATCCATTGCTGTCGGTGGCGTAGCGCGGCGTTTCATAACCGCTCATGTATAGAATTGCGTTGGGGACCGCGCGGCCGTAGACGCTGAATACCCTACCTTGCACCGTGGTGCCCAATTGTAACGAAGCATTTCGGGTGCTCGTCTGTCCTGCCGCGACCGAAACCGACAGCACTTGTGGGATGAGATTCGACGTTGGCGGTGGGATGACGTTGACCACGTAGCTACCCGGCGAAAGCCCCTGGAGCAAATACTGGCCGTTACTCGCCGTGGCGACGGTGGCAAGGTCCGGGCCAATCAGCTCAACCCGGGCACCGGCGACCGTCTGCCCACCAGAGCCAATCACAGTGCCAGAAACGCCGCCGGAAGCTAAGCTGGCAATACTGATCGTGCTCAGCAATGCACCGGCTGAGTTGAAGATCTTTACTGTGCTGGCATTATGGTAATAGGGGAGATTCAGAGCAAAAGTCGCGCTGGACAAATAGGTGGGGCCAGTATAGCCGGGCTCCCCGTAAATGTACCTGGGATTGCCAAACGCAAACTCGCCCAGCACCTGGTCGGCCGAAGAAAGCAGTCTGGCCACGTAATCAGTGCCATCATCCAATTGGTTTGGTGGCGCGTCCTTGACGCGCGCAGTCCGGTTCACAGAGAATCCGGAGTCGGACAGAGTAAGGTTAAGATGCGTGGTGTTGTTGGACAGGGGCTCGGCTAACGGGCGTGCAGATGCGTTGGCCACGGTGCTAATGTTGCTCAGTCGCCAATTGATTCTGCGTGAGGCAGGGACGCCCCAGCCGTTGGCGAAGTGCGTACCGTCCGCCATAATGTAACTTGTGTTGCCGAGCTTCCACCAGTCGCCCTGGAAGTCTGTGAACTTGGAGCAGTCGTCAGGATTCCAGCCAGCGTTGGCCGCGTCGGCCCTGCACCCATCCCGGGTTGCCCAGATGTTAGCGTGAGGGTTCGGCTGGAAATAAGTAGTGGTGCTGCCGCTATACTCGTCGGCAAGGCCGAATAGCCCGTGGCCGCTCTCGTGAATGAAAGACCTTCCGATAGGGCCCTCTGCAGAATAGATGTTGGGCCGGCGCCCAACTGAAGAACTGTCGTTGATCTCCTCATTATGGAAAACAACAAACGCGTCCGCAAAAGCGCAGTCCTTCTCGAGGTCCGTGGGCAGAGAGCTTCTCGGGCCAGTGCTGCCCTCGCTGGCATTGCCCTGGTCGCGCGTGTAATAGAAATTGAACTTATCAAGGTTGTCGGTGACTGGGCTCTTGCCGCCGAGGCGTTGGTCGATCTGGGCATTGATGTGTCCCCTGAGCGTAGGCAGCCAGGAGTCGACGCTTTGAGCTGAGCCGTAATCCGTGTCAGGTACGAAGACGACGTCCAGCCGCCGTGAAGCATCCCCTTGCGTTCGGCCCTCGAGGGGAATGCATCGTGGCAGCACGTTGATCGGAACCTCCTTCATCACTTCATACTTGTCCAGTGTAGGCCAATCGGGGTCACTATTGTCGCAAGAGCCCCTGGATGCCTGTCCGACCACCCTCACTGTGTAAACCACCTGCCCAGCTGGTGCGTTGGGAGAAGGAGGGGGCTTAGGAATGTTAACCTGTAGGTTGAGGGTGTGAGCTCCTGTGGAAACGAACTGGCAACTAGAGGCAACAAGTTGCCAGTCTTGACCCTCGTAGCGACCGTAGGCGCGAAAGCGATACTTGGGACAGTACAGGGTGGCTTGATAAGACACTGTAAGAGTTACCTGCGTTGGAGCTTGAACCGGCACAGTGGGTCCCCGGACATCGAAGTTGGTCATGTATGATTGAACTAAGAAGTTCGCAAGGCTTACAAGTTTGCCATCGGTTCCCGCAATATGATCCAGGAACTGGCCGAACGCTCGTAGCTTTGCATCATCCCCACCAACAATCGAACCATGGATCGCAACAATGAGCGGATCATTGCTCCGCTGCTGTTCAGCATATTTCTGGAGGAGGTACCACAAGTAGTCCTGGGGATACCTCGAGAGTGCAAAAACGCGGCGGTCGTCAAGCACTACGGTTTGCGAGCCGTCTTGAATGTCCGAAATAGGCATCGTCCAAAAACCGGTTTGCATCGGGTAGGGGAAGGTGACCTTCCCGACGCTCAGAGCATATGGGCATTGGCAGCGGAACTTGTCGTTGCAAGGGAATACGTCGCTTATCGACCGCATGCCCAATCGCTGGAGTTGCTCCAAAGTATCAGTGTTCCACTGGAAGTCCTGAGGCTTCCAGTCCAGGACCTGTTCGGGGTGGCGAACTGCCGCCCGCACCGACTGAATGGAGCGCTCCAGAGCACTTCGCTGTTGCTCGGGGCCGAGCCCGCTGACGGACGAGGTTTGCGACACGCCGACGACGGCGATCTGGTGACCCTCTCGCTCGATCTCCCGGACTGCGTCGGGATCCGCTAAGGCGAAGGCCGGGCTCACGAACACTGTTGTGCGCCAGTTTGCATCGCGCGCTCGTATTGCCGCCAGGATCTTTTCGACTCCGACCTTCTCAGACGGCGCTTCGAGATGAAGTTGAATGTTGACCTCAACCGGCCGTGCAGCACCGCCGACGGCAGTGCCCGCGTCAGATGCGACGCTCGCGCCGCCTCAGGTGGCGGGGCCCTGGCGCGCAAGACCGTTCTGTGCCAACGCCACTTCGGCGGGCCGCGCTTGCGGTTGCGAGGTGAGAAATAGTACGGCCAATGCCAGGACCGCCAGCCTGAAAGGTCTTTTGTTCATCACTTGCTCCTAATGGATCACAAACGAGCTCGAGTACTCTTTGTTTGTCGATATGGAGTCCTCGGCCTTGTCCAAACCGTAGATGAAAGACACCCGGTAGGAGCCTGCAGTTGGAGGCTTTGGTGCGACAGTAGGCACGCCGATCGGCTCCAAGGGCCATTCGCAGATATTTCCTAACCGCCATTCGGCGCGCAACGCTGACCCCGGCCTAAGCTCGGAGGGCTCCGGCCGTTCGTAGGCGATGAAGATGCATTTTTCACCTGCGGAGAGGGAGTCGGACACCGGAAGCGAGATGTTGACTTCGGACCAGCGGTCACCTGGCCCCATACGCTCCAGACTCCATATCCGGGGGCTGGCGAGGTACCAAACCGAGCGATCAGTGTCGTTGCGAATCGCAATGACGACCGTCTCCACCAGGCTGTATTCACGGCGGTCAGTTGTTACAACAACCCCAGCTATTCTCGGAGTTGCGCTTACGGCTATCCCAACTGGCGTAGGCGAAGTCGCTTGCAGAGACTGGGGCGCAGTTTTGGAGACGGCGCCCGGATTGGCACAGCCGTTGGCGACACCCGTCAACAGAATGGCCACAATAGCGGTCAGGGCGACCTCGGATATCTGTTTGCACGCTTGGAGCTTATCAGGCACACCAACCACTGCCGATTCTGAGACATCCCTGGTGCATTTCACTCTCCATGGTGCCGCGTGCCCTGCGCAGACATAAGTAGGCCAGGCGCTAGCCGCGCTTCTGTGCCCCGCAGGTAGCTGCACCCTCATTTGTTTGCTTTTCCTTCAACCATCCCGGCCCGGCCAAAAAGGAAGGAACTCCGGCGAGTAGGGCGCCTTTCGACTTCATTTCCCCTTACACCAAGCCCGCACCGGCCTACAGTCGGCGCTATGTGGGCAGCGGGCACTATGGTAGCATGCGGTCTCCAGCTTGTCAAGCCGCAAACCTCCTTTGTCCTCCTCCGTTGCCTAACTTGCGTCCTGAGGGATAAACCTGCTATATTCCCCGTTCGAGAATAGGCGGATCGACGGAAGCTCATGCTAGACAGCATTACCGACATACCGGGGATCAAAGTAGGTCACTATACGGACTTGAAGGCCGCCACGGGCTGCACCGTCGTGCTGTGCCCGAAGGGTGCTGTAGCGGGCGTCGACGTAAGAGGCTCGGCCCCCGGAACGCGCGAGACCGACACGCTAAGGCCAATTAACGCGGTGTCGAGAGCGCACGCGGTGCTGCTTACCGGCGGCAGCGCGTTCGGGCTGGACGCGGCCGGCGGCGTGATGAAGTTCCTGGAGGAGGGTGGCTTCGGCTTCGACGTAGGGGTCGCCAGAGTGCCGATTGTGCCCGCGGCCGTGCTGCTGGACCTCTTCATTGGCAATCCGAAGGTGCGCCCCAACTTCGGGGACGGGTACAGGGCCTGCCTGGCGGCCAGCGATAATGAGGCGTCGGGGGGGAACGTCGGAGCGGGCACGGGCGCAACCGTGGGCAAGCTGTTGGGCCACGACCACATGATGAAGGGCGGTCTGGGCACGGCTAGCGCGCGGGTTGGGAAGAATATCATTGTTGGCGCCATCGTCGCCGTCAACGCGTTTGGCGACGTAGTGGAACCGGCCACAGGGAAGATAATTGCCGGCGCACGCGCTTCAGGTGAACACCAATTCGCAAACACAATGGATTATCTAAGGAGTCACGCGGTAATCCCAGGTATTCCGCGGCGTGGCACTACGATTGGGGTGGTGGCGACGAATGCCTTGCTGGATAAAATCCAAGTCAACAAGATCGCGCAGATGGCTCAGGACGGCCTGGCGCTGGCCGTGCGGCCGGTTCATATGATGTTTGACGGAGATACCATCTTTTCGTTGGCCACGGGGCAAGTGACGGAGAGGGTGGACGCGAGTGTGGTGGGGGCGGCCGCAGTCGAGATCACGGCGCGGGCCATCGTCAAGGCGGTAGTGGCAGCGGAAGAGCTTTGTGGGGTTCCTTCTGCTAGAGCTTTCGGCTACCAAATTCCTGCTTGACAAGGTGCTGGCCAGGCTATATACTCGTGCCGCCGTAGATGCGGTTGGGTAACCGCAGGGCTGATGCGCGGGAGGCAGAAGGGTGGGGAACGACCAAGCCGACCATCACATTCTTAGCGGGGTTCGCTGTCCGACCTGCAAGGGACGCTTTTCTCTCCTGAAGTTCCTCGGCAAGAAGGGTAACCTGTACAAGGTGCTGGTTCACTGCAAGAACTGCGGCACGTACGGTATTGGTACGGCTAGCATCGGAGATGGACCCAGTTTTAGTCCCCAAGTCGAAGCGCCCATGCCGCTGCCCGTCACAGCCGGGGATGTGCTCGACATGCACGAATTCCTCGAAGGCTTCGACGGCAACTTCGCAGCGCTGTTTGCTAAGTAGTTTTACACCAGCTCGTAGAATAGAATGGGCTCGTGGGCGAGCAGGGTCTGGCGCTCCTTCGCCAGCGCAGCCCGCTCTTCGCCGCTTTTCCACTGTTCGTAGGCTTCGCGGCTCTCCCAGACCTGCACGAACATATACTCGGCAGGATCGGTAAGACTTCTGGCCAGAAGCTGTACATTCTGACCAGCCTTTCGGCGAACCCTTTCTTTGTCCTTCAGCCAGCGAATCGCCTCGTTGACCCTGCCGGGCTGAGGGATTATCCTCCTGACGATCATCAACTGCGACATATGTTTCCTTCCACAGCAGCGCTAGACTTCCACTTCTAAGCATATCCAGATTCGTCGCCGTTGTCCAGCCCAAAACCTAGGTCCATAGTTCACGACGGATTGCAGCCTCTGCCCTACCCCAGGGCGGACAGCGGACGTCCGCCCCTACGCTCCACAATAGTCCGTACAAGTCCCTACGTCAGAACTCGATTCTTTTGTGGCGCATCACGACACTCTCCAGGATGCCGATACAAATGAGTAACGCGATCATCGAGCTGCCGCCATAACTCATGAATGGCAGCGGCACGCCGGCGACGGGAAGCAGCCTGATGTTCATACCGACGTTTACAAACGTCTGAAAGGCCAACCAGGCCACAACGCCGGTAGCAATAAGCCTACCAAACGTATCGCTCGACAGGCCGACGACACGCAGGCAACGGAACAAGAGGAAAACTACGAGCGCGAAGAGCGCGAGAGCGCCCAGGAACCCCAACTCCTCCGCAAGGACCGAGAAGATGAAGTCGGCGTACTGAACCCGCAAGAAATGGAGCTGACTCTGTGTGCCGCTGGTAAGGCCTCTACCAAACATTCCGCCAGAGCCCACGGCGGTAAGCGCCTGAATGACATTGTAGCCAGCGCCTAACGGGTCGCTTTGAGGGTCAAGAAAGACCGCTAGCCTTGTTCTCATGTAGTCGTGCAAGCTCATCCATAGAAGTGGCGCCATCAAGGCGGCGCACACACCAAGAATGAGCCAGTGCAGCGGCCGAACGCCGGACATAACAGCCATACCCACCCAGATCACGACCAGGATGGTCGCCGTCCCCAGGTCCGGCTGGAGGAAGGTGAGGACGGCGGGCACCGCCACGATGAATAGCGAGACGATAACACAGCGCAGGCTGCGAATGTCGTCCTCGTGGTCGGCAAAGTACTTCGCCAAAGCGATGATGACGAGGAGCTTCGCCAACTCAGAGGGTTGAAGCGGGATTATGCCCAGGTCAATCCACCGCTGCGCACCGTGGGAGATGCGGCCCACCACTAGCACTATCACAAGCAAGCCACAGGCGGCTATATAGCACAGCTTAGCAACATTGCCGAGGATGCGGTAGTCGGTGGCGGTCATTAAGACCATTAGTGCGAAGCCCAGGAGGGCATAAAGACCCTGCCGGTAGACCATCTCCCCCACGGGATCACGCCGCTCGGGCAGGTAAGTAGCACTATAGATCATCAGCAGGCCATACGCTACCAGCACGAGGGTCGCGACGACGAGCAGTACATCAAAATGGCGCCAGATTCTTAGCTCCACTTGAGACCCAGCCTGTCAATAGCTAGTATTCTTGGTGCGAAACGGCGGCCATGCCCGCCCCACCCCGGGCGGACAGAGACGTCCGCCCCTACGGATGCCTCCCCGCC
>JACQUC010000263.1 GCA_016210495.1 Chloroflexota bacterium
GGATAGGCGTGTCGGTCCGATCGAGACGCCGTTAGGGCGAACGCCGTTCGCCCCTACATTATGACGGTCGAATGCCCGTGGACATGAGGGTTGCCTTAGCTTGATGCCAATGGGGGCGGTTCGCGAACCGCCCCTACCATAGACGCATTTTCTGCCGAACTGTTTAGGAGAGGGCAATGATTCGTCGATGTCAGAGTGGCGATCTTGACACGATATTCCGCATCGTGAACGACGCCGCAGGAGTGTACAGGGGCATCATTCCGACGGACCGCTGGAAAGAGCCGTATATGCCCAAGGGGGAGCTTCAAGAGGAGATTGAGGCGGGAATCGAGTTTTGGGGATACGAGGAGGGCGGGGAGCTGGTCGGGGTGATGGGCATACAGCAGGGTCAGGACGTGACGCTGATCAGGCACGCCTACGTTCGAACGGCCCACCAGGGATGCGGCATAGGCGCAAAGCTGCTGGCGCACCTTCGCGAGCTGACGACGCGCCCCACGCTGATCGGCACCTGGGCCGACGCGGTGTGGGCAGTACGCTTCTACGAGAAGCACGGATTTCGGCAGGTGACGCTGGCCGAGAAGGATCGATTGTTGAGGAAGTACTGGTCGATACCGGAGCGCCAGATCGAAACCTCGGTGGTGCTTGCGGATCCCCGGTGGTGGCAAGATGTCGAGACGCGTTGAGATCGGTCTGGTAGCGATAATAGTGGCCCTCGCGGCGGCACTGCGCCTGCTCTGGATAGACGCAGTGCCCATCGGCTGGCACTACGACGAGGCACTGATGGGCATAATGGCCTCGGAGGTGTTCCGGGGCATCCAGCGCCCCATCTTCTTCCAGGCTTACCTGGGGCAGGAGCCACTCTACGTGTACCTTTCGGCCGGCACGATGTGGCTGATGGGGGGAAACCAGGACTTCTTGCCGCTGCGTGTTACGTCGGCTCTGGTAGGCATCGCGACCGTGGCGGTTACCTACGTCCTCGGGCGTGAGCTTTTCGGACGTCGCGTGGGGATAATAGGCGCTGCACTGATCGGGTTCTCGTTCTGGCAGTTGATGCTCAGCCGGAACGGCTATCGCGTCATCACGCAGCCGCTGCTGGAAGGGCTGGCGATCTTCCTACTCTGGCGGGCAGCCCGCCAGAACTCGGTCTGGTGGTACGCGGGGGCCGGAGCTGCCCTGGGCGGCACCATCTACACCTATCTGGGGGCGCGTATGTTCCCCGGCGTCCTCGTGGCCTTTGCCGTCTGGTGGGTGTTGGCGCGTGGCTGGCCACCGGCGAGAGCACGCCTCGGATTGGGCGTTTTTGTGGGCGTGGCCGCGGCGGTGGCAGCCCCGCTGGCATTCTATTTCATCACTCACCCCGGCATGTTTTCCGCCCGGATCGAACAGGTGTATGTCTTCCAGACTGCCACCACCGAAGCCGAAGCCATCCGGAGCCTGGCCGAGAACATCGGAAAGCTGCTGGCCACTTTCACGCTGCGCGGGGACACGCTGTGGCGATTCAACATCGACGGCAGGCCGATCTTCGTCGGGGCAGTGGCGCCGTTTTTCTACGTGGGGCTGGTCGTGGCGGGATGGGGCGTGATCCGGCGCGGTCGTTTTGGTAGGGACGTTGCATGCAACGTCCCTACCAGAGCCCCCACAGCTATGATGCTGGCGTGGCTGGGGGTGATGCTGTTCCCCAGCTTCCTATCCGTGGACCCGGGGGCGTATACGCCGCGCTCGATGGGGCTGGCGCCGATGCTGTTCCTGGTGCCGGCCATCGGGATGGTGGGACTGTGGGACTGGGCGGTAGCGATGGCGCCGAGGGTTCGGCAGCGCGCGCTGAACTGGGCCTGCACCGGCATAGTCGCGGCCACGCTTCTGGCAGATGGGGCGATTACGTATCGCGACTACTTCGTCGTGTGGGCCAATAGCTTCGGCGGCGCCTACCAGGACATGGCCGACGTGGTGGCGGCGGCGCGCTTTTTGGACCGTGAGGCCAGGCCGGGCGAGGAAAACCTTTTCGTGAGCACCGACTTCTTTCCACAGGCGGTGATAGCGCACCTGGCGCCGATGGTTTATCCGCAAGCCCGATGGTTCGACGGCAACTCTGTCATCGTGTTGTCGCCGGTGAGCCGACGAAACAGCCTCTACGTATTTCCGTACTCGGCGCTTCCCAAGGAGTTGGACAGCTATCTGCCCTCCGAAGCCATCGTCGAGCGGTCCTTCTTTCCCGAGGGCCCGGCCAAAATGGTCGCCTACCGCCTGACCCCGGGACAGGTCGAGGCCACTGTGCGCCGGATCACAAACGACCCGTGGCTCAAAAGGCTGAGCCGCAACCTGGGCGATGAGATAGAGCTCATCGCCTATCGACTGGATCGTCGGGTGGAGCAGGGAGATGAGCTCAGCGTCACCGGCATTTGGCGCGTCCTCAAAGATGCCCCCGCGAGGGACTACGTGGCTTTCGCGCACCTGCTGGATCACAAAGGCGCGATGTGGGGCCAGGACGACGTGGCAGCCTTCCCCACAAGCGAGTGGCGAACAGGGGATATCGTCGTAATGAAATACTCGATAAGCGTGGGCAAGCGCGTGGCGCCTGGGAAATACGCGGTGGCGCTGGGCATCTACGACAGGGCAACGCTGGACAGGCTACCAGTCAAGGGAGAGCAGATACAGGCCGATACGCTGCACCTGGATTTCGCCAAGGTGGCCAGTCACGCTAAGGAGTACGCGGCGCCAGGAACGCGGACAAACGTGAAGCTGGGCGAGGCCATCGAGCTGCTGGGGTTGGAGCTCGAGCGCCTGGGCGAGCCCACGGCGCCCTCGGCGCTGCGCGTCGATCTATACTGGCAGGCGCGAGCGACGCCCGCGGAGGACTACACCGTGTTCGTGCAGCTTCTCGACGCAGAAGGGCGGCTGGTTGCACAAGCAGATAGCCAGCCGGTAGGTGGACGTTTTCCAACGTCGTACTGGGAAGCCGGCGAGACGATTGTCGATCGGCACGAGGTGAAGCTGGGCGGAAGCCTTCCCTTTGGGCGGCACAGGCTGATCGCGGGAATGTATCTGCTTTCCACAGGAAAGCGGCTGGCCGTGGAAGGCGGGGGCGATTACGTGTCATTGGCGGAGGTAGAGATTGGGCGTTAGGCGTGCTAGGAAGGCTTGCGCGTGGTGTGCCCATGTGGTAATATCGCACATGGTATGATGGCCTGATATCGGGCGATGACCCCGACGACGGGCTAACGGAGAATCAGCTTCGACCGAGCCATACCGGGCAGGGAGTCGCCGGCCTGGACGATCCTACTAAGACAGTATGCGGGGAAAAGGACTGGGGGCAATGGTGGACAAGCTGGTGCTGGTTGTGGAGGACGAATTTGACCTACGCGCGTTTGTCGAGATGGTGCTGCAGCAGGAAGGGTACCGGGTCGCAACGGCGGCCAACGGGCTGGAGGCGCTGGAGCAGGTAGACAGGGAGAAACCGGAGCTTATCCTCCTCGATATGCGAATGCCAATCATGGACGGATGGCAGTTCGTGAAGGAGATGCGCAATAAGCACGATCACAGTATCCCCATTGTGGTGATGACCGCCCTTCACGACGCCTACGCGGTGGCCAAGCAGATCGACGCCAAGGGCTATCTGCGCAAGCCCTTCGAAATCGACGATCTTCTTCGGTCGGTGGCAAAGTTCGCCGCATAAGCGCGTCTCCCCTCAAGCCGCGAAGAAAAACGGGTCCACGAAGAACACGAAGGGACACGAAGCGCGAGGTGTGTGGTTGAAGGATGCGGTAGAAGAAGCATCAACAAGGAGGTTGGTAAGGACACTTATGGACGAAGCTATGCAGCAGACGTTGATGGTGGCGGCTTTTTACGCCGTCGGCATCCCTGGTATGCTGTTCGCCTTATTCTGGGTATGGTCGGTGGTGGCGAAGCGGTAGGCGAGGCGGGCTCGTCGACTCGTAGCCGATGGCTTTAGCCAGCGCGCGCCCTTGCCGTACCAGGCCAGAGACAGGACGGCCTTGCCACAGCACGCGCCTACCATAGCTTACACGTCTCGGCACACGAACAGGCACGCGCACCCTGAAGGGTGCGGCTACAGGTCTCGGCGTTCGAATAGGCGCGCGTCCGCCTCAGGCGGAGGGTTACAAGTGGGGTACGAGCGGACGCGGGCACAGCCCGCGTCATATGGTTAAGCCCTCGCCAGGACGTAGTTCATTCCGCCCAGTTGTTTCACCATGCCCTTGAGCTCCATCATCGCGAGCGCGCTGCTGACCTCGGCGATGGGCAGGCCCGCGTTGCGGCCGATTTCATCGATGTGGGCGGGCTCGCCGGAAAGCAGGCTCAGCAGAATCTCCTCGGTTCTGTTCTCGGGCAACAGTTGCCGCATCTCGAGCTGCTGGGGGATCATCGTCAGGTTGAGCTCCTGCAGGACATCCTGAACGCCGCTAACGAGCTTTGCCCCCTGCTGGATCAGCCTGTTCGTGCCCTGGCTGGTGCGATCGAAGATTCGGCCAGGCACGGCGAAAACGTCGCGTCCCTGTTCGAGGGCGAAGTCCGCGGTGATCAATGCGCCGCTGGTGACCCCGGCCTCGACGACAAGGGTGCCGAGACTGAGCCCACTGATGATCCTGTTCCTAGCGGGGAAGTTGACCGCATCGGGACCGGTTCCAAGAGGATACTCGGACAGCATCGCGCCGTTCTCGAGCACAGCGCTCGCCAGTTTGGCGTTTTCCGCCGGGTAAATGACGTCCACGCCGCTGCCCAGGACGGCGATGGTCCTGCCCCCGGCCTCCAGGGCAGCTTTGTGCGCACAGGAGTCGATGCCTCTGGCAAGACCGCTGACCACGGTCACGCCGTTCGCCGCTAGCTCGCCCGCGAGACGCTCGGCGACCTGGCGGCCGTAGATGGTGGCACGCCTGGTGCCGACGACGGCGATGGCCCACTCGTCCCCGGGCTCGATGCTGCCCCTGACGTAGAGGACCGGGGGCGGGGCGTAAATGTGAAGCAGTCGCCGGGGATAGCGATCGTCTTCCCACGTGATGACGTCAATGCCTTGTCGCTCGACCGCTTGAATCTGGCGATCGAGGTCTATCTCGCGCCGCTTCGCGATCAAGGCCTCGGCGGACTTCGTGTCGAGGCCGGCGCGCAGGAGGTCATCCATGGGGGATCGCCAGGCGCGCTCCAGATCGCCGAAATAGTCGACCAGTCGCCTGACTTTCTGAGGGCCGATGCCGTGTATCAGCGTAAAGCCGATCCAGTATTTCGTGCTATCCACTATGTACGGGCGTCCAGGATCCCCTGGAGCACGCCTCCGATGAAGATCAACCCATCAGCGATTTGGCGGCGTCGACGACGAGATTCGTAGCCGTGTCTAAGTCCAGGCGCCCCATGTTCAGGGTCAAATGGTAGTTAAGAGGATCTGTCCATTCCACTTTGTAGTAGGTGCGCATATAACCGGCTCTGTTTCGATCGCTCTCGCGCACTCTACGTTCGGCCTCCGGGCGACCGATCCCCTCCCGTTTCATGGTGAGATCGACTCTGCGCTCGAAAGGAGCGACGAGGTTGACGTGGAGCGTCCACCGTTGGTTTCGAAGGATCATGTTTCCGGCCCGACCGACGATGACGGCGCTGCCCCTATTGGCCACGTCCTTGATGACATCCTCGATCATCTTGTGATAGGTATCCTGCGAAAGAGCGGGCTCGATCTCGACTGCCGGGATGCCTAGCTCGGCGGCCGTCGGGTAACGAGCCAACAGATCGGCGATGTAACTCAGGATGGTAGGTCTGCGCTCGTCGGCATCGGCCAGGGCGTCTTCGGAAACGCCCGCCAGCATTGCGGCCGTGCTGACGATCTCGTGGTCCACATAGGTGATGCCCAGCTCATCCGCCAAACGACGCCCCACGTCACGGCCACCGGCTCCCAACTGTCTGGAAATAGTAACGACTATCACCCTTCCACCTCCTTAGTTTGTTGCCGATACGGGTAAGAAACATCGAGCGATATGGCATGCACATTGGCTAGCCTCAGACCCCGCGAGAAAGGAAAACGTCAGGCAGGCTTATGGCAGGAACTGCACGTGCCCCGCGCCGGATGATTCATCTTGGGGGCGCCTTCCTTGCCCTCGCGATGGCAGCGCACGCATTCCTGGCTGGTTACAGGGTGCGGGATCGCCGGCGGCCCGGTCGACGGGGAGCACGCGGCCAGAACGGCTACGATCAAGAACAAGAACAGCAAGGCAACGACGCGCAAAACCGCTTCCTCCGCTGGCCGGCTTGGAGCGCGCAACCGACGGCGAAACGCCGAAGTGGGAGCGCCAACAACTCGCTATTCTATCATACCCATATTTGAGACCGTGTCAAGATGCGGATTGTTGGCCGGATTGTTGGCTGGCTTCACTCGACTTTGCTGGGCGAAGGTATGGGCCTGGAAGCCGTCTCCTCGCGGTGCGGCGCAGGTTCCGGCTCCATTGCGGCCGTTTTCAGCCGCTCGGCCTTTTCCTGGACACTTTCGCGAGCAGATTCCATAGCTGCCACCAACTCACCACGGGTCTCCTGAAGAATGTGCCGGCTCTCGGTCAACACGGCTTCGGCCTTCTTCTGGACATCAGAAAGCCTCTGGTCGAGTTGCACTTCCTCGGGATAGCGGGAACGGCTGAGCCAGACGGCGGCAATAGCGCCGATAATCAGCCCGAAAAGGAACCTTGCCATCTTCGTCACCTCCTGGACTGGCCAGATATGGTAGGTCGGGCCAGCAAACTCGGAAGAAACTTGCACTTTCTATGCCAGGGGGCAACGGGGAAGTCGAAGAAGGGCGCTGCACGCAGGCGAAGAACCCGCCTCTCCAGTTAACCATCACACTTGAGCGCTCAATCTTTAGTTAAGGTAGTTCTGGTCAATAGGTTTTGACCAGTTTGAATCAGTTTGGGAATTTCGGGGAGTTCTACTCCTCACTTTGAGTCGGATACAGGGCCTTCACCATTGATGAAAATGCCTCAAGCCATCGTTGCCTCTCTCCATCACTCCACTTTCGCCCAGTACGAGTTACAGGGCCATTTCACTAATACGCAGTGTGCCTTCAAGTGGAGGGCCAAGGGGAGTGGAGGGGAGTGGCGGAGGTATGTTGGCACGACGAGACAACGTAGCGGCGCGTCTTTGGGGGATGGGAGAGGTGGCGGGGAGACGCGCCCCGCCCACCACCCCAGGCGGGTTTCCCCACCC
>JACQUC010000255.1 GCA_016210495.1 Chloroflexota bacterium
CCAGCTATTTTACCCTTTCTTGAAAACCATTGTGTAGTACCACCGCTCACTGGGCGGTTTGAGGCGAAGCTTCATTAGTTTTTGTGACAGCATTTCTTACGCGCGGAGCGATGGTCAACTACCTGAGTGATATCTCGTGGGAGACCGAGGTTTGGGTGGCAGAGTCCCCATCGCATATGATCCACTTCAATGGCGAGCGATTCCTCGGACCTTACTAAATTCCTTTGCTTTGACCGCCCCGCAGGAGGTGCGAACAATGAAGAAGGAACATGCTTCCTCGAAAGGCGAGTGCGGCAAATTCGATCGTTCCGATGCTGAGCTTGATGTCCCCATCCTGAATGAAGCAGAACTGATGGACGAAATCATCACGGAATACGTCTGCACCCCGCCCAGCGCAGACGAGCTTGAACGAGCGGAGCGGTGGAGAAATGCGCCGGACAGTGAGCATGCCCGGGTCTTGTCCGGTCTGCTACATCTGGTGGCAGGAATTGGTCGCCCATCCGTGAAGCAAGATATGTTTCCGGGGCTTTTGAACCTCAGCGCCAAGTATCGGGCACGCTATGGCAAGTAACATCGAGGATCGTTTGCTGAGCATCACGAAAGCGTTCCGAAATGCCCAGATACCTCACGCGTTTGGCGGCGCAATTGCCCTGGCTTACTATTCCGAGCCCCGCGCCACGGCTGATCTGGACATCAACATCTTCCTCCATCCCGGCCAAAAGGAAGCAGTGCTCAATGTTCTCTCCTCCATCATTGGTCTTGCTGATAGGGACGCCGTCGCCGATTCAATCGACGAGACCACCCAGGTCAGAATCAGGTGGGAGGACACGCTTATCGACCTGTTCTTTTCCAATACCCCTTTTCAC
The DNA here is from genome assembly GCA_016210495.1 of Chloroflexota bacterium. Next base: position 867 of record JACQUC010000255.1, read on the forward strand.
GATTCCTGTGCGGGCCGAATCCAATGGGTAGATTTTCAAACTGAGAAGATCCCCATATTATCCCCGGAAGACTTGATCATATACAAAGTAGCATACGACCGCCCTCAAGATTGGCTAGACATTGGGAAGATGCTCACTGTCTGCGGTGAAAGGCTGGATAAAGACTACATAAGAAAGTGGATCTACGACCTTTTCGATCCGGGGGACAGAAGACTTACCAGGCTAGAGGCGCTGCTGGCAAGAGAGACGGGGTCGAGTTAGCTACCTCGGAATATCCCCCCCACGCCTCGGCCTAGATGGTGCAGCAACAAGGGAGCCGATATCGCTTGGGGGCGAATTCCGCACCAGTCTCTGGAGTCGATGGGCCGCCTCGACGGCTCTCGTCAGTAGTCAAGATCGAAGTCTTGGGTCGAGCGGGTCCGCACATCGGGCCACACAGGGAACCCTAAGTCGCGAAGTCACCTATGTGCCACCCGACCAGCAAGTCGACTGTAATATCCTGGCCGGTCGCTCCCCAACCAGTACTCCAACTCGCTACCAGACGGGTCGCGCCCTTCGGGTACACATCTTGCATCATATGTCAAGAACGATTGCTCGCCACCATCGACTGGCGGGCGGCTAATTGGGCGTTAACCGTGCTTTTTGGTATTATATAAGTAAAGAACTATGAATAGTTCGGATTCCTGTGGTGTTGGTGATAGGACTTTGTTCTTAGCCAGCTTTGGTCATACAAGAAACTTGATTGCCGGGAGGTTAAGGGCTACTCTGTAGTCAGCTTGCTTCTCTGTACAACGTGGTGGTGATGACGTGAAAACTCGACAAATCATTATTCGAACGATGTGCCTCCTGATGATGGTGTCCGCCATAACAGGAGGTATTTTGTTGCCGCATCAGCCCGATGGCGAGGCCAAAGCGCAGTTGCCGGCGGAGGTCGTGCTGGCGCCGGCCGCGCAGCTAAATCGCGTCGCCGTGGATCAGCCGGCACAAGGCCTGTTCCGCTATCTCGTCAACGACAGGCCCGAGTTGTTCGTCGGCATGGGCTACAACCCCATTTATCGGTATCTTGCCGACAAAGACCGTGCCGCCCGGTATGACCGTGATTTCGCTATCCTGCGCCAGGCGGGGGTCAACCACATCACGGGCTGGGACGCAGATAAGGGCTTCGAACAGGATAAGTTCGACGAGCTGACCCTTGGACAAGCTTTGAAGCACGGCCTGGGCGTCGTCATGCCGTTCTATCTGCCGCCAGAAGGGGACTACGCCGATGAGACTTTTCAACGGCATCTTATGGAGCAGGCGGCGACCAAAATCGCGCGCTTCAAGGACCATCCCGCCCTGCGAATGTGGGGTGTTGGCAACGAGGTGCTCAGCGAGATGTCCTGGCCCGAAGAGCGGGACGCGTTTCTGGAGTTCTACGTGAAGCTGGCCGACCGGTTTCACCAGCTCGACCCGAGCCATCCGGTTATCTATCGCGAGGCCGAGGATGTCTTCGTGCCGGCTATCCTGAGCACCTGGGGCTCCCCGCAGGAACGTCCGTGGCTCCTGTACGGCATGAACTCTTACACGCTGGCGATTGGGCGCCTGATTGACGCGTGGCCTTTGCGAAGCGCGGGGCGTCCGCTTTTCGTTACGGAGTTTGGCCTTGAGGATCAGGGCAGCCGAAGGCGAGCAGATGGTTATCTCAGAATGTGGCAGGCGATTCGATCTCGGCCCACGTACGTGTTGGGCGGCGCGCCTTACGTGTGGACGACGCAGGGGCCCGAGCCCACGGACACCATTTGGGGGCTGATGGATGACCACAGTCGGCCGGTTGACGATACGTTCGAGCGTTTATCTGCCGAATGGCGCAGACAGCGGTAAGCAATATGTGTTACGCGGTGGCCGTTGAGCGGTGCGGTTGAACCGCACATACCGCAGATGACGCACAAATATTTGAAAACATCCTTTGCGTACCTCGCGCCCTCTGCGGTTCAAAGACGCCCGCAACGTAGGCCCAGCAATCTACCGTCTCTGTAGCTGCTGGACGAGCGCCTCGCCGATCTGGGGCGTCCACTCCGCGTAGACCGGCACCATCTTGTCGCGGAACGCCTTGATCTCATCGGGCGTTAACTCCGTGACGGTCATGCCTTTGTCGCGCAGCAGGCCCACCTGCGTGCGGGCGGCTTCGCGCGACAGCCTGACCTGCTCCTTGGATGCCTCTACGGCAGCCTGCTTGACAATGTCTCTCGCACTTTGCGGGAGCCCTTCCCAATCCTGCTTGCTAATGCCCAGAATGAGCGCATCGTACGAGTAGTTCCACATCGTGATATGTTTCTGGGACTCGTAGACCTTCGAAGATACGATCACGTCGATCGGATTCTCCTGCCCGTCGATGGTCCCCTGTTTGAGGGCGTTGAGGGCTTCGCCGAAGTTCATTGCCACGGGATTCGCGCCGAGAGCGTTGTAGATTGAACTGTACATCTTGACGCCGGGGATGCGAATCTTCAATCCGCGCAAATCGTCGGGCTTACGCACGGCCAGCTTGTTGTTGGTCAACTGGCGGAAACCGTTTTCCCCGAAGGCGAGGCCGACGATCCCCTTGGCTTCGGCCGCTTTCAGCAACTGTGCGCCAGCGGCACCAGCCAGCGCGGCGTCTGCCTGCGCGTAATCGTTGAACATCCAGGGCAGAGATATGGCTGCGAGCGAGTGATCGAGGTTAGTGTAGAGCAAGTTGGAGTGGTAGGTGAAGTTGATGTCGCCGCTCTGGAGCATCTGAAGCTCCTTCACCTGGTCACCGCCGGCAAGCTCGCCATTGGGGTATACCGCGATGTTGATCTTACCACCCGTCCGCTCCCTTACGCGCTCGGCGAACAGGCGTGCTCCCTTCGTCCACGAGGAGTCCTCGCCGGTGACGGTGCTCATCTTCCAGTTGCGTGAGGGTATGTCGGCTGGCACTGCCGCGACAGACTTGGTCGGACTGGGTGGCGCCACAATCGGGGCGCACGCGGCTGCCGCCTGTAACGACAGGGTAAATGCCAAGAAAAGAACAATGCGTGGGATGCAGAACATGCCAACCTCCGTAGGGGCGCGGAGACCGCGCCCTCGCGCTTAGTCGACTCCCCGCCGCGTTAGCAGGCGCGGGTCCGACCGATTATAGCATGGCCCGCAGCCAAGTTCAAACAAAGCTGCGTGCTTGGGGTGCGGAACACGTTTCCGCGTGAGGCGGGCGTTCGTATGGCAGGAACACTGGCGACAGCGAATAGACAGCGAATAAGCGAATGAGATGTACACTTCACCTACTGACACTCGGCATCGCGAGGTGAGGTTGATGGCCAGCCAAGATAGACCGAGGTTACAGGGCGATCTTGATGCAACGGTTCCTCATCATCATACGGCCTACAAGATCATTGGCACGGCCGTGGAGGTCCATAACAAGCTAGGTCCTGGTCATCGCGAGGAGGTCTACCAGCAGGCGATGCTCAAGAAACTTCCCGAGGCTGACTAAAGTAAGTAGTGGTAAGAATCTTGCAGCCTGTCTGTCGAGATTTGCAGGAGGTAGTGCATATACTGCTGCGAAAGCCGACAGATGAGGAGACCAAGGAACTGAAACGGATGACGCGCCAAGAGATCGGTCGAGTGAGTCAAAGGGCTCAAATGATCCTGCTGGCGGCTCAAGGCCGGATGTACACGGAGATCGCCCGGATCTTTGAGACGACCACCGTGACCGTCGTCTTCTGGATTGGCCGATTCAATAGGGAAGGCGCAGCCGGCCTCTTGGATCAACCGCGTAGCGGTCGCCCGCGCAAGGCGACGATGGAAGTGATGAACACAACTGAGCAGCTCTTGTGCGACGATCCTCAACGGGCGGGATACGTGGCAACCTTCTGGACGGTGGCGATGATGGTCCTGGCTCTCGTGGGCAAGCTTGACTTGCGGCTCAGTCCCAGTACCGTCAGAGCGATGTTCAAGCGACTCGACCTGTCTTGGGGACGGCCACGTCTGGCAATGCCCAAGAAAGTCGATCCTGACAAGGCTCGGAAGCAATGGCTCATCGCCAAGACCGTGATCGAGGCGGGGCCGAACGCTGTGATCCTGTATGCTGACGAGTCTCGTGTTCAACTGCTCCCTCTGATTCGGGCAATGTGGCACTGGCTAGGTCAACAGATACGAGTGCCTACCCCTGGGACCAATGATTGGCGCGCCCTGTTCGGTGCCCTGAATATCCGTACAGGCCAATGGACCTACATCGTTCGTCGGCAGATGAAGAAGGAGGACTTTGTCGTCTTCCTTGAACACCTTCTGGTCGTCTATCCGACAGAAGCGATTGTGCTAATCGTCGACAACTACAGCAGCCATACCGCAGGCGTCGTTGCGGAGTGGTTGCAGGAACATCCTCGCTTGCAGTTACTCTACCTACCGAAGTACTGTTCGCACCTAAATCCGGTGGAGAACATCTGGCTCCGAATGAAAGGCGAAATAGCCGCCAATCGTCTCTACGCATCTATGCAATTGATACTCGACAGCGTGAATGAGTTCTTCAAGCAAATGACACCAGATCGTGCTTTGGAATGGGCGGCAGCCTGATAGAAACATTATGCTACTTACTTAGGACGATTGGCCAACAACAATGGGGCAGCGACTGAGAAGGCGCCTCATCGACCCGCCTCTCCCGTGAGGACAACGCCACGGTCTGTCGTCTGCTCATTCGCTTATTCGCTGTCTATTCGCTGGCGCCTCTCTCCGCCTGCTTTCTTGCCGCGGAAACGTGTTCCGCACCCGCGCGCTTGCGCGCTGCCTACGCCGCGGCGCCTCGCTCGCGCTGTCCCGCACGCTGTGGGCTTTCGGCCGCGGTGTTGTGCTGCATGCGGTGCATCGCCAGGACTTCCCGCTCGGTCGTCGCGTCCTCTGGCCGCTTGTCCCACCGAAGGCTGATGACGCGAGGAAACCTCAGGGCGTACCCCTGTTCCTTCCCGACCTTACCGCAGGTGTGGCTCGGGCTGCGCGTGATCTCGTCGGCGAACACCTCTACCACGTGCTTCGGCTCGACCCAGACATCCGGCTCGATAACGGAGTCCACCTGCCTGGGCTTGTCCTCGACACGTATTTCGTCCAAACGGCGCCGCAGGTCCATCCACGCCGCCTCGGTGAGGCCAGAGCCGATCTTGGTCACCGTGCGGTAGCGATCGTTCTCGGGGTCGTAGACGGCGGCGAGCAACGAGCCGATGCCAAACTTCGCCCGCTTGCCTCTGCCCACCAGGTATCCGACGATGGCCAGGTCCACCGTATCGCGCAACTCGGCTCGGTAGCCGCGCTTGAGCTTCACCCAGTTAAAGCTCCGCTGTCCCGCCTGATATATAGAATCCGGTCGCTTGACCACGATGCCCTCCAGGCCACGCTGCACCTTATCCTGGAAGAACTTGTCCAGTTCCTGAGGATCGTCGGTCAAGATGCTCTCGGTCAGTTGCATCGGGGTGTCGCTGCCCCACTGCAGCAGCTTCTCGAGCTTGCGCCTGCGTTCCAACAGGGGCTTGCGGGTGAGATCGTGTCCGTCGGCATAGACAAGATCGAAGGCGAAGTAGCGCAGGGGATAGCGGGTCTCCATCTCTTCGATGCCGTGCTTGCGCTTGCGACGCACCGTTATCTGAAAGGGCAGGAACTCGCCCGTCTCGGGGTTGTATACCACCGCTTCGCCGTCCAGAACGGCATCCCTGGCCTTGATCTGTCGCACCGCTGCCTCGGCAAGCTCGGGAAACATCCCCGTGACGTCGTCGAGGCGCCGCGTGAAGAACCGCACGCGGCCGTCGTCTTTGTGCAGTTGCAGCCTCAGCCCGTCGTATTTGGGCTCCGCTTCCACGCGCCCGAGCTTCCTGACTATTTCCTGTGGCGATGGAAGGCGCTCGGCGAGCGCCACCAGGATGGGCTTGCCAACTTGCGGCCCGATGCGCTCCAGCTCTCCGGGTCCGGCAGCTAAGAGCGTGCGTCCCACAAAGCCTAGGTCGGAGCAAAGGCTGTAGGCGCGCTCGATTCTCTCGCGCAAGGTGTTGTCTCCGCCTACTGCCGAGCACAGCGCGTCCATAATCGTCGCGTCGCCGACGCCCAGACGCAGCCGTCCCTGCACTATCCGCAAGATATACCGTATCTCAAGTCCGCCAGAGCGCTTCACGAGGTCGCTCACGATAGCGACCTTGCGCTGTTGGGACCTCGCACCGGTTGCCGCTGCAAGCTGGCGTAGCCTGTCGAAAACCTCGCGCAGCTCGATCGCGTCCCGCGCGCCCGACGACAACTCCTGACCCACCACGCCAAGGTCGCCTTTTCGCTTGTACAGCTTCGTCACTTCCTCGCGTGTTAGGCCCGTGGCATCGGACAACGCCACCAGGATCAGCCGCTCGTCCACCCCGAAAACCGGCGCCTCGAAGGGTGGACCAAGTCGGCCTTGCAGTAAGTAAATCAGCTTGTCCACGTCCTCCCCAGGCGTCTTGCGCAAGAGCCCCGCCAGTGTCCGCTCCATCTCGCCCCGCTTCGTCGTCGCTTCCAGCGCCTCAAAAGATCTAGCTACCTCTCGCATCAGCATACCTACAACCTCCGCGTTCGATCCAACCGGGTAACCCGTGCAAGTTAGGTGCCAGCGCGCTGGGCACGGTTATTGCAGCACTCATTGCTTGCGATGGCTGTGCTAGTCGTTGCCTGCGAGGTGACACGAGTTCCGCAAACCAACGGTGAAAGGAGAGATTCACATGGCAGTCGAGATTTGGCGGCCTATGCGCGAGATGCGTAGGTTCGCCGACGAGATGGAGCGGCTGATGGAGGAGTTCCCCTTCGAGCGACACCTGTGGGAGCCGATGCTGGGGGCGAGAATGCGCGTGTTCCCAGTTAACCTGTTCAGGCGTGACAACGACTTGGTTATCGAGGCCTCGCTGCCCGGCATCCGACCTGAGGACGTCGACGTGAGCGTGGCGGGACGCACCCTGACCATCCGGGCCGAGCGCAAGGAGGCCGCTGAGGTCAAGGAAGAGAATTACTACTATCGCGAGCTGGGGGTTGGACGCTTCTTCCGACAGATAACGCTGCCGATCGACGTGCAAGCGGACAAGGCGGAAGCAAGCTACGAGAACGGCGTCCTGCGGCTGCGCCTGCCCAGTGTCGCGGCGGCAAAGGAAGCGCACATTAAGGTCAAGGCCATCCCGACAAAGTAACTACCTAACAACACGCAGTGCCCCGACACGAGGACGTAAGAGCTAAATGTCGGGGCCTCGCATATTGAGCTGCACCAACTGTGCCTGGTATTGTTAACCCGGCTTGACGGCGACCAGCACCAGGCCCATCTTCTGTTCGAGTGCTCGAAGGGCTTGGATCTGTACGGGCGTCAACGGGCTCGGGTTGACCTCGCCCTTGGCATAAGCCAGGATCGCGCCACCTCCCAGAGCAGCCTCGGCCTCCTTTACCAGCCGCTCCTGTTCCGGAGATAGCTTGGCCAGCGTCCAAATCGATACGGGCATTTGAATCTCCCTCTTAGAATTGGCGCAACTGCGTTTCGCCGTGCTCTTGTTTCGCCCTGTCGAAGCCCAGCCTGACAGCCTCCTTCAGATAGCGCCAGTCCTCGAACCTGGCATGGGGGAAGCTCGTTTCCCAGAGCTTTTGTAGCTCATCCTCCACGTCCTCGAATTTGGCACCCAGGTACCGGGGATTACTGCCCTGCTCCCAGCCGAAGCGGACATCATCCTGGACTTCCTCCCAGGGCCGCTTGTAAGCCAGATAGGTCCGATCCCAGTCGCTCCTCAGATCGTTTCTCACGTCATCCCAACGTCTTGGCGGGAACATTGCCATAGCTTATTGCCTCCTTAATTTACACTGTTATTGAGACATACGCTGCGAATCGCCGTCACGCCAGACAGCGCCTCGCTCCATTGACATCTTTGGCAATAACGGTGCAATAACCGTACCCGCCGCGTGAAGATGGCACGGTGAGCGACTGGCACGAACTTTGCAGACGTTTAAAAGTGCTATCATGGAGGTCTGATGAAAGCAGTTTTGCCCAAGTACGCCACTATTTTGAATCCGGTGGATGGTTCCACGGCGTCAGAGTTGGCCACTTTGCACGCGATCTACCTTACAAAGCTGTCCGGCGCTCAGCTCGTGCCCGTCTTCGTCGTCGACGAGTCGGCGGCGCGACGAGCCGGGGTGAACGTGCGTCAGGTAATGGAACAGATAGCGAAGAAGGGGCAGGAGGTCCTCGCATCTGTGCAAGCTCTCGGGGAGCGCCAGGGTGTGATTGTCGTGCCGCTTCTGCTGGAGGGCCAAACAACACCGACCATTCTGAAGACCGCCGAGGACCAGCGCGCAAGCCTGGTCGTGATAGGCCGCACCGCGTTCACCGACATCGAGCGCTTGGCGGCACGCCCTATAAGCATCTCGGAAGAAGTGTTGGAGCGGGCGCCTTGTCCCGTGCTGGTTGTGAGGGGGGCGTAGCAGGCGTGTCGTGCAGTGTTGGCAACGACGGTAGCTGGCTTGGCTGTCCTTCGGCGCCCCGATGCATCGGGGACGCCGTCAAGCCGCTTGGCAGTAATCACGCCAGAAAAAGGCTTGACGCGAGTCCGCCTGAGGCGGGCCGCGAAGGACTCCCAAGGCCGCCAAGCACGGCGCCCTTCGCAACCTGCGCGAACTGGGTACGAATCTAGAGGCACGGTCAACTAATCCAACTAGGCGCGCAAAAGCGGACTGGGAACGTTGAGCCGGGAGCGCCCCGCAAGGCGGGGCCCGCCCCCTCGCGAGCGAGACGCCCGCGCCCCCAGATTCCTCGCAGCCAATAATGACCAAGCCTCATCTAACTATCAACGACGATCAGTCCGCCGAAGGACTCCCAGGCCGGCTATCCTCTTTCCCGAACCGCTACGCCACCGGCAGCGCAACATAAAACGTGCAACCCTTCCCCATCCCGCTCTCCACGCTTATGCGCCCACCGTGCGCCTCGACCAGCACCTTCGTATGGTACAGGCCCAAACCCAGGCCCTCGGACTGTCTGACACCCTTGGCCGCATAGGAGCGATCGAAGATGTGCGGAAGGTCTTCGGGAGCGAACCCGGTGCCCAGGTCTGAAACGACGATGGTGATCTCTTTGTTCGTCCTCCCCGTTCTGACCAACACCTCTGTCTCCGGAGGCGAGTATTTCAGCGCGTTGGCGAGTAGGTTCAGAAGAATGCGCTCCAAGCGCTCGGGGTCGGCCGTGGCAAAGGCGTCGGAAGATATCTCCACCCTGACCCGCTTCACGTCCAGCACGTCCCGGCCGTGCCTCAGGACGTCTGACGTCAAACCATGCAGCCCCACTGATTGCTTGTCGAGCTGCAGTGTGCCCAGCTCGATCCGCGTCGCGTCTACCAGGTCGGCGATCATCGCGCTCATTTTGCGGGCGCTGCTGACGATGGCCTCCGCCCTGTGGCGAACCACGTCGGGGTCCTGGGCGACACGCTGAATCATCTGCGCCTGCCCGAGGACGATGGTCAGGGGTGTTCGGATATCGTGCGCCACGACGTGAGTAAAATAGTCCAGCAGCGACTGCAGACTTCGCGCTTGCTCGACCAGGCCCTCTGCGGTCGCCTTCGGTCGGTGGACAGGAACAAGGTCGCTTTTCCCTCGCGTTTCTGGCGTTCTGGTGCTGCCACTCGTGCGGCCACCAACATACTTCTCGTCCGGTATCATTTCTTGGCCGCCGTTGGCACGGGTTCGGGCAGCACAGCGGCCTCTTCCTTGGCGATTATGCACGATGGGCACCATATGTTCAGATCGAGGACCTGCCTTCCGCGGCTGCCCGTCCGGAAGACCGTAATGCCCTTGCAGCCAAGCTTATAGGCTAGGGTGAAAGCCTCGCGCACATCATCCTTCGTTGCCGCGGGAGGCAGGTTAATCGTCTTGGAGACGGCGTTGTCCACGTACTTCTGAAACGCCGCCTGGATACGGACGTGCCACTCTGGTGTCACGTCGTGAGCCGTGACGAAGAGCTGCCGCATTTTCGCGGGTATGTTGGACAGGCCCTGGATCGATCCCCGTTGCAGGAGTGTCTGCAGAAGCTCGGAGTTGTAGATGCCCGCTTCCATTGCCATTTGCTTGAACGTCGGATGGACGACGAGCAGGTCCTCGCCGTCCGTGACGCGACGCACGTAGGCTAGAGCGAAGACCGGCTCGATGCCGCTGGATGCGTCGGCAATAATGCTGATCGTCCCCGTAGGCGCTATCGTGGTGACCGTGGCGTTGCGGAGCTTGGTGCCGCCCGGCCTATCGTAGATGCTGCCGTCGAAATTGGGGAACGCGCCTCGCTCCTTGGCCAGTTGGGCGGACGCTTTTTTCGCCTCGGCCTGAATGAAGGACATAACGTCCTCGGCGGTCTCCAGCGCTCGCTGAGAGTTGTAGGGAATGCCCATCAGGATCAGCAGATCGGCAAAACCCATGATACCCAGTCCGATCTTGCGGTTGCCCCTCGTCATCTGCTCGATCTGTGGCAATTGATACCTGTTGATGTCGATGACGTTGTCGAGAAAGCGCACCGCGACTTCGACCGTCTTCGCGAGCCTCCGATAGTCGATCTTGTACGCGCCGTCGCCCTCCGCCACCATCTTGCCGAGGTTGATCGAGCCCAGGTTGCAGGACTCGTAAGGAAGCAGCGGCTGCTCACCACAGGGATTCGTCGCCTCGATCGTGCCCAGCTTGGGCGTAGGGTTGTGCTCGTTGACCCTGTCGATGAAGACTGCCCCGGGCTCGCCACCCTGCCACGCATTCTCGATCATCATCTCGAAGATGCTGCGTGCCGATAGCGTCTGCACGGCCTTGCCCGTCCGCGGATTGACAAGCGTATGCTTGCCATCAACTTCCACCGCTCGCATGAACTCGTCCGTGGCGGCTACCGACAGATTGAACGCCGTGAACTTTTCCGGATCCCTCTTCGCGGTGATGAACTCGAGGACGTCAGGGTGTGTGCAATGAAGAACGCCCATGTTGGCGCCCCTCCTGGTCCCGCCCTGCCTGATTATCTCCGTCATAGCGTTGTAGATCCTCAGGAAGGATAGCGGGCCACTGGCAAGGCCCTTCGTGCTCATTACAACGTCGCCCCTGGGCCTGATGCGTGAAAAAGAGAACCCCGTGCCGCCACCAGTGTGCTGAATGCGCGCCGCGAGCTTGAGTGTATCGAAAATGCTATCCAACGAATCCTCGATGGGCAGCACGAAGCAAGCCGATAGCTGTTGGACCGACGTACCGGCGTTCATCAGCGTCGGCGTGTTGGGGATGAACTCCAGGTTGGCCATAACCTGGTAGAATTCCTGCTCGCGCTTAGCGACGTTGGCGCGAGAATCATAGGCGACTTCGGCGGACGCGATGTTCTTGGCCACGCGGCGAAAGAGCTGCTCCGGCCTCTCGACGACCTCGCGCTTCTCGTTCTTTAGCAAATAGCGCTTCTCGAGTATGTAAAGCGCGTTGGGCGACAGTTTGGGTACCGTGTTTACGATCATTTCCACCACTCCTGAACCCGAATTCCCACCGTATAGCTTCCTACAGCAAAAACTCTGCCAGGGCTAAGAGGGCACACAATTTGCAGGACTGTAAAGAGTCTGAACCGCAGATTAAGCAGATTAGGGGATTGCACAGATACCGAATCCAGGTGACCTGCCAATCTGCGTAATCCGCCGGAGGCGGACGCCTCAGGTGTCCCGTAATCAGCGTCAATCTGCGGTTCAGATCCTTTGCGGTTGACTTATTTTCGTACCGGGAGGAAGCCATGAACAAGACGTCAGGTACCCGACCCTGGGAGCGCACCGTACAGGTGCCATCGGGCGGCGTAACGCTGGAAGGAATCCTGGCCGTGCCACCGGGTGCCAAAGGCGTTGTCCTGTTTGCGCACGGTAGCGGCAGCGGCCGCTTCAGCCCCCGGAACGCCTATGTCGCTCGCGTCCTTCAAGAAGGGGGATTTGGCACGCTCTTGATCGACCTGCTCACCGAGGACGAGGCAGAGGATCGCAGGCTGGTTTTCGACATCGACCTTCTGGTCGAACGGCTGCTAGACGCGACCAGGTGGCTTAACCAGGCGCCGCAGACTAAAGCTCTGCCGATCGGCTATTTCGGGGCGAGCACAGGTGCCGCCGCCGCCCTGCAGGCCGCGTCTCGGGAGAAATCCGTGGGAGCGGTGGTGTCGCGGGGTGGGCGACCAGATCTTGCTATGGATTACCTGCACGAGGTGGAGGCGCCAACGCTGCTGATAGTCGGCGCAAGCGACACGCCGGTCATTCCGCTGAACCAGCAAGCTTACGACGTCCTTCGCTGCGAGAAACAGCTTACAATCGTTCCGGGCGCGACGCACCTTTTCGAAGAGCCCGGCGCCCTGGAGAAAGTTGCAGACCTCGCCCGCCGCTGGTTCGACCGCCACCTGGCGCACGTCAAGCGCCGAGCAGCGTGAGTAGCTGTCAGCGATCAGCCGTCAACAGGAGAGCCGTAGGGGCGCGGTCTCCGCGCCCCGTCCGCACTGAGCCAAGACGTAGCGCACTCGCAAACAAGGGTCACGGCCAGCGCGCGCCTGTCCCCTCTCCCTCTGGCCCCGATACATTTCACAAAATCAGATGTATCGGGGCTGGGAGAGGGTTAGGGTGAGGGTCGTCCTCCTGTCTGCCTAAGAAATCCGCAGCCTGTGGTTCACCCACGCTTTCGCACCAGCTTCGCGTACTCGCCCGCCGCCCTGATGGCCTCTTCCATGCTGATGGCGCTTGCGATGCCACGCCCGGCGATGTCGAAAGCCGTGCCATGGTCGACCGAGCTGCGCATGAAGGGCAAACCCGCCGTGATAGCCACCGTGCGCTCGAAGTCCAGCGTCTTGGCCGCGATGTGCCCCTGGTCGTGGTAGAGCGAGAGCACCGCGTCGAACTGCCCGGTTAGTGCAAGGTGGAACACCGCGTCGGCGGGAATGGGCCCGTGGGCGTCGATGCCCATGTCGCGGGCGTCGCGGACGGCGGGCTCGACCTCGATCATCTCCTCGTCGCCGAAGATGCCGCCTTCCCCCGCGTGGGGGTTCAGGGCCGCCACCGCGATGCGCGCGTGAGCCAGCCCGAAGCGCTCGAGCGCGGCGTCGACCTCCACCAGGCCGCTCAGCACCCTTTCGCGCGTGATCTGGCGGCAGGCCTGGGCCAGCGAGACGTGTCTGGTAAGGAAGAAGATGCGCAGGTTCCTTACCAGGAAGATGGTGAGCGGGTGTGCACTTTGCGTCAGGCCGGCCAGCGCTTCGGTGTGGTCGATGAAGGGCACGCCCGCCGCGCGGAGCGCCTCCTTGTTGATTGGCGCCGTCGCGATGGCCTCGACCTCCCCGGCCAGCGCCAGATCGATGGCGCGCCTCAGGTAGTCGAAGGCCGCCTTCCCCGCCGCCGCCTGCACCCGGCCGACACGGATCGAGCCAACCTCGGCGCTGCCTACATCCAGCAGATCGACGATGTTATGCACATATCGGCCGTCGGCCGGGTGGCTGATGCTCCTGATCTCTGAGGTCAGCCCGCACCACCGCTGCGCCTGCTCCAGCACCCACTGGTCGCCCACGACCAGTGGCCGCACCAGCTTATAGCCTTCGGGGTTCGCCAGCGCCTTGGCCACGATCTCCGGCCCCACCCCAGCAGGGTCGCCCATCGTCACGGCTACCAGGGGTCGATCTTTCGGTTTCTGCATTTCCTGCCTCCCACAGCGCGCCTATGGTTTCGCGGTGTTTGGCGTCAATTATGCCACTGGCGGTGAAATAGCTCAATAGGTGGATGAGCCAGTGTACGTGGCGCTGCTGAAGTGCAGACTGCCACGGCGTCACCAGATACTGAACGGATAAACGGATAATGAATCGCAGCAAACTGGAGGATGACAAGGCCATGGCACGGAGGATGGCATATGAGGGCCTGAACGGAAGTACCCTGTGCTTGCACGCCGGTGATGCCACCATCGCATCCGTTTATCCGTTTCATATCCGCTGTTAGTATGTACTTGTGTTGGGACGCGTCGTGTGGTAGCCTCGCCAACGTGGAGTCGGCGGGGCGCCCTTGGGGACACGTGGCGTCAGGGCCGGCCGTTGTGGCGTCTGGGACGTTCGAGCCCGTTCCGCTGTTTGGCCGCCCGCCCGAATCTACTCAACTGGGATGGCGTGCACTCGCCAAGCCCGAGTCGGTGTGTGGACACCACGGTCCTGAAAGACGCGTCCCAACCAACTAAGTACGCGGCGTATTGCCGGCAGCGAAAGGAGTATACCATGAACTCGCCACCCCTGGAACAGCTCATTGGCCCACAGGTGGCACAGTCGCCTCTCATCGGCGGGTTACCACAACCACCTCGCTTCGTGGGTTTGGACGTCCACAAGGATTACGCTACCGTTGCCATCTTGGACGCGCAACTGAACACCGTCTCGCAGCCGCGTCGCGTATCCATCGGTGAGCTGGAAGGTTGGACGCGTCGGAATCTGAAACCGACTGACAAGGTCGTTCTGGAGGCCACCACCAACGCGTGGCATCTCTTCGACCTGCTTCAGCCTTTGGTCGCCTCAGTAACAGTGGCCGATCCCCGGAAGACCAAAATGTTGATGAACAAGAGGGTCAAGACGGACAACGGCGATGCCATTCAACTGGCTCGTCTGCTGGCAGTAGGGATGGTGCCTGAAGTGTGGGTGCCACCCCACGAGGTCCGCGAACTGCGCTCCCTGGTGGCTCACCGTAGACGTCTGGTCAGACACCATACGCAGGCTCAGAATCGCCTGCGCAGCGCCCTCAATCGTCACAGCCTGCTGCCACCCGAGGGTGAGCCATTTAGCGCCTGTCATCGCTCCTGGTGGGAAGCGCTAGAGTTGTCATCCTCGGAGAAGCTACGGGTGCGCCAAGACCTGGCGATGCTGGATTACCTGAAGCCCTTGATCGAGGAAGCCACGGCCGAGCTAACTAGGCTGAGCACGGTGGAGCCCTGGGCAGACCAGGTGCCGTTTCTACTGCAGATCGCGGGGATAGGGGTGCTGAGCGCGATGACCTTGCTGGCGGCCATAGGGGATGTCTCGCGGTTTCCGTCCGCCAAACAGCTAGTGGGCTACAGCGGGCTGGGCGCCTCGGTGCACGCCTCGGGCCAGACCTATCGCACCGGCAAAATCACCAAAGAGGGGCGCCGGGAGATGCGGGCGACCTCAGTCGAATGTGCCTGGCGGGCGGTGGATAACTCAGCCTACTGGAAGGAGGAGTTTGAGCGTCTCGCCGACCGGATAGGGAAGCTAAAGGCCATTGTAGCCATCGCCCGAAAGATGTTGGTGGTGGTGTGGCACGTTCTGACCAAAAAGGAGGCGGACCGGCACGCTCAGCCAGAGAAGGTAGCCTCGAAATTTCTGCACTGGGCATACGATCTGCGTCGTGAGGGGCGCCAAGGCATACGTGCTGGGGAATTCGCTGGGTGCAAGCTAAAAGAGATAAGGATGAAAGAAACCGTGTACAGCGTAAGGCGTAGCGGTCGGACGGTGCGTCTTGGGCCAGAAGATGAGTGAGACCAAAGCCGACCGCAAGAGGGCCTGATCCGCCATCGCGACGGGAAGCAACAAGATAACAGACCAACCAGCTATACTGCCTGGCGAGCAATCGCTACGGCCATAGAGGGATGTTGTTTTGTTGTTAAGGTACGGTTACCACAGAGCTTCTTATCTCGGGAACACAAAAAGGAACACAAAAAGGTACTTGACAATTCAACTAGTCGGTGACGCCGTAAACATGCTTCTCAACATTGTTTCTGCAATCCCGCGCACACCACCGTGGATGAGAGGCACTTCCAGCCGGCTGTCCAGTTGTGTATAATCAGCACAGCCAGCGAAACTACAAGAGGGCGAACGCCGATCTACCGGCAGCTTGGGCCTGCAGCTTGGCTGGCTTGGCCATCGGGCGGAGGGAGCGCGAGGTGGGTATTCTCGACAAGACAGGACAGGCCGACAGTATCACGGAGGGCTGGCGCGCGCTCAATCTGTTTGTGGATCGCCTCGAGCATATTCGCCGCTTCGCTTCATACCTGAATGACGACCCGCCCCACGAGCAGATACTCTTCTTCTGTGGCGATGGCGGTAACGGCAAATCTCTTCTTTTGCGGTATCTGGAACGACAGTGCTGCAAGCGTGTGCCCCGTGCCAGGTGGCGGCAGATCAGGGATATCCAAGATGGTAAGGAGTTCCTCACGGCTTACGAGAGCTCAGAAGAGGTGGCCCGTGTGCCGCGTGTGCTGCTCGACTTTGGCCTGCCTCCTCGCGGCGAGGACCGACCCCACGAGGAGTTTTCGGCACTGCTGATGTTGCGTAGGAGCTTGGCGAGTTACGCTCTCAAGTTCCCCCTGTATGATTTCGCCTGCGTCTACTATCTCCACAAGAAGAAACAGCTCACCCCCGAGCGGCTGCGACAGCTCTTCCCTGCCGAGGAAATTGACTTACTCACGTCCATTGCCGATGCCATAAGCGGCACATCCTGGGGCGCGGTAGGCACGGCGGTAGTCAACCTTTTCGGCAAGCATCTGGCCGATAGTCTCCGGGAGGGGTACAGCCTGTGGGCCCATAGCCACAATCTCGATCGAGAGCAAGTCGATCAAATCCGGAGGATGGAGCCCGAGCCAGAGCTGATGGATCGACTTCCAGCGCTGCTTGCTCTGGACCTCAACGCCGAAATGTCGCTGGAAGGCGCGCCTGAGAGGATGGCGCTGTTCTTCGACACCCACGAGGCATTCTGGGGGAGCCAACGCGATCTCTCTGGTGATCTCCTGTTCCAGAGAGACGAGTGGCTGAGGCGACTGCTCGGCACCATCGATTTGGCAAGGGGCATCGTCGCCGTCGTGGCAGGTCGTGACCAGCCGAAATGGCCGCACGCTCATAGAACCGCACTTCCGGGAGAGTCTGTGGATCTCCAACAGATCGGGTTCCTGTCCCGAGCGGACGCCATGCTGTACCTCGAGCGTGCCGCGATCACCGACGGCGCGGTGCGCGTCGCTCTCGTCGACTACGCACAGGTGGCGTACGACCAGGTCCACCCGCTGTACCTTGGCTTATGCGCAGACATTGTGCTGGCAGCACGGGCTCGAGGGAAGGTGATCGAGCCCGGCGCTTTCCAAACCATCCCGGACACCGCACGCAAGTCAGGAGAGCTGATCGACCGTCTGCTTCGCTACGTGCACCAGGATATAGGATACGCCGTACGTGCCCTGTGCGCGTGTCGCGCCTTCGATCGCGAGACCTACTTCGAGCTTGGCAGAGCGCTTGAGGCATTCCAGCCAACGGAGGCCGCGTTTGACCTGCTCACCGGGTTCTCGTTCGTGTGGAGGACAGAGGAGTCCGGCAGGTTATCGTATCGCATTCACGACTTGCTGCGACGCCTGATGCGAGAGCGCGGCGACGACATCATCCGCCGGGCGGACCAGGTGTTAGAAGCGTACTACAGAGGACGGATGGAGCAGCGCGAGCCGAGCGCAGTAGCCGAGGCCATCTACCACGCCAACCGTCTCGACTGGCAGCGTGGTGTGGGCGAGTGGGTCGCTGTATTTGATTCCTCTTTGGAGCGAAGTCGCCACGATTTGTGCAGGTCTCTGCTTGAGGTGCGCCCGTTGCTCGTCGTGGAAGGGGACGCCGAGCGGGGACGGGTCGCCCTATGTGAGGGAGATTACTATGCTGCCCTTGCCCGTCACGCCGAGGCCGCGAGGGAGTACGATCAGGCCATCGCCGCCTACGACGAGGCGCTCGGGCGTGCGCCGGATTACGTTTACGCGCTCAACAACAAGGCAATCGCCCTGGCACGACTTGCCCTCCTCTTGCTTTCTATGTCGCGAAGGAAAGACGCGGTTGCTTGTCTCAAGTCGGGCATAGCTGCGCTCGAAAGGTCGCTGGAGCTTACTCCTGAAGACAGGAGGGTAGCTGCGATGCTTTCTGCCCTCGGACAGAAGTTGCGGGAACTGGGCGGGGAACCGGGGGATGGGGATTAGGG
>JACQUC010000250.1 GCA_016210495.1 Chloroflexota bacterium
ACGAACCCCGGCCGGCAACTTGGTCTAGTCCCGCGTCTTGGCCTGATGACATAGCGACCTGGCAGCCCACAAATCAGCTTCGGCATAACGTAGGGCTAGAGTGGCCTTGATCGCCAGCATGCCATTATGCACGGATCTCAGACACGAACCAATTTACGAACTAACCAATTCACAATATTGTGTTTCTAATGTCAGACTGCTAGAATGCAATCGACCACGCTAAAGAACTCTCGGCACGGGGCTGCACCGGATGGCAGCTCCGTACAGTTCCCGCTAACGGCAATACGGTCACATAGGAGCGATAGGCTGTGGATATCGAGAGAAGCTGGAGGCTGAGTTTTCGACAACAGATCCTTTTTGAGGTGGGAGGCGCCAGGAGAATAGGGCAACACGTCGAGCAATTCAACCCTCGGACTATCCTTGTGGTGACTGATCGGGGCTTGACCCAGGCCGGGATCGTGGATGACGTTTTCGAAGGGCTGAGAGCGGTGCGTTGCGAGTGGAGGCTTTTCGACGGCGTACAAGCTGATCCCCCGGCGGAGGTCATTATGCAAGTTGCTCGTGACATCGAGGGGAGCGGCGTGGACCTCATCGTTGCCCTGGGTGGCGGCAGCTCTATCGACACCGGCAAAGCCATTGCCGCGATGGCTACTAATGGAGGCCATATCCTGGATTACGCGGGTTTAAACCGCATTCCAATACCACCCCTGCCCATCGTTGCGATTCCAACCACCGCGGGCACTGGAAGCGAGAGCACCAACGTGGCAATAATAACGGACACCAACACGCACGCCAAACTGCCAGTAAGCAGCGATAAGCTCTTACCATCACTGGCTCTGCTGGATCCCGCTCTCCTTCGGGCCTGCCCCTCCAAGATTGCTGCCGGCTCAGGAATGGATGCCCTTAGTCACGCAATCGAGGCTTACCTAACGGCGGCGGCTAATCCTATCACCGATTCCATAGCGTGCGAGGCCATAAGATTGATAGGTCGAAGCCTTCGCACGTTTGTCGGCAATCCAGGTGACTTGAGAGCTGCTGCCGATATGCTTGTCGCCAGCGGTTTGGCAGGTATGGCCGTCTCGATCGACGGACTGCGACTCGGCGCGCCTCACGCTATGTCGGAATCTCTTACGAGAGTCTGTTCGATACACCACGGCGCATCGTGTGGCCTTCTTCTGCCAGCCGCTATGGACTACTTGCTCACTACAGCCACTGAAAAGCTGAGGCGGATCTCCGAACTGATTGGTCTGGATCTCGGCGGGTTGAGCGCCGAGGATGCCGCCCGAAGGGCCGTGGATTATGTAGCCAGTTTGCAGCGGGATTTGGGTCTTCCCACAAGACTAAGCCAGGTCGGGGTCAAAGAAGAACACCTGAGGCCGATGGCTCAGACGACGATGACCAAGCGCTACCTGGAATGGAATCCGCGGCCCTTGACCGAAGACGCGGTGGTCGAAATCTACCGGTCGGCGCTATGATCGGAGATCGAATCCAGCCTGACAACCGTATCGGACAATGCCTCGGATTCGACGGACCAGTCTCTGGCCGCTAACCCGCCAGGACCAGCGCCGTTCAATAAGCGCCGACGGCAGGTACACAGGTTGCGCTAGTCGATTACCCTCCAGCGCGTTCGCACAGGAAGGCCGATCCTCTTGAGCGCTCGCTCGCCTACCTTCTGTATCTGTTCGCATACCTGAAGCTCGTCGACCAGAGTTATCTTACGGTCTTCCATCACCACCTGGCCGTCGATCATTACTGTGTCCACACTGTGGCCATCGGCTGAATATACCAGGTTGTTGAGCACGTTGAACAGAGGGAGCCATTCGGACCGTCGCGCATCCAAGATCACGATATCCGCCTTCTTCCCGGCCTCCAGCGATCCCAGCCGGTCCTCCTGCAGGATAGCCCTGGCACCCTCGATGGTTCCCATCTCTACCACCTTCTCGACGGGCATGACGCTCATATCGCGCCGCGCGTCCTTGTAAACCCCCGCAATCAAATAGAGCGACCGCAGCATATCGAAGTGGTTGGAGCAGTTGGCTGCATCGGTGCCTACGGACACACAAATCCCTCGTTCGAGCATCTCCGGAAATTTCCCAACCTGGCTGATACCGTAGCCAAACCAGAAGGCTGTGGAGGGGCAGTGAGCAATCTTCACATCGTGTTCCTGCAACAGATCTATTTCACTGTCGTCGACGTTAACCATGTGTACCAGCAGAAGATTCCGGCCGAGAATCCCCAAATCCTCGTAATACTGCACAGGCCGCTTCCCCGTGCGCTCCACATAACCATGTACGTCCTCTAGCCAGGAAGAGAGATGCATCGTCATCCCCGTATCGTACTTCTCGGCAAGCTGCTTGAGCCCGACGAGGAGCTGATCTGACGTCTGAGTGTGGCCAATGGGAGTAGCCCACACCTTGATCCTGCCATTTGCAGAGTTGTGGTATTTCTTGATCACTTCCTCGGTTGTCTCGCAGGCCTCGTCGGTAGTTTGGTAAAGGTTGGCGGGCGTCTTCGGAATATCCCAGGTCCATTTACCAACACATCCCCGAATGCCGACCGCGTTCATAGCGGCCACGATTTGATCGACGTGCTTGGCCGTTCCTGCTTCGCAAAAAGCTGTTGTCCCGTTCTTTATCATCTCGATGAACGTGAAGAGGGCAGTGGCGTACTCTTCCTCTGCCGAAAGTCCCGAATACATCGGCACGATCCATTTGAAAGCCCAGTCCAGGTGGTCCACATCATCTGGCACAAGCCCTCTAAACGCTTGCTCAGCAGACACGTGGGCGTGGGTATTGATGAGGCCAGGAACAACCACTTTGTTGCGGGCGTCAATGGTCTTGGAGGGCACGAACCGTTTTTCCAGTTCCTCAGTTCGGCCAACGTCTACAATCAGGTCCTGGCGCACGGCAATGGCCCCGTTGCGGAAAACCCTTCTCTCCTTGTCGACCGTCACCACATGTCCACCCTTGATCAAGTAGTCTACGTCCACCGCGACCTCCTTCTTTCTTTTATGGATGGTGGCTTTCATCCGCTAGCCGTATCGTCAGATGCTAGCGCCGCCTCTTCCGCAAAGGATATTCGGTCAGAAAGGCGAGTAACCGTAGGCTTGTATGCGGCCTGCCGGCCAATGATCTCCATTCTTTCCTTGATCCCTGCTGTCAATACCAGGGCCAGTTCCACGGCGCGTCGCCCGGTGCTGCGAGCGCCCTTTACCGCTACCAAAGCCGTGCTTTCCCCTCTCTCGTAGCCGGACTTCAGCGCATCTCTTTCGATCTGTCCATAAGACCACCCTGCTGCTCCAAAGTGGTTGAACTCCCTATCTCCGCCTGCCGGTATGCATCCCATAGTGAACGCGTGGTTTATCAGGTCCGTAATTGCGTGCTCCTGTCCAGAGAACAGCGTGCCACCCTGAGCAATGGCAGCGATTACTTTCAAGTGGTGAGGCATCGTAAAGCCATTCCCGCTGAACTGACTATTGCCCAATCGATCGATAAAGCACTTCAACTGCCCGGGGATGCTCATATGATACACGGGAATCGAATAGATGATTGCGTCCGCTTTCAACCATTTGTCACGAAGTTCCTGAAAGTCGTCCTTCCTGGTGCATTCCCCACCCAGTTGTACGCACTTGAAGCAGGAGACGCAGGGCGCATATTTCTTGCCTTTGATAAGATACAGCTCGACGTCAACTTCGCTTGGGGCGGCTTCTTTGGCCCCGTCCAAAGCCTGTTCCAACAGAAACTCAGAGTTTGCGAATCGGCGCGGGCTTCCACATATTCCTAGAACCTTGATCATTGAACACCCTCCTGCATGCCAACCACGGAGCTCTAGCAAAGGCTGCGGCCGAAGCAAGGCCCAGTATTACTCCCAGCATTTAGATTCGGAGTTCTTCAATACTTTGCGCATCTTTTCCGGTGTAACAGGGAGGCTCTTTACTTGAATGCCAGTCGCGTGAAAGATTGCATTGGCAATGGCGGCAACGGTCGGGTTCAGCGCAGCTTCACCAAGTCCTTTGCCTCCGAAGGGTCCAGCCAGTTCATCCGAAGTAACCAAGAGCGGGCGTATCGGCGGAATATCCGCCATTGTCGGCATCCTGTAGTCGACCAGCGTTGTGGGCATTACTTTCCCATGCTCAACCTTCATCTCCTCGGTTAGAGCATAGCCAATTCCTTGAACAACGCCTCCCTCTATTTGGCCCTCGGCCGCGGCGGGGTTAATGGCTTTGCCCACATCGTGCGCCGCTACCACGTCTAAGACTTGCACCTGCCCTGTTTCAGCGTCGATCTCCACTTCCGCTACCTGAGCCGCAAATGCATAAGCTTCCGACACATTTCCGTACTGCGTTTTCGGGTCTGCCTTTTCAGTGGCAGAATCATAACTTCCTTTTCCTATCACGGGGGCTCCACCCCGTCTATAAAGAGCTGCTTCGACAAGCTGTCCTAATGTGTAAGCTGGTTTTGGCGAACCCTTCACAGTGGCTGATCCGTCCCTGATTTCGATATCCTCGGGATTCGCTTCTAACAATTCAGCTGCCACGTGAACTAGCTGGTTCCGCACATCTTCGGCAGCTTTCTTTACTGCGTTGCCAGCGATAAAAGTAACCCGAGTAGCCCTGGAACCCATGCCAAAGGGCACCACATCAGTATCTATTGGTACGACCTCTATGTCTTCCAAAGACGTACCAATTACCTCCGCGGCGATCTGTGCTAGCACTGTATTGGAACCCTGTCCCATTTCGGGCTCGCCACAAAGCAGTTTGAATTTTCCATCGTGATGAGCTTGAATAATTGCTGTGGAACCATCATAATCGTAGGGAAGCCGCGCTCCACTCGGGTGAATAGCGCACGCGATTCCAATACCACGCAACGGCGCCTTTTTTGCTCTTTTCTCCTCCCAGTTCACTTCGGCCGCTGATTGTCTTATGCAGTCGCTGAGCCCACAACTTTGAATCACGTGCCCGTGAATGGTCACATCTCCTGACTGAGACACATTCCGCAGTCGCAACTCCACAGGATCAATTCTCAGTTCGTGGGCAATTCTGTCCATTTGAGACTCGACGGCGTACGTCATCTGCGGCAGACCATAACCTCGGTAGGGTCCGGTAGGGATCTTGTTGGTGTAAACAAGATATGCGATCGATCGAACTGCCGAATAGCGGTATAGAGAATCGACAAAACAAGCGGCGCTGGCCGTTATGCCAGGCGATTCGTGGCTGTAAGCGCCATTATCCGCTATTATCTTGCTATCTTTCGCCAGCAGAGTTCCATCCCGGTTAACGGCAGTCCTCAGGAAAATGCTCATCGGTACTCGCGGGCGACTTGAAGCAAATTCCATTTCCCTCGAATAGACGAGTCTAACTGGCCTCCCGGCTTTAACCGATAGAAGCGCAGCTATGACAAACGCTTTTTGGTACTTCTTGGCACCAAATGCCCCTCCTATGATCGTGTTGACAACTTTGATCTGACTCAGGGGGATTCCCAGTGCTTTTGACAGAAGTGCACGGTCGTGGAAGGGTCTCTGGCTGGGCAACCAGACGTCCAGTTTTCCAGAAGGACTGTAGCTGGCGAGACAGGCGATAGGCTCGATATACCCCTGATGAACCAGGGAAGTATCGAAGCGATCTTCAACAACGTGGTCCGCTTTTCGAAAAGCCGCGTCGACGTCTCCCCTTACTATCTCAAATTTCGCGGCGATGTTGTTCGCTGCTTGGTGAATCAGAGTTGCCCCATCAGCCGTGGCCGTGTCGGGATCGCATAAAGCAGGGAGCAGTTCGTACTCTACTGTTACCTGACTTACGGCCTCCTCCGCGGTCTCAGCGTCCTCAGCTGCCACGGCAGCTATTTGATCGCCGACATATCTTACTTTATCCGTCGCCAAAACCTGCTCATCGGGGATCTGAGGCCCGTATCTCACCTTACTTGTATCGTCACAGGTAACTATGGCCTTAACGCCCGGGATTTTCCTGGCCCGACTGGTGTCAATGTTGATTATTCTTGCGTGGGGATATGGGCTGCCCAAGATCTTGCCGTGCAACATACGTGGCAAGCTAATGTCGGCGACATATCGTGCTTCACCCAGGGCCTTTGGCAATGCATCGATCCTTCTAAGAGGTCTTCCCACAACCCTTAAGTCGGTCACACCCCTCCTCCTAATTCGTTGCGCGGCGCATCGGCCAGGGTCCTGTTTTAGTGAATGTCCTTTTCCGAGCTATCATATCACACACCGCCCGCCTAATCTACTTTTATCCGGAGCAGAGCGGCAGAGCGGCAGAGCGCGAGTTGTTGACATCAAACGAAACGAATGCTAGAATGCGTTCAATCTACAGACTGACCTGATAAGTAGAGACCGCTTTCGAGCCCACGGGCGACACATCGCCGTGTCGCAGCAACACTCAGTTCGGCGGCAGAACTGGCGCGATAGCCCGAGAGGCATGGCTTCATCGGCTGGTTGGTCGCTGAGTCCGTTGCCAGATATGTAGCAACCTGGTTTCCACTTCCGGGCTTCTTCTTGGTGAGGGGAAAGGGATGGACATCTCGTCGATCATCGACCCCAAGAATACGGCGCTTCTGGTAATAGATATGCAAAACGGTTTTTGCCATCCGGAAGGGTCTCTGGCTCGAGGCGGTTCGCCCTACCTTCACGCCTGGCAGATTGTGCCTACAGTCAAGCAATTGGTAAACGTCTGCCGCCAAAATGGTGTTCACGTCATCTGGTCGCTGCAGAAGCATTTCCCTGACGATATCACCAGAAAAAAACACCGTATCCCTTCCCATCTCGACAGGGCGGGCGCTATTCCGTGCCTCAATGGCACGTGGGATGCGGAGCTGGTCGATGAGCTGAAGCTAGAAGTGATGCCTCAGGATGATCTGGTTGAAAAGCATCGCTCCTCTTGTTTTCACAACACTACCCTCGAAGTAAAGCTCAGAATGCGTGGCATATCTACCCTCATCGTCAGCGGCGTCACGACAAACTACTGCGTGGAATCGACTATTCGCGATGCCTACGCCCTCGACTACGATATTGTCGTGGTCCAGGACTGCGTGGCCTGTCCCTGGGAGGATTTGCAGAAGGCGACGCTTAAGAATGTGGAGATCTTCTTCGGACAGGTGGTGCCTCTTGCCGGCGTGCAAGGTCTTGTGGTGGCTCGCCAATAGATATTTGGCTGTCCTGCAATCCCTGTAAGTTTGTATCTTAGGTATCAAATACCAAGAGCACTATCAATAAACAAGGGAGGAACCGAAGGTATGCCAAAACCATTTCTGCCTGCATTGCTCGTACTTGTCCTCGCGTCTCTTGTGGTTCTGTCTGCCGGTTGCGCCCCGGCAGCACCAACCCCGGCAGCATCCAAGCCTGCGGAATCGAAGCCTGTCGCCCAGCCTGCCCAGCCGGCGAAAGAGGTTCCCGAGCAGCCGACGTTGAAGGTGGGCGCGCTGCCCGTTTCTTCTCTCGCGCCCCTCTACATCGCTCAAATGAAGGGCTGGTTCAAGGATGAGGGGATAACCATCGAAACAACCCCGCAGTTCGGGATGCAGGGGATGGCCATACTCGAGTCCGGCAAGATGGACCTCAATTTCGCCGACGTCGTCGGCGCGATCATTACGTTGCAGCAAGGATTTAAGTTTGTGATCGTCGCTCCTGCTTCCAGCGCTCGCGACGCGGCCCCCGACTCATCGGGGCTGGCCGTGCTGAAGGATTCGGGGATCAAGCGGCCTAAGGATCTGGAGGGCAAGCGTCTTGCCGTCGACGCGCTACGAGGCATGGGCTGGACGTACATGCGCAACTTGGTCGAGAAAGATGGCGGAGATCCCAACAAACTCAATTTCATGGAGTTGCCTCCCCCGCAAATGGTTGACCCGCTCATCAACAAACAGATCGATGCGGCCAACGTGATGGAGCCTGCCCATTCGGTGCTTCTGAAGACAGGCAAGGTTGAGATCATCGCTTATCCGCTTGTCGGCACACAGCCCAAGATGGACATCTCTATGATCATGGCTCGCGAAGAATGGGTCCAGAAGAACCCGATAACCTTGAGAAACTTCCTGCGTGCCTATGGCAAAGCCATCGATTTCATCAACAAGAACGAAGCTGAGGCCCGCAAGGCAGTCGCCGAGTATGCCAAGCTTGATCCGTCCATCGCGGACGTCATGAATCTCAACGCCTTCAGGCCGCAGCTTCAGCCTGATCAGATTGAGAAGACGATGGATCTGATGGTCAAGAACGGTATCATCAACGCGAAGGTTGACATCAAGAAGGGCATTTGGCCGACCGCGCTGAACCTGCCCAAATGATTCATTGGATGCTTTGGTTGTAGCAAGGAGGTCGCTAATTCTACTGCCTGCGCAGTTTGGGAGGCTCTATGCTTCCGCACAGCCCGATCTTCGTGGATAATGCTGTAACCCTTGCCCGGCGGCTGAAGCTCTTTCTTGCCCTTTCTAGAACCTTACAAGCGACGTTGAGCATTGCTCAGCCTGGCTTAGGCGCGGTGCTAGCCGTCGGCGCAATCCCCCCCGCGGACAAAACGGTGGTGGGTGTGATAGCCGCCTGGGCGGGGCTTCACGCCGTCTTTGCCATGAACGATCTGTTGGACGTCGAGTTTGACAGGAGGCGGTTTCAACGTGTCCGCACATATCAAGGCTTCGATATCGATGCCGCGATTGTCAGGCATCCGCTTGCCCTCGGATACATCAGTCCTACCTCAGCAGTCCTGTGGATTGCATTCCTCACCACGATTGCTCTGGTCGCGGCTTTCTGGCTAAGTCCGATCTCAGCGGCCCTATTTGTGTCATCAGTCATCCTAGAGTGGGGGTACTGCAAGCTAGCTAAGGTTTCGCCCTGGAAGTTCTTACCCACCGGCTTGATGATAGGCTTTGGGAGTCTGGCCGGCTGGTTTGCTGTGAGCAACGAAGTAAACCTAACCCTGGTTGTATTCTTCCTGTGGATGGCTGCGTGGGAAATCGGCGGTAGAAACATCGTGAATGATTGGTCGGATATCGAGGAGGATATTTATCTGGGCATCAAGACCGTGCCCGCAACGTTCGGTGTTGGGTCAGCAGGAAAGCTAGCGTTTGTAGGCATTGTGCTAACGTTCCTTCTTAGCCTCGCGCTCGCCTTCACAGCCAACCTCAGTTGGTTGTATCTGGTGGGAGCAATGGTCGCGGGAGTGTACATGCTTCTGGTTCCAGGATTGAGGCTGCTTCGCGAGCCTGATCGAATTGAGCTTGCTCCAATTCTGTTCAATCGAGCCAGTCTTTACCCAGCAGCAATGCTGGCGATAGTGGTTGTGAGCATATACGTTCCACATGTCGTAGACTGGGTGACGAGCTGGGTATATGTTCCAGTGCGATAAGCGGCCGTAGTAGAGAGAGGCCGTTTAGAAAGGATCTGCCAGGGTGCGGTTTGTCACGAAGCTGCTCAAGATGGACCTCGATGCCAAGTCCATAAAGATGGAGCAAGAACAGAGGCGTTCACCGCCACCTGTGCGATCCCCGTTGGAGACGGCCTGGCCGCCGAAGCCCTTGCTCGCGTCGGAACGAACATCGTGGCTTTTGTCGGCGACCCGGAAAACGTGGGCGCCGGCTCCGACATGCTCATAGCGAGCTCGCTACCTTGTCTAGTCTTATGAAGGGCGGCGCCCACATCGGAGCGATCCACGCCACGGCGGAGGCAATGGGCGCCCTGCTCCACAGTCACCACGGTTTGGCCTGCCGCCTGCTGATGCCAACCGTGGTAAAGAACAACCTCTTTGCGGCGCCCACCGCTACGAGCGGGTAGCCGCGCTGCTGGCAGAGAACACGTTCCGGATCGTAGTGTTTACATCCCTCGAATAGGTGGCTAGCGCCGATGAGGTTTGTCACTAAGCTCTTGAAAATGAATCTCGACCTGGTCTCCGTCAACGTGGAGCGGGACCAACTGCTGATGCGTGGCCGGTCCGGCAGCCTCGACGGCGAAGTGTATCTGCGGCCGAAAGAGGTGATCGACCTCGTAAGGCTGGGCCTCAACGCGCCTACCATCGTCTTCGTCATCTTCTTCCCATTCTACTACCTGGTAGATTACTTGCGTCAAAACGCTGGCGACCAACGCCAGGCAATCTTCTCGATTGGCAGAGTGGCCTCACTGGCGTTGGCGGCAGTTCTACTGCTCGGCGCGTTCCCCTACTTCGCTCGCCACCCCTTACAGAGCGCCATCCTGCTCGCGGCGTTTGCCGTCCTGTTCCTGGCCACCTTTGCCACCAGCCAAATCGCGGCGCTGTTTTACGCCTTTGTCATTCTCGGCCTGTCCAGCTACTACCTTGCCGCCAGCCACCTGGGGGTGGACGGTCACCTGTATGGGGTACTGGCTGTTCCGGTATCTATCATCACGTACTTCGCGGCGAAGTGTTTTGACGTTCCCGAACGCGCACACCTCAGCCGGCTGCTTAACAACTCCACCTACGTGATCTCTCTCTTCTTCGGCGGATACGTGGCTGTGGGCGCTCCTTTCTATGTGTCAGCGGCCCCCTGGGAAGCCGCCCTGCCTTTGCTGGCCTTTTCAGCGCTGTACTTTGCCAGATACCGCGCCAACCGCACCATACGGCACCAGTACCTGGGCCTGATCTTTCTCGCCTCGGGCTACGTCTTTTTGCTGTACGCGTTGACGCCGTTGCCTCAAGCCTACTACGGCCCGGCGCTGGGCGCGCTCGGGATACTCTTGGCCATTGCAGGTGGCTTCCTTCGCCGCGCATCGAGCTTGACGCACGTCGCTCCCCTCTGGGTGGCGGCCGTGGGCTTACCCATCTTCGGGATCCCATACGGCTTCTTCGACCAGACGGCCCTCCTGATCTCGCTTTCATTGGTCGCGGTCTGTACTTACCTTGTCAGCCGAACGGCACACGCAAACAAGCCCGGGACTTATGAACCCGAATGGTGGTTCTCGGCCGTTCCCTTCGGCATCGCCAATGCGGTCGCGTTGGCAATCGCCTTCGCGCTCTTCGAGCTTGGATCGCCGTCCTTTGGCGCCACGGCCAGCGCGCTCGGTCTGGCGATTCTGTACTATCAGATCGCAGTAGACAGGGAGCCGTTCGCTCTGAGGAGCAGAAACGTCTACCTGCACGTCGCAGCTTTCTTTCTGGCTATGTTCTCCCTGCTGGCCCTGATCGCGCTGGACCCCTTCAAGCAGATACCGATCAACGCCTCGCTTATGCTGGTGCCATTAGCCGGCGTCCTGGTGCTGGCACGTTCCATAGAGCAGAAAGGAGAGCGGAGTGGCGCCCTGCAAAAGGCCACGTCGCTCTACGAGGGCAGCTACCTGGTTATGACGGCGGCCCTGGCCTGGCCGATCCTCTCAGGGGGCCATTCGGTCCCCGTGTCTTCCTTCGTGGCCATCGGCTTCCTGGTGCTCTATTTCGGGTTCATGAGTTTCAGCCGCAACGAGGGGCTGCTCTATTCGCCGGTGATCGTCGGCGCCTACCTGTACTACAACGTTCTGACCGGTGTAAGCGCACCTGCGCCGCTCGTAAGCGCCGCATATGCCGGCCTGGGCCTGGTGGCGATGGTCGTCGCCCTCACCTTCGCCCGACCTCAAAGGCCGCCCGGCAAGATGCTGTACTTCACCTGGTTCCTGTTCACCGGCCTGTCGATCCTGCCGGTGGCCCGCGATGCCATGCTCGCTGACTTCGCGCTCACCCTGTGCGCCGTGAGCTACCTGGTCGGCGCGAGATTCAT
The DNA here is from genome assembly GCA_016210495.1 of Chloroflexota bacterium. The sequence continues at coordinate 11,700 of JACQUC010000250.1, forward strand.
CCCCGAGGCCGCGGGCGGCCGCCCGTTCCACCGCAATCCCACCGGAGGATTGCGCAACTTGACGGAGCTGATGGGCACCGTGGCCGCTCTCGCGTCACTCTTGCTCTTGCTGGTTCATCAGTCACTCTCGGGGGCAGTGGTCGTCACGGCCGCGCTGGCCGTGGCCTACGTCGTGGCCTTCCTCCGCTCCAGGGATCACGTTTACCTTTATCCTGGAAGCATCCTTCTGTCGTCGGCTTACCTGCTATCGCTCAAGCCCATCGCCACTTACGATAACGGGCTTCTCTTTATGCTGCCGCTGCTACTGCCGCTCTATGGTCTGGGCCATTACCTGTGGGCCAAACAGCAAGGCCACTTAGCCGTACCGCTGATGCTCGCGGGACATCTCGCCGCATTGGCGGCTATCGGGCTAGTCGTCTATTACCAGAACCTCGTGACGATGCCTGCTCTGGTGGTGGTCTCTTTGCTGCTGTACGCGGCTATCGCACTGGCCCTGGCGCGCACCGAGCGCGAGCCGTGGCAACTGCTGCCCGCGCTCATCTTTCCAGCGTTTGCGCTGTACTTTGCTACCACAGGCATCGGCGCGCTGGAAACCCGCCTCGCCGCGCTGGCCCCGCTGGGGATCGTGTACGCCGGCCTGGCCGGCCTCGTCAGGAAGAAGATAGATGCCTGGCTGGCTCGGCCCATCTTCACGGCGGCCGTGCTGGTGGCCCTGGCGGTCAGCGCCGCGACGTTCATCTCGGGCGGGACTCAGGAGGCCCAACTGGCGACCGTCGCCAGCGCCGCAGCCTACGTACTGGTTCACATCCTGCTGGCCCGGCACGAGTTCGTGTACCTCGTCGTCCTGTCGTTGGGCCTGCTGGCTTACCACTTGTTGCTGGCCTCGGTGGATTCCTTCTCCCGTGACCTCATCCAGTACTTCGCGGTCGGGCTAATCCTGTGCGGCGTGATCTTCCTGGTGCCCCCCGCTCTCCAGGCGGTGGGCTACCGCAAGCCAATATGGACGCTGTTGGTCGATAATCAGGGATGGGCCTTCGTTCTTTCGTTGCCGATATTCATCGCCGTGCCCCTGGTGATCGCGCAGTACACCGTCACCGCCTCCGCCAACCCAACCTTCTGCGCCGGTTGCCACTCCATGAAGAGCTACTACGAAACGTGGCAGAAATCGGGACACGTACAGAAGGCCAGCCCCCCCGTCGCCTGCGACACCTGCCACTACCCGCCCGGCGGCCCCGAGGTGCTGCTTACTGGCAGAGTCACCGGACTGATGATGACGGTCGGCGAGATGGCCGGCCTCCAGCCCAGCAAGTTCCACGGGCGCGTGCTGGACGCCAACTGTCTTCAGCCGGGATGCCATACCAAAGAGAAGCTCACCAACTGGCTGGTCTTCAAGGGCGTCAAATTCAACCACTCTACAATGATAGACCAGCGCGTCCGCGACATCGACCTCAACTGCACATCTTGCCACGCTCGAATCAAAGAGAACGCCGAGCGCCACTTTGAGGTGTCGGAGACCGTCTGCTACTACTGCCACCTCATGGGCCGGACGAACGAGCGGGGTACGGCCGTGGGCACCTGCGCCACCTGCCACGACGCCGCCGTCGAAACCAGGGCCACTTCCCAGTTCTTTACCCTTGGCGGCACGGCCGCCGGCGCGGTCGAAAGATCGCGCTGCCTTTCGTGCCACGCCACGACCAGCCAGGCCGACGACGCTAATCTGATGCACGACGCCCATGTCACGCGCATGAAGGTGTTCGGGGGGCGCAAGGTAGAGTGTTTCGAGTGCCATTCGGAGGTTAGGCATGGAAATCTTCCAGGGAGTAGGAAGTAGGGAGCAGGGAATTAGCGGAGAGTTGGAGCCTATTACAGTGTCTCAGTACGGCGCGACGGTCCTGGGCGTTGGAGACCTGATCGGCGGTGCCCCGTGTCGGCAGGCGTGCCCGGTCAACACCGACGCGGGACTGTATGCCTCCCTCGTTGGCCGGGGACACTTCTCCGGCGCCTTCGACGTTGCCAGACGGCCTAACCCGTTGGTTCACATCTGCGCGCGCGTTTGCGGCCGGCCCTGCGAGTTGGCCTGCCGAAGGGGCCGCCTCGATTCGCCCGTGTCCATCAGGGCCCTCAAACGATTTGTCACCGATTTCGCGCGCGAGCTGCCAGCCCCGCTGACTCTTGCCCCGATGCATCAGGGACAGCCGGCGGAGCGCCTCGGGCCAACTCCGGGAAACGACGGCTCGCGGGGCGACGCCCCGAAAGTGGCCATCGTCGGATCCGGCCCGGCCGGCTTGTCGGCTGCTCACGGCCTCGCTCGCGCTGGCCACAAAGTAACGATCTTTGAGGCGCTGCCCTTGCCGGGGGGAATGCTCAGATATGGCATACCGGAGCATCGGCTGCCCAGACGAATCCTGGGCCAGGAACTCGAGCCGATCTGGGAAGCGGGCGTCGAACTGAAGACGGATTGCTCGCTGGGCAAAGACTTCTCGCTGGATGACCTGCGCGAGGACGGTTACCGGGCCATTCTCTTGGCCATAGGCGCCCAGCAGGGCAACGCCCTGGGAATCGAAGGGGAGAATCTCTACGGTGTGGTAAGCGCGCTGGACTTCCTGAAAGGGGTGGCGCAGGGATCGCGGTCGGCGACGGGCCAGAAGGTGGTCGTGGTCGGGGGCGGCTTCACGGCCCTTGACGCGGCCCGGACGGCACGAAGAGTCGGAGCTGCCGAAGTGTGCGTGGTCTACCGGCGGTCCAGAGAGCAGATGCCGGCCGACCCGGAAGAGGTGGGGCACGCCGGGGAAGAGGGGATTGCGTTCTCATTACAGGCCGCGCCAGTGTGCATCGAACGGGGCGACGACGGCTGTCTCTGCCTTCGTTGCGTGCGGACACAGGCGGCGGGCTTGGGGCCGCAGCACCGGGCGATGCCCGTGGCCGTTCCCGATTCGGAGTTCGCCATCCTTGCCAACCTCGTGATCCTGGCCACCGGGCAAAGGCCGGACCTGAGTGGCCTGGACGAACGGATAAGAGTATCCCAGGCGGGCACCATCGAGGTCGACCCCGAAACGCTCGCCACCACTGCTGCCGGCATCTTTGCCGCTGGCGATGCCGCCTTCGGGCCACGGCTCGTCATCCACGCGATCGCCGATGGCCTCAGGGCCGCCACGGTTATCGAGCGATACCTTGCCGGCGCTGAGGTCGAGAGCCGCGCAAGCTCTCGATTGACGTACGTTGCCACCCCCGTTTCGCCCAGCGCTGTGGGACGTGTGCCGAGGCACAGCGTGCCTGCGCTCTCGCCCAGCCAGCGCCACGGCCACGAGGAAGTGGAACTTGGCTACGACGCCAGGCTGGCCACCGCCGAGGGACGTCGCTGCCTCCAGTGTTTCGCGCACACCGTCTTCGAGGCCAGCCGGTGCATCCTGTGTGGTGCCTGTGTAGATGTCTGCCCCTCCGGTTGCTTGAAAATCGTCAGCGCGGAGCGGTTGATCGGTCACGACGAGCGCAGCGTTGGCGTTTTGGAGAGGCGGCGCGCCGAGGCCCATCGCGCGGCCGGTGGGTCACGCGCCACCATCCCGCCTGGCGTTGCCATCATCAAGGACGAGGAGCGCTGCACCCGCTGTGGCCTGTGCGCACAGCGGTGCCCCACCGAAGCCATTCACCTGGTATCTGTTCGGTGGAAGGAGGCAGTTTGAGATGGAGTCCGGAGAACGAGGCTGGATACAACTCAACTCGACGGCCATTTCTCGTCGCAAGTTCCTGGGCTTGGTCGGCTTGGCTGGCATAGTGGGGTCGATGGGGATTGCCACGCTGGCTACCGTCCGATCTCTCGTGCCAAACGTTCTCTACGAGCCCTCCACCAGGTTTCGGGCAGGCAAGCTACAGGATTTCACTTTGGGCTCTATCACGTTCATTAAGGAGAAAAAGGTTTACATCCAGCGTGACGAAAAGGGCTTGTTCGCCATGTCGGCCATCTGCACCCACCTAGGCTGCACCGTCCCGTGGCTCGAGGCCAACGGGCACTTCGAGTGCCCCTGCCACGGCGGCAAGTACCATCGCGATGGCCACAATTTCGCCGGGCCTCCACCGCGCCCTCTCGACCGCCTGAAGATCGAACTTGATGCGATTGGTCGGGTGACGGTGGACACGGCGAAGGTAGTCGACGGAGAGTACCGGCTGAACGTCTAGCGAGGTATCCCGGATCTATGGAGACTATGGAGCGGCTAACGGAGATAGTGACGCGGTCGCGCTTCTGGACCTCTTTTTTCCGGCACGGCTGGCCGGATAACGAGGTCAGTCGGGCGCTGGTCGTGACCAGCAACGTCTTCATGCACCTTCATCCGGTGCGGGTGCGGCGCCACGGCCTGCGTTTCTCCTACACGCTGGGACTCGGCGGGCTCGGCTTCCTGCTGTTCCTTATCCTGTCAGTGACCGGTGGGCTGCTGATGTTCTACTACGTGCCAGCCACCAGCCAGGCCTACGACAACATGCAGGACTTGCAGTTCGCCGTATCTTACGGCCGGCTCTGGCGGAACCTGCACCGTTGGGCGGCCCACCTGATGGTTGTGTCTGTGTCCCTCCACATGTGTCGCGTTTTCTACACCGCCGCCTACAAGCCGCCCCGGGAGTTCAACTGGGTGCTGGGAGTCAGCCTGTTCGTCTTGACGTTAGCCTTCAGCTTCACCGGATACCTCTTGCCCTGGGACCAACTGGCGTTTTGGGCGATCACCGTGGGTACGAATATCGGCCGGGCCATGCCGTTGATAGGGGAACAGCTTCGCTTTCTACTGCTCGGTGGAAACGTCGTGGGCCAAAACGCGCTGTTGCGATTCTATGCGCTGCACGTGTTCGTCCTGCCGTCGATAGCCTTGTTTGTCATGATCGTGCACTTCTGGCGAGTCCGCAAAGATGGAGGGATCTCGGGACCGCCTGCGGCCACCGCGCCCTCCCCAGTGCCCCCCACTGTGCCCGGCGATGGAAAGATGTCCGCGTCTGTGGCAAGCGCCGAAGCGTCCTTCGGCCCGAATCCCCATAAGACCTACCAGTTGCTCGCTTTGCCGGACGGTATGACCCTGCTCCTGGACAAGCAACCCGAGGACACCGAAATGACCTTCCCGCACCTGCTAGTGCGAGAGCTGACGTACGCCCTGGCGGCCACGGCGCTGCTCATCGGCGTGGCTTTCGCGATCGATGCGCCCCTGGAGGAACTGGCCAATCCCACCAAGACTCCCAACCCGGCCAAGGCTCCCTGGTATTTTCTGGGGCTTCAGGAGATGGTCTCCTGGGGCAATCCCTTCTGGGGCGGCGTGCTTGCCCCAGGCCTGATGCTGGTGGCGCTGCTTCTGCTTCCATACTTTGACCGCACTCCGGAAGGGGTAGGAGTCTGGTTCTCGCGCCACCGAAAGTGGCCGGTCATAGTCTTCACCGCCTGGGTCGTGGCCATGGCCGGCCTCATCGTCATAGGCTATTTCTTCCGCGGACCCGGTTGGCAGTGGTACTGGCCGTGGATGGGGACACCGGTCCATTAGGGAGTTCACACTTGCTGACAGATTGGTGGGCAACTGAATGGTGATCAGGCTATTGGCGCTGAGCTGTCTGGCCCTTCTGGGCACTCTATCTCTGTGGGTATGGCGGGAGTCGAATCCCGAACACGCCCATGTTCTGGTTTCGCGGGCAGCTACCGCCAGAGAGATGGAGTCGCTGCGGCGAGAGGGGCTCGGCGTCCGCCAGATAGTGATCGACAGGCTGGGCCTCGTCGACCGCTGCGTTACGTGCCACATCAACGTCGAGGACCCCGCCTTCGCCGACGCCAACCTGCCCTTCCGATTCCATCCGGGCCTGGACAAGCATCCGCCGGACACGTTCGGTTGCACCCTCTGCCACGGGGGCGATGGGCGAGCCACGACGCTGAGCGCCGCCCACGGCGAGATTAGGCTCTGGAATGACCCGATGCTGCGGGGTGAGTACATCCAGGCTGCCTGCGGGAGATGCCACCAGGAGCAATATGTCGAGGGCGCGCCTCTGCTCTCGGCGGGGCGGCGGCTGTTCGATCACTATGGGTGCCTTGGCTGCCACAAGCTTTACAGCGCGGGGGGCAAAGCCGGCCCGGACCTCACCGCCGTCGGGGCCAAGCATCCGACCGACCTCGTTTGGGGGAACTATCGGGGAGAAAGGTCGCTGGCCATCTGGTTCTTTCGCCATTTCAAGGACCCGCAACTCTTGCTCCCCAAGTCCAGCATGACCGACTTCTTTATGTCCGATTACAACGCCAAGGCGCTGACAGTTTACATGCTTAGTCTCACCGAGGAGAGGTTTCCGCCGGAGTACTATCCTCGGAGGAAAGCGGGCGAGGGTCGCGGTGACAGCGGCCCGCGGTCCAGGAGGAACGAATGAGCCAGCAGATTCAGAAGGGAATAGCCATGGCCCTGGCCGGCCTGGGGGCATTCACACTGGTGTTGGTTGCCTCGGCGTGCCAGGCCACAACTCCCGTCGCGAGCGACGCCAGGCCAGTGGATGCCCCGGCGCGGTCAGGGGGAGCCGCTCCCAGGGTGGAAAAGCCGGTCGCCCAGGCCGTTCCCACGCCGACCAGAACGCCCTTACAGATAGTCTCTCGTAGGGCAAGCTATGACCGCGTCAGCCCCGAAGTGGCGCGAGAAAAGGGTTGCCTGTCGTGCCACGATGGCATCGAGGACATTAATCCCAAGATGACCGCCGCATGGGGCGCCGACCGGAAGTGCGAGGTGTGCCACAAGGGCCAGCCGCAGGCCACCACTAAAGATGAGGCCCACCGCGGCATGTACGCCAACCCCGGCGATCTGCGCGTCGTCTCGGAGACGTGCGGCCAGTGCCACGACGACGCCGGCGTCATACGACGCGATGTGGAGGGACTTATACCGGGCGTGGTCAGGCAATCGCGCGTTGTCTCTGCCGGGGAGCGGAACCACGTACCCAGGGTGCTCAGGTCGCTGATGGCCACCGCCGCTGGCGAGATCGCCGCCACCAGATTCCTCTGGGGTGCCCAGGACTCCATCGGCCCTCTCTTCGCCACCAGACCTATCTCGGCCATCAACACGATCTCGCCTACCGTTGCCATTGGTGACAGGCGCCAGGGCGTGGAAACCTCGCGCTTACAGGCAACCCTAACCACCCCCTTCCTGCAACAGCTACCGCCGGCCAACTACTCCGACGCCGATAACCTGCTCCGCAACTTCTGCCTCAAGTGCCATCTCTGGACCGAAGGCGAGCCGAAACCGGGCCTCCACCGCTCCAGCGGCTGCTCTGCCTGCCACGTCATCTACGAGGACGACGGCCTCTCCAAATCGGGCGATGCCACTATCCCCAAGAACGCCCCGTCTCACCCGGCCAAACACCAGATCACCGCCAAAGTCCCCACCGCCCAGTGCCTCCGCTGCCACAATGATGGTGGCGGCCGCCTCGGCCTCAACTTCGTTGGCCTCATCCCCGCGCATGCCTCTGCCACACCCCTCCAACCTGATGGCTCGCCCCAGGCACCCAAGTTTGGCATCAACACCCTCCCTGTCAGACCCGATGTCCACTTTGAGAAAGGCATGCACTGCATCGACTGCCATACCTCCAAGGAACTGCACGGGGACGGTAATCTATATGCCCGCAAGGAAAACGAGGTAAGAATCTCCTGCGAGACCTGCCACGGCACGACGACGTCGCCCCCAACCCTGGCCGACAACCAGGGCGAGCCGCTCAAGAACCTCTACCGCAGCGGGGCCGAGGTCGTCCTGGTCGGCAAGATTGACGGCCAGCGACACTTTGTCACCCAACTGGACAAGGTTGCGCGGCGGGGCTCCCTCCCGCTGGCGATGCGTATCCCGGCCCACGTGCAGGAGCCTGGGACGAGCCCCCGGCTCAGGCTGGAGTGCTCTGCCTGCCACTCACGCAGCACGCCCCAGTGTTTCGGCTGTCATCTCAAGCGGGACGACCGGCAGATGGCGCCGGTGGACTGGGTAGCCGGCATCGGCGAAGGGGTTGAGCCCAAGCCCTCCCAGGGTTTATGGTCGGGCGAGCTCATTTACACCCGCTGGGAAGATCCGCCGCTGGGGGTGAACTCGAGGGGCCGGGTATCGCCCTTTGTGCCGGGCGGGCAGGTATTGTTCAGCCGGATTGGGCCGAATGGTGAGGTTCTGTCGCTCAACCAGGCGCTGGAGATTGGCGCGGGCTCAGGTGGCAAGGCGCTGGCCTTTGCGATGAATCCTATCTCGCCGCACGCGACGACGAAGCAGGCGCGGAGTTGTGAATCCTGCCACAGCAATCCCAGGGCGCTGGGGCTGGGGTCCGAGGTACCGCTGATGCGGGAGCGGGGCTGGAACGTCGATCTGCCTTTCGACCGCATGGTCGACGAGGAGGGAAGGCCGACGCAACTGACCACGCACGAACGAGCGCGACCCTTCGACAAGGCGGAACTGGAACGGATAGATCGGACGAGCGACTGCATGAGCTGTCACAAGGATATGGACAACGCGCAGATCTGGGAACAGGTGGTTAGGAGGACGGGCCAGGCGAAGACGCCGCGCGACCATCAGGACATCATCAACTGGATATTCAAGGGTGGCGCGTTGAACGGCCCGCCTGCACCTTCTCCGGCCAGCACGATCCGGCCCGGGCCCGCGTCTGGTCCGGGACCGGCCACCATCACTTCGCCGACGACGATTGACGCTGCTCCAAGGACAGTGCCGCCGACGCCGGGCCCGCAGCAACTGAGGTAGTGTATGAAGGCGAGACTTTCCAGACGCCAGTTCATCAAGGCCACGCTGGGAGCGGCGGCGCTCTTCGGCGGGATGGGACGCCGGGCCGATTTGACGGCCGCTGAGTCGACGCTACGGGCCGGCGGCGAGCAGATCGTGAAGAGCCACTGCCCGTTATGCCACTGGGGCTGTGGCCTGGACATCCTGGTCAGAGACGGCGCCATCGTGCAGGTCGAAGGAATGCCTGAGGACCAGGAGAGTCGGGGGGCCCTCTGCGCCCGCGGCAACGACGTGAAGAGCTTCGTCTACGACGCCGACCGGGTGCGGTACCCGCTGCTGCGCGTGGGCGACAAGGGCCAGGGACAGTTCCAACGCATCTCCTGGGAGCAAGTCATCGATGTCATCGTGGACCGCTGGAGCGCCATTATCCGCGAATCGGGGCCGGAATCCATCGCCGGCTACATCGGCAGCGGCGGAGGCGTGGAGCGGTACTGGCTTATGCCCCGACTCTTCAATTGCCTGGGCAGCCCCAACGTGTTCGCTTCGACAGTCGATGGCCAGTCGTCGTGGGCCTGGGGTGGTAAGATCGTCACGGGGGCCTTTCCCCTGCGCAGCGTCGAGCATCTGGATAGGACGCGCTGCTTCGTCATCTGGGGCGCCAATCCGGCGTCATCGGCGGGCCCCTTCGAGCCACCGCGCATCTTCGACCAGCAGAGTCGAGGCGCCAGGTTGATCGTCGTCGACCCACGCTTCACGCCGCTGGCCAACGGCGCCGACGAGTGGGCGCCTATCAAGCCAGGGACGGATGGTCTTCTGGCATGGTCGCTGGCGCAGGTCATCATCTCTGAGCGGCTGCTGGACCGAGCCTTCGTCGAAGAATGGACCGAGCAGTTTAACGGCTACCAGGAGATCGCCTTGAGACCGGCCTACTCGCCGGAAAACGTCGCCGAAACCTGCGGCGTGTCTGCAGACCAGATTCGACGCATCGCGCGGCTCTACGCCATCAACGCGCCGGCCTTGATTGTAGGTGGCCGGGGCATCGACCATCACTCGAACGGCCTTCAGGCCAGCGCGGCCATCCACTCGCTCGCTGCCCTCACCGGCAACGTCAACAGGCCCGGCGGCAATACCTACTTTTCCTATCCGGTCGAGCCGCTCAAGGGGGTGCCCGCGCTGGATTACAGAATCGCCAACTCTCCCGGCGCGGCAAAAGGCCCAGTCACGCTCCCCACCGGGCTGGCCGACCCCAACCGACTGTGGGACCTCATCCTGGCCGGAGGCAGCGACGCGCTCTGGCGGCAGTCAGTCTTCGTTGCCCCGCCCATGAGTAAGGTGGCGCCAGCGTACGGATTCCAGCGCGCCTACCCCGGCAGCTATCAGGGCAAAGCGTATCCCATCAGGTCGCTGCTCGTTCAGGGAGGGAACCCCTTGATAGGCTTGCCGGAGGAGATGAAGGGCCGTGCGGCATTGCAGAAGCTGGAGTTTCTGGTGGCGACCGACTGCTACGTTAACCAGACGGGCGCCTATGCCGACGTCATCCTGCCGGCAGCCCCCAGCCCCGAGTCCATCGGCCTTACCGGCGGGTCCTTCCCGTTCGGCAAGCAATACGTGGGCCTTCTGGAGCAAGCCATCCCGCCGCTGGGCGAAAGCCGATCAGACATCGACATCATTCGCAACCTGGGCTGGGCGATGGGGTACCGGCGCGAATTCAATTTTTCCGATGCCGAGTTCATCGACCTGCTGCTGTCCGCCTCGCCCCTTACGGCTCGATTGAGCCTCGACAGGCTCAAAGCCTTGCCGAGCCGGAAGATACCGCTGTTTCAAGGTGAGGACTATTTCCCTCTGCCGTACTCGAGCGAGAGATTCGCCACTCGCTCCGGCAAAGCAGTGTTTTTCAGCGCGACTGTTCCTGTCGATCCGGACCTGGCCCCCATACCCGGCTGGTCGCCACCGGTCGAGGGCCCCGACGAAACGCCCACGTTGTGGGAGAAGTATCCCCTGGTGCTGGCCGGCGGAAACGTCCCGGTCCGCTCCGGGTCCTGGACCCGAAATCTGATGTATGCGGGCGAGCTCGATCCCGATTCCTGGGCCGAGATGAACCCGGTCGACGCCGCCAGCCTTGGGATTCGGGAAGGTGATCGAGCCTGGATCGAGTCGAAGGCCGGCAAAGCGCTCTTCAAAGTGCGCGTCACCGAGGCGCTGAGGCCGGGCGTGGTCTGGGTCGTAAGCCGCGGGGCGCCCACCAAAGGCACTTCCTGGAGCCGGGCCAGACCATCGCCAAACGCGAATGCGCTGGTGGAGGGTGCCTTCAACGATTTGAAGTCCGGACCAGCACGGTTCAAGGAGATGCTGGTGAGAGCAGTGAAGGAGCCGTCGACGTAGGCGCGCAAGGAGAGCCGAGCGGGGCAGTCTCTACATTTCAACTAAAGGAGCGTACATGCAAGTAGCGTTCTTCTTCGACCAGTCCAGGTGTCTTGCCTGCCTCTCCTGCGAGGTCGTTTGCAAGCAGTTGCACGACATTCCGGTTGGGCCGCGGTGGCGGAAGGTCTACGAGCGCGTCGTCGGCACGTTTCCGAACGTGGGACGATACTCGCTGTCGCTGTCCTGCAACCACTGCGAGAGCCCGCCGTGCATACCGGCTTGTCGTCAGGGCGCGATCTTCAAGCGTGCCCAGGATGGCATCGTCCTGATCGACGCGGCCCGGTGTGATGGCTGCCAGGAGTGCATCGATGCCTGTCCCTACCGGGCGCTGGTGGTCGCTCCCGACGGCGGCATCCAGAAGTGCACCGCCTGCGTCGAGCGGGTTACTCGTGGCCAGGCCCCCGGCTGCGTGCAGACGTGTCCCGGGAGGGCGCTGCACTTTGGGTCGTTGCCTGAGATGGCTGGCAGACGTGGTGCAGAGCGAGTGGTCGGCAACTCACAACCCGCCCTATTCCTACGGTCCAGCGAGCTTGAGCTAGCAAACTATGAACTTGTGGCTTCACGGTAGCATCCGACGAGTCCAAAACGCCGTTCAGAATACCACCCGAAGGCGGGGCCTGTGGGAACTTGGGGCCGGCGGGCTGATCCTGGCCGTGGTCGCGCTGACGGTTATGTCAGGGACTTCGGGACAGGTTCAAGACCGGACCGGTGCCACGAAACCCGCGGCCGCTGCCCGGGAAGATCGGACCCCATCCACTGGGTTGGCGGAAGCTTCGCTTCGCCCGGCGAAACCCAGCGTCTGGGTGTCACGCGAACTGGCGGAAGCCAAGGGGTGTCTCTCGTGTCACGACGGCATAGAAGACATCAACCCCAAGATGACCGAGGCCGGCGCGACTTGTGTCACCTGCCACCGGGGCAACCCATTGGCCACCAACGACGCGGAGGCCCACCAGGGGATGTTCGCCAACCCCGGCGACCTGCGGGTGGTCGAGCAAACCTGCGGGCAGTGCCACAGCAATAAGGGTAGCATTTCCCAGGTTGTCTCCGCCGGGGAGCGGAACCACGTGCCCAGGGTGCTCAGGTCGCTGATGGCCACCGCCGCTGGCGAGATCGCCGCCACCAGATTCCTCTGGGGCGCCCAGAACTCCCTCACCCCTCTCTTCGCCACCAGACCTATCTCGGCCATCAACACGATCTCGCCTACCGCTGCCGTTGGTGACAGGCGCCAGAGCGTGGAAACCTCGCCCCTACAGGCATCCGTCACCACCCTCTCCCTCCAACAGCTACCCCCGGCCAACTACTCCGACGCCGATAACCTGCTGCGCAACTTCTGCCTCAAGTGCCACCTCTGGACCAAAGGCGAACCAAAACCCGGCCTCCACCGCTCCAGCGGGTGCTCCGCCTGCCACGTCATCTACGACGACGACGGCCTCTCCAAATCGGGGGATCCCACTATCCCCAAGAACGCCCCCTCTCACCCGGCGAAACACCAGATCACCGCCAAAGTCCCCACCGCCCAGTGCCTCCGCTGCCACAACGATGGCGGCGGCCGCATCGGCCTCAACTTCGTCGGCCTCATCCCCGCCCATTCCTCTGCCACACCCCTCCAACCTGATGGCTCGCCCCAGGCACCCAAGTTCGGCATCAACACCCTCCCCGTCAGATCCGATGTCCACTTCGAGAAAGGGATGCATTGCATCGACTGCCATATCTCCAAGGAACTGCACGGAGACGGTAATCTATATGCCCGCAAGGAAAACGAGGTCAGAATCTCCTGCGAGACCTGCCACGGCACGGCCACCTCGCCCCCAACCCTGGCCGACAACCAGGGCCAGCCCCTCAAGAACCTGTACCGCAGCGGCGCCGAGGTCGTCCTCGTCGGCAAGATCGACGGCCAGCGACACTTCGTCACCCAACTGGATAAGGTCGCGCGGCGGGGCTCTCTCCCGCTGGCGATGCGTATCCCGGCCCACGTGCAGGAGCCTGGGACGAGCCCCCGGCTCAGGCTGGAGTGCTCTGCCTGCCACTCACG
>JACQUC010000251.1 GCA_016210495.1 Chloroflexota bacterium
GAGTTCGTATGGATGGATGACTGTCCACCGTTCGATGGACGTTGCACGCCTCCGCCGCTTCCAGTTCACGCGGATCCCGCCGCTCTCGAGGATGTCGCACGGCAACTGGTAAGCGCCAAGCGTCCTGTCCTGGTTACGGGGTCCGCAGGTCGCGACACCCGCAACGTGGCGATCCTGGTGGAGCTTGCCGAAAGGCTGGCGATGCCCGTAGTGGAGGCTGGTCCCGACTTCCTCAACTTCCCCAGGGGCCACCAGCTTCATCAGGGCTTCAACGCGGACCAGCTAATGAACGAGGCCGACGTGGTAGTGCTCGTCGCGACCCAACTGCCCTGGTACCCGGCATCCAGGCGGCCGGGGAACGCAAAGATCATCCAGATCGATGACGATCCCTCCAACGAACGATTGCCGTACTGGGGTTTCCAGGTCGACGTGGTCATCCCCGGCGAGCTGAACAGCACGCTCCAGCAACTCAACGCGCTGGTGGCCAAGCTGGACACGGCCAGCGTCTCCGTGGCAGACGCGCGCAAAGAGCGCCTGGCGGAGCTGGCGGGAAGGCAGGAAAAGAGCCGGGAAGACGCTCGAAGCAAGGCGCTGGCGCTGAGCAACAACCACCCGATGTCGTCGCTGTTCGCCGCCCAGGTGATCGGGGAGGAACTGCCTCAGAATGTAGCGCTCGTCGAGGAGACGATCACTCAAAAAGGGATGGTCTTGCGGCACGTCGTCCGGAACCTGCCTGGCACAGCGTGTCGGGCGCCCGGTGGCGGGCTCGGGAAAGGGATGGGATTAGCTTTGGGTCTCAAAGTCGCCGACCCCGATCGTCCCGTAGCGCTTATTGTGGGGGATGGCTCGTTCTACTACAATCCAGTCCCGGCCGCCTTTGGCTTCGCCCAGCAGTACAACGCCCCGATCTTGGTGATCATAATGGACAATCGGGGTTACGGCTCCGAAAAAGATGACATCGTTCGTTTGTACCCCGACGGGTACTCGGTCCGCACGGGGACGTTCCTTGGATCGTTGATCGAGCCGACTCCGGATTACGCGGGTTTCGCGCAGGCCTTCGGCGGTTATGGTGAGCGGGTGGAAGACCCCCAGGAGCTGCGCGGGGCGATCAGGAGGGCGCTCGAACAGGTTAATGCTGGCCGCCTCGCATTGCTCGATCTGTTTGTCCAGCCATAGCAGCTAACCCTGCAAGGCCCTCATGGGGTTTTGGCGGGCGAGGTGGAGGCATGCACCTTTTTTAAGACGGACAGAACGCCTACGTCAAGGAAGCTGTTTCGAACAGCCGTCGCCTCGACCTGGACGTGAAGGGACCCGCCCTCACGGTGCCGAAGGCGAACACCGAGTATGTTTTGATCGGGAAGGAGGAGAACCTGAGTTACATCGTTCAGGCCCAAGACATCGCCAAACAAATCATCAAGTAGGACCGGACCATCTGGCCGAGGTCCGGCCCCGCCTCGCGGGGATCGAGGCGCGTGTATGTCCCGCCAATAGGCCGTTCTAGGGAGGATTGTCCCCTGCTCGGGCGGTGGGGAGCGTGGTGCGCATTTACATCACAATAGGGCGCTATCGCCAGTTGTTGCCCATAGAGGGAGGCATCGGCATACAAGACAAGTCACCCGGCTTCCAATTCGGGTTGGCGCCCATCCCCCGCAACCCGAGCAGGGGCGAGCCCCTGCACTACGTCCACCTTAGAGCTAGCATCATTCTCGCTATGGTGGGAACACTGGTATCAATCCTGGGCTTGCTCATCATCGCCGCTTGCGCGCCAGCAGCACAGCCGCCGGCCACGACAGCCTCTACCAGGCCAGCCGCGGCTCCGACAGCCCCCAAACCGGCCGAGGCCACTGCCGCCCCGGCCAAGCAGACCACGGCCCCGATCGCCAGGAGGCCAACAACCACGTCGTCGAGGAGGCCACCCAGATAGCCAAAGAAATGCTCAAGTAGCGATGTGGTTGTCATCCGGACTTAGGGGTCTTCAGTTGACACGAGTTACGCGGTCGGGCACGCGTCAACCGCTTTTTGCGTTGAGATCAGCCTCCTCGTGAGCAACCGCGTAAGTCCCATCAATTGGACGCCCCGGCCAGGAGACCGATTGCCCAGATACAAAAAAGACTGCCGCGTGTGGGAGGAAAGAGATGTCTGATTCGGTATGTGGTGGCACCAGAGTCATCGGCAAGGGGATCCCCAAACCTGACGCCTGGTTAAAGGCCACTGGCACGGCCTGGTATGCTGGGGACGTTCGCCCTCCCGGCCCTGGCTTGCTCTGCGGCAAGGTACTCCGCAGCCCGCACGCCCATGCCGACATAGTATCCATCGATACCGCCCAGGCGGCAGCTTTGGAAGGGGTGTACGCCGTGGTTACGGGTCAAGATGCCACCCTTGCCCGCATCGGCCGCTTCATCCGCGACAGAAACGTGCTGGCCCGTGGCAGGGCACGCCACATCGGCGAGCCGGTCGCGGCGGTGGCGGCCATCGACGAGGCCACTGCCATTGAAGCCCTCTCTTTGATTCGAGTGGAGTATTCCCCATTGCCCGCCATCTTAACCCCGAAAGAGGCCCTGGCGCCGGATGCCCCGATAATACACGAGGACCTGGCTGCCTACGAAGACCCGACCCCGAGCCGGCGCGGCGGTAACCAGCGCAATCTTCTGACTGTCGAGCGGGGCGACGTCGACGGCGCCTTTGCCCGGGCGGACGTCGTCATCGAAGGGCGCTTCGAGACCCAGCCGGTCCACCAGGGTTTCCTGGAGCCAAGGGTCTGCGTCGCCGACGTGGACAAGCAGGGCCTGGTGACTCTGTGGTCCAGCAACACCGGGCCCTTTCTCCTGCGAGAGATGGTCAGCCGCGGCCTTGGCCTGCCCCTTTCCAAGGTCAGGGTCAGGCCGACGGCAATCGGCGGCGAGTTCGGCGGCAAAGGGGCGCCGACCATCGAGCCGATCTGCGCCCTGCTGGCCATCAAGGCCGGGCGCGCGGTCAAAATAGCCCTCAGCACCCAGGAGGAGCTGGCCACCAACTTCGTGCGCCACTACGGGGTCATCAACCTGCGGCTGGCCGCCGACCGAAACGGCAAGCTGCTCGGCGTCGAAGGCGAAGTCATCTACAACTGCGGCGCCTACTGCGACGCCGTTTTCGGCTGCGCCCAGAGCGCCTCCTCACTGCAGGGGACCTACAACGTCCCCGCCGTGCGCACGCGGGGGCTGTCGATCTACACCAACAACATCCCCGCCGGGCACGTTCGAGCGCCCTCCGTGCCCCAGCCGCTCTTCGCCCTCGAATCGCTGATGGACGAGCTTGGCCGGCGGGTCGGACTCGACCCCTTCGAAATCCGGCGTCTGAACGCGCTGAGGGAAGGCGATCCGGCGCCGGGCGGCCGGGGAGTAATCGGCAGCGGCGGGCTGCTGCAAACCATCGAGAAAGCCGCCGACTATGTGAAGCGGAATGTGCCGGAGCGGAAGCCGAATCAGGGGCTGGGCGTGGCCTGCGGATTGTTCATGGCCCCCTCGAGCGACCAGCACCCGAGCAAGTGCATCGTGAAGCTGAACGAGGACGGCAGCGCCACCCTGCTGACCGGAATGCCCGACAACGGCGCCGGGCAGCACGTCACCCTTTCGCAGGTGGTGGCCGAGGAGCTCGGACTCGACCCGGCCGAGGTAGCCGTGGTTGGCGGCGACACCGAGCTCACACCCTTCGACAGCGGGCCCGGCGCCAGCCGTGGAACAGTGCGCGTCGGCCACTCGGCCCGGTTCGCCGCTATGGATGCCCGCCGCCAACTGTTCGCTCTGGCGGCGTCCGAGCTGGAGGCCAACTCCAAAGACCTGGAGTTGGGCAACCGGCGGGTCTTCGTCCGGGGCACGCCGGACCGCGCTGTGAGCCTCGCGGCGCTGGCCCGAGTCGCGCTCAGTTCCCCGCGCGGGGCCATCGTCGGCACCGGCGAATCCGAGCGCGAGCGCTGGCTGGCCGAGCAGTCCCAACGTCCGCCGATGGTCGTCGACGAAGCCTGCTTCTGCACCCACGTGGCTCAGGTCGAGGTAGACCCCGAGACCGGTCGGATCACCGTCCTCAAGTACGCGGCCGCCCAGGACGTGGGTCGCGCCCTCAACCCCATCAACACCTTCGGCCAGATCCAGGGAGCGGTCGTCGCCGGCCTGGGCCACTCCCTTTCCGAAGAGATCGTCGTCCAGGAGGGCCGCGTGGCCAACCCGACCCTGGTCGACTACCACATCCCGAACTCCGACACCACCCCCGCCGTCGAGCCCATCCTGGTCGAGCAGCCCACGGAAAAAGGCCCCTACGGGGCCCGTGGCATCGGCGAGCCCTCCATAACCCCGGTGGCCGCCGCCGTTGCCAACGCCGTCTACGATGCGGTAGGGGTGAGGATACGGGACTTGCCGATTACGCCGGAGAAGGTGCTGAGGGCGCTGAAGGGGACGGTCTGAACCGCATATGTACGCTGATTAGCATGTGCGTATTGGAAACAATTCTCTCAAATACCAGACAGGAGGGGAGAGGCATTGAAGAGGTTTGAATACTATGAGCCACGTAGCGTCGGCGAAGCCACTACGTTGTTGTCGACACTGGTAGGGGACGTCGCAGTCTTGGCCGGGGGAACAGATCTGCTAAATCAAATGAAACGGGAAGAACTCTCCCCCAATAGCTTGATCAATCTCAAGTCCATCACAGGGCTGAGCTATATCCACCTCGACGGAAGTCGGTCAGTCCGAATCGGCGCGCTTACTCGCATAGCCGATTTGGCAACTAATGAGCCTCTCCGATGCGCCTTCCCAGCTATCGTCGACGCCGCTCGAAGTCTCGGGTTGCCTTCGGTAAGAAACCGAGCAACCATCGGGGGAAATCTTTGTCATGCATCCCCAGCCGCAGATATGGCTCCGGCTCTAATCGCATACGGAGCTGAGGTCAAGGTAGTTGGCCCGCAAGGACACAGGCGGCTACCTGTCGAGAGTTTCTTCGTCGGTCCGGGGCGGAATGCCCTGGGAAAAGGCGAAATATTGACTGAGATAGCAGTGGACACGCCTGACTTGAGCGGCCGCTCCGTCTACTTCAAGCACAGCATTCGCAAGGCCAATGACACCGCCATCGTGGGCGTCGCGGCCTATGCGGCGATAGATCCTCGGAGTGGCTGTGTAGCGGCTATAGGGTTGGGCTTGGGGGCCGTCTCTCCGACGCCAGTAAGAGCTCGATTGGCAGAAGCCGCTATTCGAGGCAAGAAAGCGGACACTCCCCTGATCAATGAAGCTGCAAATATCGCCTCAGGCGAATGCCAGCCAATCGGCGACATTCGCGGCTCGGCCGCTTACCGCACTGAAATGGTCCGGGTGTTCGCACGTAGAGCTCTCGAGGCCGTGCTGTGATACATTAATCAAGCGAGGGAAGGAGGAGCCAATGGTGAAGAAAGAAGTGATCCTCAGCGTGAATGGCGAGGGCTACAGTCTGGCACTTGAGCCGAACGTAACCTTGCTGCAGGTAATCAGGGAGGAGATAGGTCTCACCGGCACCAAGATAGGGTGCGATAGAGGCGACTGCGGTGCCTGCATAGTACTCCTTGACGGCGATCCCGTGAACTCTTGCTTGGTTCTGGCTGTCGACGCCGCAGACAAAGAGATTACCACAATCGAGGGGCTTAAGAAGAATGGCACCTTGCACCCTATTCAAAAGGCTTTCGTCGAACACGGCGCGATCCAATGCGGATACTGCACGCCTGGGATGGTGTTAGCTGCCAAAGCCTTATTGGACGCCAATGCCCAACCCACAGAATTGCAGGTGAGAGAGGCCCTCGCCGGCAACCTTTGCCGCTGCACTGGTTACGTAAAAATAGTGGAGGCCGTCATAGCCGCCAGCAGGGCTTCCATACAGGGAGGAGGCACGCAATGACGCTGGATATCGTCGGCCAGCCTTTGCCGAGAATTGATGCCATCGAGAAGGTCACGGGCTCAGCGGAATTCACCGGTGACATGCGCCTGAGGAATATGCTCGTTGGGAAGGTACTCCGCAGCCCCCACGCGCACGCGAGGATTGCCGGTATAGATACCAGTCGAGCCAGATCCCTTCCCGGTGTTTACGCTGCAATATCGTTCCAAGACGCACCGAAGGTGCTTTGGAATCGTGCTGGCTTTCCGCATCCGCCAGGGGTTGTCCAATTGGAGGATCAGTACATTCTTTGTGACAAGGCAAGATACGTGGGGGACGCGGTAGCCGCGGTAGCTGCAGTGGACGAGAACACTGCGCGAGAGGCGCTTGCCCTGATCCGAGTTGAGTACGAGCCTCTGCCCGCCGTCTTCGAGCCGCAAGTCGCGACCGCCGAGGGTGCACCACTGATTCATTCCGCAGCTAACAACATTGCGCGCCACACTCCGGCGATCATTGGCTCGATGAAAGAAGGATTCAAGGAGGCGGACTACGTATTCGAGGGAACCTATGCGACGTCGAAAGCTTTCCAATGCACTATGGAACCGTGCGGTGTTTCCATCGCAGCCTTCGATCAAAGTGGTCGTTTGACCGTCTGGGCCTCGACCCAGATGCCTCATTTGGTTCGAGGCATAATCGCCAAGGCTATGGCGATGCGAGTTGGAGACGTGAGGGTGATCAAGCCCTATGTCGGTGGAGGTTTTGGCAGCAGACTGGGTGCCGTGAACGAGCCCATCTGTGCCCTGCTGGCCAGATTTGCAGGCAAGCCAGTGAAACTTCAGTACACTCTTGAGGAGTCCTTTGTGGCGACGGAGTCCCGCCATCCAATAGTCTTCGAGCTGAAAACTGGCATCAAAAAGGATGGCACGTTCACCGCTCGCCAGATGAAGGCGATATTAAACGCTGGAGCCTACGCTACACACACGCCCTCAGTTGCCGGTCCGGTTTGTGGGTGGTTCCTCGGGGTGTACAAGACGCCGAACATGCGGTTCGATGGGTACTCTGTCTACACCAACACCAGCCCGTGCGGGGCCTATCGCGGGTATGGCAATCCGCAGGCCATGTTCGCCGTAGAGACCCAGGTAGATGACATAGCTCGCGAGCTCGGGATTGATCCGCTGGAAATACGCACGAAGAACCATCTGTGCAAAGGCGATGTCTGGCCCATCAGCGGCTTGCCCATAGAGGCCTGCGGTTTCGAAGAAGTCATCAAGAGAGGAAGTGAGGGCATCGGATGGAAGGAAAAACGTGGGAACGCCGATGCTGGGAACGGGACCAAGAAGCGCGGCGTGGGTATGGCCTTTGGGATGCACGTGTGCAATGCCTTTCCTAAGCTTTATGAAACATCGGGTGCCATAATCAAGATCAACGAAGACGGGACAGCAAACCTCGTGTATTGCAACTCAGACAGTGGACAGGGTTCTTCGACAGCGCTAACACAAATCGCGGCTCAGGAACTCGGATTGCGGTTTGAGGATGTGAAGATCAGTCGCAACGCCGATACCGAGACCGCTCTCTTTGACATCGGGAGCCACGCCAGCCGCCAGATTTACTCTGGCGGCAACGTGGTGCGGAAGGCGGCTGCGGATGCCAAGAAGAAACTGTTAGCCCTAGCCTCGGAACTGCTGGAGACCTCTGCTGATGACCTTGAAGTCAGCGAGAGTCGTGTTTGGGTGAAGGGAAGTCCTGAAAGACATCTGGCAGTGGCAGAGGTTGCGCACCAGGCCCATTTCGCGAAGATGCCGGGCCGGAGTTCTCAGCCGGTCGGCTTCGCGAGTGAGGAGCCCCCTGGAAATCCTCCGGTCTACGCCGCCCAGTTCGCAGAGGTCGAGGTCGACACCGAGACCGGAGTGGTCACCGTGTTGAATATTGCCGCCGCTCACGATGTCGGAAAGGCAATAAACCCGGCGGCAGTAGAGGGCCAGATTCAGGGTGCGTTGCAGCACGGCGTGGGCTATGCATTAACCGAAAGCCTTATCATCGATAAGGAGAACGGCCGGCCACTGAATGGGGATTTCCACGACTACAAGGTGCTAACAATGCTGGACATGCCGCGCGTGCAACCCATAATTGTGGAAGTGCCCAGCGACACTGGTCCGTTCGGCGCGAAGAGCATCGGCGAATCAGGGCTGGTGCCCACTGCTGCCGCCATCGGCAACGCAATCTACGATGCCGTTGGCATCCGACTGAATGAGATACCTTTCACACCTGAAGCAGTCTTGAATGCCCTCAGGAGAAAGCGGAACGAGTAGCACCTGTCACATCACCATCACTACCGGGTTACGTGGCTAGTGACAACTAGCGAACGTCGAAGCTTTTGAGGAGCGTAGTAACTCACATGCGGTAGTCTTCAATATCTTCCTCGCTGTCGGAGTTGCAGTTAGTAGGAGAACGTTTTCGGGGGGAACGATGCAAACAAGTGTTCGGGGCGCATCATACGGGGCAAACGACAAGTGGGTGCAGAGCGTCTGCAAGATGTGCTTGCACGGCTGCGGCATTAGGGTTCAGGTCAGGGACGGCGTAATCCTTAAGATCGAGGGTGACCCCACCAACCCTGACAACTTGGGCAAGCTATGTGCCAAGGGCCAGGCAGGACTGATGCGCCAATACGATCCCAATCGCTTCAAGTCGCCTTTGAAGCGGACCAATCCCAAGAAAGGCCCGGGCGTCGATCCGAAGTGGGAGGAGGTTTCCTGGGATGAAGCCCTGGACACTGTGACCCAGAAGCTCAAGGAGTGTCGAGAGAAAGATCCTCGCAACTTCATCGCCGTCATCGGGGATTTCCAGAAGCAATCCAACTGGGGCTGGGGCGCTGCTTATGGCTCGGGCAACTACTTCAGGGGCCAGTTCTGCGGGGCCGCGTACCATCCCATCAACGGATTGCTCGACGCCTCGTTCGCCTCGGTGAACGACTATCTCTACTGCAACTACTGGATTCAGATAGGGGCTGGGGATGGCTTCTCGTCTCACCTTCACCTGGCTGGCTCGGCCAAGCGGATGGCCGATGCTAGAGTGGATCGAGGGATGAAAGTCGTCGTGGTCGAGCCACGTATGTCGCAAGCGGCGGCCAAGGCCGACCAGTGGATTCCCATTCGACCGGCGACTGATCGGGCCTTCGTGCTGGGGATGATGAACGTGATGGTCCATGAGCTGGGCCAGTACGACAAGGGTTTCTTGAAGAAGCACACCAACGCCCCTTACCTTATCGGGCCGGATGGCTACTTCGCCAGAGACAAGGCCAGTAACAAAGCCCTGGTCTGGGATTCGGTAGAGAATCAGGCCAAAACGTGGGACGATCCGTCGATCAAGGACTTCGCGCTGGAAGGCAATTACTCGGTCAACGATGTGACCTGCCGGCCCGGGTTCCAGATTTTCAAGACGATGCTGGAGGAGCATTCACCGGAGCGGATGTCGGAGATCTGCACCGTGCCCGCTGCCACCATTCGGCGCATTGCCAGGGAGTTCGTGGAAGCCGCCCGAATTGGCAGTACTATCGTGATCGAAGGCAAAGAATATCCCTACCGGCCGGCCGCTCTGGACTTCTATCGCGGGGCTACGGGTCACAAGGATGGCGGCTGGGACAGTTTGACCTACAAGCTGGCTAACCTGCTGGTGGGCAACATCGATATCCCGGGCGGCCACCTTGGCGTTCCGCTGGATCCGCGAGGGTTTGCCTTCTGGGTCGCTCCCGGCGAGGACGGTATGCTCGGGCACAACGGCGTTCATATGCTCCATCCAGCAAGGCCGTTCAGCTTCCCGCCCAACACCACTCATCTGTCGGAGTACTTCCCCATCGGGACGGACGCCGGGCAACTTAGCGCCGAGACCATTCTGAATCCGAAGAAGTTCAACTTGAACTTTGATCCGGACGTTATGATGCTCTACCACGCGAACCCAATGTGGCACGTGCCGGCGACGAGGCAGGTCCAGAAGGCCTTCGAGAAGATGAAGTTCATCTTCGCCATCGACGTGGTGCCCAGCGAGTCGAACGAATGGGCGGACGTAATCCTGCCCGATCATACTTGCTTCGAGTCCACGGCGTTGGTAAGCGTCGAGCCGCCGGTCGTTGTCGATTACGCCCTCAGGCAGCCGGTGGTGCCGCCGATGTACAACACTCGTGATGCCACGGATATCCTGACGGACTTGGCCGACCGCGTGGGCTTCCTCGGGGTCTGGAACGATCTCCAGAACTTCATCTGGGGCCTGGTCAGGACTCCTCAATACATGCTCGCTCCGGACAAGAAATACTCGGTCGAGGAGATCTGTGACCGGGCGGCGAAGTCGCGGTACGGTGAATCGTGTGGTTTGGAGTGGTTCAAGGAGCACGGACATCGAGTTCGCTACATGACCGCGAAAGAGCAGTACATGCCCTACGGCGAGCTGCGCATTCCCTTCTATTTCGACTACGTGAAGAAGATAGGGGATGAGCTGAGGGCCAAACTGGAGCCGCACGGGGTGGAGTGGGATTATTCCGGCTACGTTGCGGTCCCGTACTGGAGGTCTAGCCCGGTGCATGACGCGCCGTCGAAGTATGACCTGTACGCCATCGGCTTCAAGACCGCCGAGCTGAACTTCGCAGAGAACCTGACGATCCCTTGGATCTACGAGTTGGTCGGCAAGGTTCCGGCTCACCAGGGTGTCTTGATCAACCCGGCCACGGCCAAGGCGCGTGGCATCTCAGATGGAGACATGATCGTCATCGAGTCGGTTCAGGACGAGATCATCGGCATTGCCAAGCTGACCGAAGGGATGCAGCCAGAGACGATTGGAATCTCCAACGGCATCACACGGTGGGTATATCATCCGACGATCAAAGCCCGGGCAACGCACTTCAATGCCCTGTTGCCAGCGAGTCTGGAGTACACCGACTACTTTACCGGTGCTGTGGAGACGACCGCCAGGGTATCGGTACGTAGGCTAGAAAGATAGGGAAAATGCCAAAAGTAACTGTGACGGCTCTGTGCAGCGTAAGGGAGAAAACCGGTTGGACTGTGCAAGAAGTCGACTGCGAAGAAACGACTGTGGCCGATGTGCTGAAGCTGGTTCACACCAAGGACGGGGTAACGCTGTACGATTTGCTGATCGAGGACGGCCAGATTCACCCCGCCTACGCTGCTTTTGTCAACGGTCACAGGGTCGAGAAGCTTAGCCAGCCCCTGGGTGACGGCGACACTGTCGTGGCGATGGATTTCATCAGGGTCATCTCCGGCGGGGAGACGGCAAGTTTGTGGTCTTTCGCTGGGCAGGGCGATTCGCTACTCGTCCATAAATAGGCATTGCAAATTTGACGAACGGTTCTGCGCTGGAGAAGAGAGGTGAGCAAATGACCCGTCTAGGAATGGTCATTGATTTAAAGCGTTGCATCGGCTGCCACGCCTGTACGATGGCGTGCAAAGCTGAGAACGGGACGCCGAGGGGGGTGTTCTTCACTCGCGTGCTGGACAAGGAGGAAGGGACCTACCCCAACCTAAAGAAGGCATTCATACCGGTGATCTGCAATCATTGTGTGAATGCCCCCTGCGAGAGGGTATGCCCGACGGGGGCGACCTCCAAGCGAGCGGATGGAATCGTGCTGGTGGATCATAGCGTATGTGTGGGCTGCAGGGCTTGCTACGTGGCCTGTCCCTACAACAACCGGTTCTTCCTGGCCAAAGGCAGTCTGAGCAAGGGTTACTATGACGGTGCGATGACGCCATTTGAAGAGGTGAAGTACAAGAAGTGGCAAGAAGGGACCGTGGCCAAGTGCACGTTTTGTGTTGAGAGGGTGGACCAGGGTCTGGATCCAGCCTGCGTCAACACGTGTCCGACGGAAGCGCGGGTGTTTGGGGACCTGGATGATCCGGATAGCAAGGTAAGCCGGCTGCTGAGGCAGCGCAAGGGCGTACAAGCCTTACCTGAATGCGATACTGATCCATCAGTATACTATCTGTGGGGGTAAACCGGAGATGACAGCAGAGAGTGCGACGATAGGGGCGGACAAGCCCCGAAGGATACCGCTAGAGGCTGGGGAGATAGCGGCCGAGAAGGCCCGGGCGTTGACGATGGCCAAAGGGGCCTTCGTAGTGGGGTACAACACCCAGAATGAATGGGCGTGGTTGATAGCGACGGCGTTTTTTCTGGGTAAGCTAGGCGGAGGGTTTTTCGCCGTATCGTTGTTTGTGGATTCAGGGATAGGGATGTTGTTTGGCATCCTGATCGTGGCGATAGGCAAGAGTGCGGCGCACTTGCTTTATTTAGGCAGGTGGGAGAGGTTCTGGCGAGCGGCGATGAATCCGGGGAGTTCGTGGATAGCGCGAGGGCTGATAGCGATGGGGGTATTCACGATCTTCGGATTGATCTATGTAGCGCCGTATTTTGGGGTGGTGCTGGTAGCGAAGGGGAGTGCGGCGTGGGAAGCGGTGAGGGTGATAGCGCTGGCATCGGTATTTGTGGTGATGATCTATGATGGGTTTGTGATGTCGGCGTCGCCGTCGATACCGTTGTGGAACACGTCGGTGTTGCCGGTGTTGTGTCTGTCGTACTCGTTGTTAGGTGGAGCGAGCCTGTCATTGGCGCTGCAGGCGATGACGGCGAAGGTGATGGAGGCGAGCTCGCTGGAGACGATGGAGATCGGGTTGATCGTGGCGAACATAATCATAGTAGGGTCGTACATATCGACGATGTTCAACTCGACGAGTGCGGGGAGGCAGGCGGCGATAAGTTTGATTCGGGGGAAATATGCCGCGCACTTTTTGGGAGGAGCGGTGTTTGTAGGGTTGATCGTGACCTTACTGTTGGCGCTGTTCTTTGTGAGCACGGGGATAACGGCGATACTGGTGCTGGCGGTGATCGCGGACCTGATAGGGCATTTCACGATATTCTTCCTGTTACTGCGCGCGGGGTTATTCGCCCCGGTGATGTAGCACAGAAACGGTCTGCCCTGACCTATCTCAACCCCCCAGGAGCACGGTCTAAGCTCCAGAGTATTGGCATGTGGTTGCGGCAAGACGACAACCCTCAGGATCATCGCCGGGCATGAAACCCCCACCGGCGGCAGCGTCATCCTGAAGGATCGCCCCATCGTCTCGGTGCAAGCCGTTATCGACATCCCGCCTCACAAAGGTGTTCACTTCCTGCTGGTATCCCCACCTCGAGCATTCGCAGTTCGCACTATTCGTAGTTGGGTGCACCCCACTTTTGTGGTGGTCAAGCCGCCTTTTTGGTAACAGTATCGGCCGTGGCTTGACTACGTGCCACAATGCGCGGATCCCGTCGCATCATAGGTCGTGTGGCCCAGAACGCGTCCCACCGGCCCGATCGATA
>JACQUC010000253.1 GCA_016210495.1 Chloroflexota bacterium
CCCAGGCTCTGGGCACGAGATCGCGTACTGTGCGCCTGGCTTGGCGGCGAACTGGCATCTGCTGTGTCTGACCATCGGAGTGCTGGACGATCGAGGCCGGCCGCCACGGTTACACGACTTGCGGCATAATGCCGAATGCCGGATTATGCCGACACGGTTCTCAGGGTGACGATGGGGTTTGGCGAATCGCGCGGTTTCTTCGCTGTCGGAGGCGGCATAATCAAAGGCCCTCCAGGAAGGCCAACAGGTCGTCGTCAGGCCGGAACCGTCCCGGTGGTACGTCCAAGGGGCTAACCCTGGAAAGAGCTTCTTCCTTCAGACGCAAGTCGGCATGGAGATACATCTGGGTCGTCTCCACTGACTCGTGCCCCAACCACAGCGCGATGACCGAGCGATCAACGCCATGTTGAAGCAGCTGCATGGCCGCAGTATGGCGGAGCACATGCGGCGTGACTTGCTTTCGCTTCAGCGACGGGCAGGTCTGCTCCGCGGTCTGCTGGTGGCGGGCGACCAGCCGCTCAACCGCATCCCGACTCAGCGGCCCACCGCGACTGCTGGGGAATGCCGGGGACGCCGGCTCGTCAGGACACTCGCGCAGCCACTGCGTCAGGACATTGACCGCTTCCTCACGCAGTGGGGTGCATCGCTGTTTCCTACCCTTGCCCTCGCAGCAGAGGTGCGCCCCGGTGCCCAGGAAGACATCGTCACGCCGCAGGCCGATCAGTTCCGACACCCGCAGACCCGTCTGGATTCCCACCAACAGCAGGGCTCGGTCCCGGCGGCCAATCCAGGTCGTCCGGTCTGGTGCGGCCAGCAGTGCGTCGATTTCCTCCACCGTCAGGTATTCGATCTGTCTGCGCTCGTAGCGCTTGCTGGGGATGGCCAGGACGCGGCGGCACTGATCGGCAAGGGCCGGCTCCTGGAACGAGACGTAGTGGAAGAAGGAATGGATCGCCGCCAGCCGTGTGTTTCGGCTCCTGGCGCCGTTGCCGCGTTCCTTCTCGAGGTGATCGAGGAAGTTGCCGACAAAGGGGATGTCCAGATCCTCGATGGATAACTTGGAAGGCGCCTTCCCCAGACGCTGCGCGGCAAACCGCAGGAGCAGGCGAAAGGTATCCCGGTATCCGGCCACGGTGTGAGGGCTGGCGCTGCGTTGCTGCAGGAGACGGTCGGTGAAGTACGCCTGGACCAGACCCGAGAGTTTGATGTTGGTGCTCATGGCTTCATCTCCTTCGGCCTTTCCAGCCTGCGTGTCGCCAGCTCCAGAAGCTCCGGGACGGCCTCGATGTACCAGTACGTCTCATTGACGTGTACATGCCCGAGGTAGGTGGCCAGCTTCGGGATCTCCCTTTCGACGTCGATCCCTGCTCGATACCACCTGAGGAGGGTGCAGGCGGCAAATCGATGCCGCATGTCGTGCAGCCTTGGGCCGCGACCGTGCCGGCAGTTTGTCGTCGGCTCGCGCAGCCCGACCTCACGGGAGATTTTGGCGAAGCTGTACCGGGCGGCCCACTCCGTCATGCGACGACCGCCTTCAGAGAGGAAGAAGGCTGGGGTCGCAGGCCGGTGTACCACACCGTCCCTCGCGCGGGCGTAATCAGCGAGTATTTGACGGGTGGATTCGTGGACCGCCACAAGTCGGGACTTGCCGAACTTCGTCCGCCGGATGCGCAGGATCCCTTCCTGCAGATCGACGTCCTCCCGATCGAGCGCCAACGCCTCGCTGATGCGAAGGCCAGTGACCGCGAGCAATCCGAAGATCGTCGAGAATGTGCGGCCCTTCAGCCCCGCGGCGGAAGGGAGTCGGCCTGCCGCCCGGACGAGTCCCTCGATCTCCGCGTCGCTGTAGAGGTAAGGGCGCTTGCGGCGATAACGGCAGGGTAGCAAGCCAGCGGGCGGCACTTCCGTGCGGCGGTCCGAAGCGCTCAGCCAGACGGCGAAGCGCCTCGCCACACCAAGGCGCGAAGCCCAGGTCGCCGGCTGGGCACCCGGCGGCTGCTGTGCCCAGCGCAGTGCCAGGTCCGTGGTGATGTGGTCAGCCCCCTCCCGTTCGGCGAAGGCCACGAAACTTCGGAGCAGGCGGGCCACTCCGCGCAGCTTGTAACCCAACTGGCGGCGGAGCTGGAGGTAGCGCTCGGAGGTTTCACGCAGTTGGTTCATTGCTGGCCCCCTTTCGTGGGCCACGGCAGGGCGAGCGACCGCAGGCCCTGGACATCGACCTTCGCGTAGATCTCCGTGGTGCTCGGCGAGCGGTGGCGGAGGACCTCGCCGATCTCGTTCAGGGATGCCCCCGAACGGAGCATCCCGGTCGCCAGGGAGTGCCGCAGGACGTGCGCCCCCTTGAAGTCGGGGTGCAGACCGGCTCGGTTCATCGCGCGGCGAACAATCGTGCTGATGGAGCTGGGGTTGGCGAACCCGCGGTACGGCGCCTTGGTCCGAACGAAAAGACGCCGCGTCGTGCAGGGCGGGCGATGATGGCGCAGGTAGCTGGCCATGGCCGCGCCGACGTCAACAGGCAGCGGCAGGCAGTCATGATGGCCGCCCTTGCCCCGCACCTTCAGCTCACCGGCCCTCCAATCAACGTCATCGATCTCCAGGTCGATCACCTCGCTCGCCCTCAGTCCCAGGCGAGCCAACAGAAGGATGATGGCGCGATCACGGCGGGCGACGGAGCCGTCCCGCTCGCAAGCGCGGACGACCCGTTCGACCTCTTCAGACGCGAGGTACTTCGGCAGCTCGGCGAGCCGCCATTCCGGCACGGTCGGGACGGCGCCAGCGAGGTCGCTCTCCGTCTGCCCGTGCAGGAAGAGGAAGCGAAAGAAGGAGCGCAGAGCAGTCACCATCAGCCTGGCTACTTTGGGGCTGCCCGAGCGGGCGTGTCGCAGGAGGTAATTTGAGACGTCGTCAGGGGTCAGCTCCTGGACACGGAGCGGCGCGTCCCCAAAGCGTTCGATGAGAAGACGCCGGATGAAGCGCCAGTAACTGGTGATCGTTACAGCGGCAAGGCCGCGTTCCTTCTCGAGGTGGTTCTCATACTGTCGGCGGAGGGTCGCCAACGGGGACTCGTCGGCCACCAGCTCTGGTGAGGGAACGGCATCCGTCTCACGTAAATACTCAAGGAAATGACGAGCGGCCCGCGCGTCACCTTTCTTGAGGCGCCCTTTGTGTCGTCGTTCTTCGAGGAACCGATTGACGAGTTGCTCTTGCAGGTCCGCGAGTCCCAGGCTTTGCCGTCCGAGCCACCGTCCGAGGTGGTCCAGGAGCCGTAGCCGGGCTCGCACGGTCGAGCTGGTGTAACCCAGCTCGCAGAGGCCAGCGACGAACGAGTCCAGGTGAGGGCCGAACAGACCTGCCCTGAGACGTTCGACGACCGCGCGGCCTGGGAGAAAGTTCTTGAGCATGTGTCCTCTCCTTTCTGAGTGAGTAAATGCCCACAAAGGAAAGGACGTCCGGATTATGCCGCGTCGTCGGCGACAAGCGGCGAACCAGAGCCAAATTCCCACGGCCCAATCGGCATAATCCGGCATTCGGCATTATGCCGCAGGTCATGAGCCCGCGGCGGTGATGCCCCCGGCGCGAGTTGCAGTCCAAGTCCACGGACCAGGCTGCGAAACGTCATACTGATCGTGTTCGGGTTGACACTTCTTCCGGCGACGAAGGAGAATGCTGGTGCATCGGCAGGTAACGGCCCAAAACGCTCCTGGCGCTCGTCCAAATAGGCTCGCAGAACGCCGGTCAGGCGAGGCCCGAACGGAACGAGTCGATCCTTGGCAAACTTGGTCCGTTGGATGACCAGGAGTTCCCGGTCAAAATCGATGTCTCTTATGCACAGCCGCGAGACTTCGCCAACCCGCAGACCCAGGCCGTAAAGCAGAGCAAAAATCGTCCGGTAGCTCAACCCGCGTAACGGGGCACGCGGGTTGTCCGGCAGTGCGCCGGCGAGTTCCAAGAGCTGCCGCGCTCTGGGCTGGTCGAAG
Source organism: Chloroflexota bacterium (assembly GCA_016210495.1). The sequence goes on from JACQUC010000253.1 coordinate 3,978, forward strand.
AGGAACGGAACCCGGGAAGCGGACCGCCGCCGGGGTTTGGCTCGCAACGGCGAACGCTCCAGAATCCCTTGAGTGACGAGCCAGTTGAAGAGGCGGGCCACCGTTCCCAGCAGATGGTTGTAACTGCGGGGCGTGGTCCGCGGCCGGGATGCCAGAAAGGCTTCAAGCACTTCCGCGGTGATGTGCGCCAGCGTCCGCACGCCTGTAACGACGAGGTAGCGGTCCAGGAGGCGCAGCGCCTTCTCCTCAACCTCAAACCGGCGCGCCAAGGCCCGTTTATATGCCAGAAATTGCTGAATCGGCTCGGCCAATGGGCTGGCCCAACTCGCAGGTCGTGTCATTAAAGAATCTCCTCTCCGGGGCCTCGGGCGATGTCGCGCAGAGCTTCAATGTCCACCTTGGTGTAGACCTCTGTGGAGGCTGAGGAGCGATGCCCCATGTAGTCCCCGATTACCTTCAGATCAAACTCCGCATCGACGAGGCGCTGAACGCATGTATGTCGCAGGGTGTGCGATCCGGGCCGAGGGACTGAGACGCCGATCCGGCGCAGGTAATGGGCCGCCCGAGCCGAGACGGCCGCTGCCGTGATCGGCTGCTGGGGGGCGAGGGTGCGGAAAAAGATGTGGCGATCATTTGTCGCGGGCCGGCCATTTTGGAGGTAATCCACGAGAGCCTGCGCCACCACCGGGGAGAGCGGATAGGTACTGGAATGCCCTGCCTTGCGCTCCGGGATGTGCAGTCGTTCCGCACGCCAATCGATGTTGTCGAGGCTCAAGGCCGCGACTTCCCGACCACGAAGCCCATAGGTCACCAGGAGGAGCAACATGGCATAGTCGCGCCGGCCGGTCGTAGTCCGACGATCGATAGCCTCCAGCAAGCGACGCACCTCCTCCCAGGTGATCGACCGGGGAATCTTGGCCAGGCGGTACACCTGCGGAGGTTCGACGGCCTGGCCGAGATTCTTCGACAAGATTCGTTCGCGGTAGAGATATGCCAGGAAAACATGCAGCACCCCGCAAGCATTCCGTACTCCGCCCCATGCCATACGCTGGCTCAATTCAATGACAAAGCCGCTGAGCACCGGTGGGGACAGCTCTGAGAGATGCTGCAAATTGAGCGTATCGAGGTAGGCTGCAAATCGGTGCAAGTAGTGCGCATAGAGCTTGAGGGAACTATTACGGAGCCCGCGCTCGTCTTGCAGGTAAGCGAAGAAGTTCGGGGCGACAACGACAAAGGGATGTGACTTGTGTGGCCGCCCTCGTCCTCGAAAATCCGTTAGCATCAGCCGCAGCATCTGCTCGACAGGCGTGCGTGCTTCCAAAGCAATCTTGTGGCATGACGCGAGCGTGTGCCGTGGCCCGGAGTGGTCTGCCAGCCAAGACGCGACAAAGGCGTCCAGGTGCTGGGGCAGTTCCTGCCACTGCTGCGCACCACGCTCCCGCGCGAAGGCCCCAAAACGCAAAAGGAGTGGCACCCGGCGACAGACGGTGCGCGCGGAGAAACTTCGCGCCGTGAGCCAAGTGACATACTGCACGATGCCTTCGCTGATCCACGATGACCGGATGTGATCGATAGTCCGAGGACGGACGAAGAAACGCTCAAGCATGGACAACCTCCTTGCTCCAATAGAGACAAGGAGGTTGATGTTCCTCGCGTTATGTTCCTGAACAATGGTGAAAAGGGACTTCCCGCCAGCAACTGACCAAGGCGCGGTCACACAATGAAACCGGGAACATAAGCTCGATTATGTGGCCCGCCACATAATCCCACCACAGTTCGTGCGGCACGGCCTCGAAGAAAGCGAACGCCTCGACCAGGCCGTGCAGCACTGCCTCGGTCCGCTCGCTCGGTAATGCGATGGCGAAGGGACAGTTCGAGTAGGACCAGGTCGTCAGCAGCACGGGAACCTGCCGACGACCATCGGGGAAGTCCACGTAGATATGACCGAAGTCCGCCTCGACGCGCTGGCCCGGATCATGGTCCAGCGGAATGAACGTCTCGACGTGCCGTCGCTCGTGCGTGCGAACGTACAGGCGCACGCGCTCCTCGCCGCCGCGGTAGCCGTGTTCGTCGCGGAGGCGACGAAAGATTTTGGCGGCGGTGTGCCGCTGCTTGCGCGGCGCCTCCTCGTCGGCCTTCAGGATCGCATCGATGACCGGCTTGAACTCATCGACAATCGAGGGCATCGGCCGGCGCTGCGCGTACGCCTTTGGTTCCGCTTCGCCGAGGATCTCACAAATCTTGCGCTTGGAGTGATGGAACGTCTGGGCAAGCTGGTTAAGCCCCATGCCGTCCCGGTGCGCGATGCGAATGCGCAGATAGTCGTCCATGGAAACCATCCTTCACCTCCTTGTGACTGGGACCTGGATAGGTGAACCAGTTTACAGGAGGCACTGGGAGTGGTTCCGTTTTCGACGAGGGTTTTTCAGTCAGGTGGGTCCGTTTTGGACGAGGGTTTTTGGGAGAGGTGGTTCCGTTTTGGACGAGGGTTACCAATCGGCCAGAGTGATGC
>JACQUC010000254.1 GCA_016210495.1 Chloroflexota bacterium
CGCCATCGGCGGCACGCACAACATCGCCCACGCCTGCCAGAGGATCTTCGTGGAGAGCGGTGGCAAGTTCTTCACCAAGCGGGAAGTAGCCAAGATTCTCGTCGAGCACGGCAAGGCGAAGGGCATTCGCCTTGCCGACGGCACCGAGGTCGAGGCCAGGAAGCTGGTGATCAGCACCGTGGACCCGCAGCAGTTGATACTCGAGCTCGTGGGCAGAGAGCACTTCGAGCGGAGACTGGTCAGGCGCATCGAGACGCTGATGGGTGGCTTGACTTGCATCGCGTGGTACACCTGGGCGCTCCACGACCTGCCGGATTACCTCGCGGCCCAATCCGACCCGGACGTAGGCCAATCGGGCTGGACGCTTATGTCGGCCGGCGACACGCAGTCGCTGATCGACGAAGCCTACCTGCGCAACCTGGGGCAGATACCACCGCTGGACAGCGAGCTGATCCATTTCGGCGCCTATTCGCTCTGCGACGAGACGCGCGCGCCGCAAGGGAAGCACGTGGTTTCCACGGAGTTCATGGTCGTGCCCGCGCAGCGCTTGACCGAAAGACAGTGGATGGATTTCAAGAAGCAGCACGCCGAGGACGTCCTGCGCTTCTGGCAGAAGTTCGCGCCCAACATGACGTGGGACAACGTGATCGGCTTCGATCCGCACACCCCCTACGACACAGCCGCGTGCCTGAAGAACATGCCGCAGGGGGACCAGGCCTGCGTAGACGTGGTGCCGGGCCAGTTTGGGCGAATGAGACCGACCCCCGAGCTGTCGCGGCACCGGACGCCGATCGAGCACCTCTACGCCACCGGCTGCGCCTGGGGCCTGATGCACGGCGCCAGCGCCGCCCAGGGATACTCCTGCTACAAGGCCATCGCCGACGACCTGGGGCTTAGGAAGCCGTGGCAAGAGAAGGGACGTGCGTACTAGAGGAGAGTGAATCGTGGCCAAGTACGATGTGATCGTCATCGGCGCGGGCCCCAACGGGCTCACGGCTGCCGCCTATTTGTGTAAGGCCGGGTTGAAGGTGCTGGTGCTGGAGCGGAAGACCGAGGCCGGCGGTGGTCTGGCCACGGAAGAGATTACTATTCCAGGGTTCGCGCACAACACGCACTCGATCTACCATATGATGGTCGATTACGCGCCGGCCTACACGGACTTGAACCTGGAAAAGGCGTACGATCTGCGGTACGTTTACCCCTCTCTCCAGTTCGCCTTGCCCCTGCGCAACGGGCCATCGGTCTGCCTGTACGCCGACGTGGAGAGGACGTGCGCGTCCTTCGCGAAGTTCTCCCGGCGCGACGCGGAAAGCTATCGCGAGATGTACCATCGGTTCAAGCGGTACATGGACGTGTTCCTGGCCCCCGCCACCTACGTCCCGCCGCAGGCCGCCATCGAGCAGGTGATGAAGCTGCAGAGCAGCGAGATCGGCCAGGAGATAATCGAGTACTCGGAGAAGAGCCCCAGGGACATCGTCTTCGATCTTTTCGAGAGCGATCCCATCAGAGCTCTGATGCTCTACGCCGCCTGCCACTGGGGTCTCGAATACGACGCCGACGGCGTCGGCTACCTGGCCGTGCTGTATCTGAACCGGGCCACCAACTACCGGCTGTGCGTTGGCGGGTCGCACATGGTCTCGCAGTCGCTGAACAAGATCGTCCTGCAAAACGGCGGGATGGTCTGGGGCAGCCAGCGGATTGAGCACATCGTGGTTGAGGACGGCATCGCCAGGGGCGTGCAGATGAAGGACGGAAGGGTTATCGAGGCCAACGTGGCGGTCATCAGCACGATCGACCCTCACCAAACGTTCTTGAAGCTGGTCGGCGAGAAGCGCCTGGAGCGAGAGCTCGTCGAAAGAATCCACGACTGGAAGTGGGAGAAGTGGAGTCTTTTCGAGGCTCATCTGGCGATGGAGCAGCGGCCGCGCTTCGCCGATCCCGAGGTCGACGACGCTCTCGTGTACGTTCTCGGCTACGAGAGCACCGGCGACCTGATCAGGCACCAGGATGCGATTGGCCGAGGCGAGCTACTGGATGGGGCGGGCTTCAACTGCTGCTTTCCAAGCGTACACGATCCGTCGCAGGCGCCGCCCGGCAAGTGCAGCGGCTTGATTTCGCAGATGGCACCGTATCATCTCCTGAACGGCGCCGACAAATGGTACGGCTACAGGCTTCGGCAGGCCCGCGTGGACGATTGTTTGGAGACGCTCAGGCGCTACGCCCCGAATGTGACGTCCGAGAATCTGCTCTGGACGAACGTGTCGACGCCACTGGACGTCGAGAACAAGTTCGCCGATATGGTCGAGGGCTCGATCAAACAGGGGGCCTATCATGCGCTGCAGATGGGCTACCTCAGGCCCAACGAGCAGTGCTCCGACAGCAGGACGCCGATCAAGAACCTGTACCTCGGCGGCGCAAGCTGCCATCCTGGCGGCCTGATCGTCTTCGGCCCCGGCTACCTGGCGGCCAACGCCGTCGCGGAGGACGCGGGGATCGCGAAATGGTGGAGCGAGCCGGAGATCGTGACGAGGGCGCGGGAGAACGGGCTGATTTGAGGAGGCATTCATCAAGGGCATCAAGCGGCCCTCCCCGCCTGCTCACGTACCTGTGGGCCCTCGTGCAGAAACCACCACCAGTGAGAGCGAGGTCGCTCTATGCCTAAGGGTTCTTCATCACGAAGGTCGACGTGTCGACCTTCTGTTTCAGCAGCTTGTGGCTGTACATGATGTCCGCGACCTGCTGAAGCGCTTTTTCGTCAATCTTGAACTGCCAGTCGTGAAACGGTATCTTCGCCAGTACGGCAGGATCCATCTTGGTAAACTCGGCGACAAACTTACGTCCCTGCTCGTCGTTGTTAAGCATCGCTTCGGTGCCGCGTTTGATGGCGTTCACGACTTTCTTGGTCGTGATGGGATTTTTCTTCACCCAAGCTTCCGATCCGAAGAGCCCGCCCAAAGGCATCGACGGAAGAGTGTCTACAAAGACCCAGGCCAGCGCCTTCCCGGCATCGTTCAGTCTGAGACTAAAGGGAGAGGCGGTGTAACCTGCGTCGACCTGGTTGTTCAAAACCGCATCGGGAACTTGCGGATAAGGAATCTCCAAAAACTGAATCTTGTCTGGATCGGCGCCGGCTTTTCTGGCGGACTCTCTCACGGAAAGCCAGGCCAGGCTCTTGAGGTCGTTCACCGCAACCCGTTTGCCTTCTAACTGCTTCAAGCTCGTAACAGGTGAATCCTTCTTCACCCAAAGTCCGCCGTCGATGTCCGGGGGGGCCGACTTCGCGTTCACAAGGTTGCTAGCCAGATAGAAGTCGAATCCCTCAGATCGGCCGAGAATCGCCGAAATGTAATTGGAGGTGCCGAAATGAATCTTTCCGGCCTGTACAGCGGGGAGCATCTCCGCGCCGCCACCAAACGGCGTCAATTCGACCTCCAGCCCCTCGTCGGCGTAGTAGCCCAGCTTGTCGGCCGCGTACAACTGCGCAAAGCCGGTGATGGGAATAACGCCGATTCTCACCTTCGGCGTTTCGGGCGCATCCGCTTTCGACGCGGTGCTGCCCACGGGAGCCGGCGACTGCTGGCAAGCGGCCAACGGTATGAGCAGCAAAGCCAGTGAAAACAACACCTAGGCCAGGACATAACCGAACAAGCTTCGAGACCCAGAGCACTCACGCATTCTACCTTACCTCCTTTGCTCCGCTCTTCTTTCCTACCTACCAGGTCACATCTTCCACGCCAGGCACAACGACTTTCTGGAACTTGGCTTTCTCGGCATCGAGAGGTAGTGTAGCGTCAATGCCCATCTTCGAACTGTGCGGTCTTTGTGGCGAAGACGGATCGAGAGGGCCGCCGACCATCGGGGGATAGATGTAGACATCCTTGTCTGGCTGAACGCGGGTTTCCATCGCCCAGATGATGTCGCGGTCGTTGTAAATATCGATGTCCTCGTCCACGACGGTGCAGTACTTGCTGTGCGTCGCACCCAGAACGCTGACGATTACGTTCCGCGCCTCGCCATCGAGCCTCTTGCGGATCGAAACAACCGCATCAAAGACGTGGTTTCCCCTCATCCTGACGTCGACGATCTCCGGGCAAGCCATTCTCGCGGCGCGATAGACCTCGATTGCCCGTTGCACACCCGACATCAAATGATCCTCCGAAACGGGCATACAGGCCATCGCCGTGTGGTAGATTGGGTTCTCGCGGTGTGTTATGGCCTTCACTCTTACCACAGGGGACTGAGTTGTGCCGCTATAAGTGCCGGGAAACTCGCCAAAGGGCCCCTCGGTTCGCAGCTCGTTGGGGAATATCTCCGCCTCGATAACTACCTCGGTGGTAGCGGGAACCTCGATGTCGACCGTCCTGCACTTCACGAGCTCGATCGGGCTCCCGTGCAGAGCCCCCGCGACGCCGTACTTGTCGAGCGAATGATCGATCTTTGCCAAGGAACCCAGCTCGACGGCCGGGTCCACGCCGATGGCGACGGCCGCTTCCAGTGTCTGGCCGAGTTCGGCGGCCTTCTTGATGGCCCGCCAGAGGCGTTGGTGCGGCGATGGAAAAACGCCAAGCTCCCGCGGGCCAAAGACCTGCATTCTGTTAATCGAGAGAAGGCGGACGCCGATCACCGGGTCCTTCGTGATCACCACGCCCGCTGTTATGAACGGCCCGGCATCGAGCTCCGCGTGCGTGCAAATCGGCAGGTTGTTTAGGTCGACGTCGCTGCCGGTGAGGACCACTTCCTGGCACGGTCCGTCCTCGACCATTTTGGGCTCGATGGCGTTCGACATAGCAGCCATATATTTGTGGATCAATTCCAGTCGCTTAGTTTCAAGCGCATCGACTATGCGGCCTGGCGTCGCATACAGGGCCGCCGCCACGCGCCAGCCTGGGTACCCGGCGACGTTGTCGAAAATAAAGGCTGGGCCGTTGGTATCCGAGGATTTTCGAGTGTAAGCAGCGATCTGGAATCTCGTGCTCACCTCCTTGGAAACGCGAACGAGGTCGCCTTTCTCCTCCAGGAAACTCAGGAAGCTTCGGAAGTCTCGCCAGGGCATAGAATCACTCCTCCTCTCACTCCGAACCACGTTCTAGTTGACGCAATTGCGAACAGAACGAAGAGAACTCCGTTAGTTTCGAGCGTACCAGGTGAGGGACGAAGCCGGCCCAGCGCAACACTAGCCTTTCCCAAGATAAGCCAACCGCTGGGTCAACCCTATCAAAAACACCTGATCGCGTCGGCGACCTTCTCCCAGATCATCTCGGGTAGATTCTCCGGTCCCCGAACCGAATAGATGACCTCACGTTGCACAGCTCGACCCCTCCGCGTGTACGTTCTGCTCTGCCGCTCACGCCTGTGAAAAACGGAGCGAACCCGGCCTTTTGTTTCAACACAGCCAAACTGATCTTCTGCACCCGCACACCTGTAGAGCAAAGTCAGCGAGATGTTGGCACGAAGTCCAAGCGGCCAGGGAAATGTTAGCATTGACCCTTGACACTGTCAAGGGGGCTGTGCTATAAACGTCGCTGAGAAAGCCGCCACCGATCGGACGGATTTCGCACGATAGCCTACAATGACTCCAGCGTTGTCTCTTGTGACTTCTACGCGGGCTCACAGAAGAGCCACACCATCGAGGACTCCCGGCGCGCCATCGCAGGAGATGGCCACTCAACGAATGATGCCGATGCGGGTAGTTAGTCCACACAACGATTTGCGCGCGGCCAACGACACTGGTGATAAACAATCTTGATACGGCGGCCCGAAATGGTGTGCGATGAGGACGTGCCTCACAAGCGGCACTTCCTCATCGACAATGAGAATTTCGCCGTGCAACGACTCGGTAGGTACCCGGCAAACCACCCCGATGATTTGGAGATAAAATGATTCACCAGAAGTCTGATGATGTGTTCGAAACAGACCTGCTCGTCGTCGGCGGGGGAGTCGCCGGCCTGTTCGCGGGCATCAAGGCTAGGGAGCAGAATCCAGGACTTAATGTCCTGTTGGTTGATAAGGGCTACCCGGGAGCCAGCGGCTGTTCGGTGTTCGCCGCAGGGACATTGCCGTATTGGCAGCCTGGCGAAGACTATGACAACTATCTGCGCGATATCGTAGAACACAACTCCGAGTATCTCATCGATCAGGATTACCTGGAGATCGCTGTGCGCGAGTCCTACGATCGGTTCCGGGACTTGCTTTCCTACGGCGTGAGCTTTGTTCGAGACGCCAGTGGAAATGTCAAGCGGATCCCAACGCTCACGTCCGCTTATGGCCACTGCTCTATTTTCAATGGCGGGCCAAACTTAATGTGGCGTGTTAGGGCAGCCACAAAGCAACGTGGCGTCAGGATGCTAGACAGGATCGTCATCACCGATCTTTTGACCAGGGATGGGCGCTGCATCGGAGCGGTCGGGTTTCACGGCAGGAACGGCAGATTCCAGCTTTTCAAGGCCAAAGCCACGGTGATGGCCGCAGGAACGATGTACTCCAATAGAGGCCAGATGGGCAGCGCAGGGGCAACCGGCGATGGCCCGGCCATCGCGTACCGGGCAGGCGTGGAGATGCGCAACCTCGAGCAGTTCGGTCACGCCAGCCACGGGCCGAAAGGCTTTGGAGGTGCCCCTGGCCTTCACGTGATATTCGGCAGCGGTGGGATTCTCGTGAATGCCAAGGGCGAACGGTTCATGGAGAGGTACAACCCGGTTCTGAAAGAGGAGGCCCGCCGCTCCGAGACAAGCAGGGCCATCCTCATGGAGTGGCGTGAAGGGCGGGGACCATGCTATTTGGACTGCACGCACTTGCTACCCGAGGGCATCGCCAACATAAAGCACGCTCTGCCACTATTGACCCGGATGCTGGCCACACGCGGCATAGACCTGGCCCGCGATAAGCTCGAGTGGGTTGTGTTTCCGTCGGGCTTCTTGCATTTAGGTGGTGTGAGGCTCAGAAATGCCGATGGCGAGGTCAACGTGCAGGGACTCTGGGTGGTTGGCGCCAACGGTGACTACTGTGGTGGCGCGGACGCTACACCTGTGGGCTCGCTCTGCGGTTCATCGGTCGAGGGCGCACGCGGTGGCGCCAGAGCGGCAGCCTTCGCGGCAACGGCTCCGCACGTGGAGGTCGATGGACGCGCCGTGCAAGATCTGAGGGCCGTTGCACTCGCGCCCCTTCACCGCCGGCGGCGGTCAGAGCTCGATCCGGATCGAGTTACCCGGCTTGTGCTCGAGCCGATCTTCCGGGACATGAATATCCTAAAGAGTGAAGAGGGATTGAGAAGAGCGACCCAGCAGTTCGGCGATCTTCGTGAGACCATCGCACAGGTTTTCGCTGCCGATCCACATCAACTGAAGAAAGCGCACGATATCAAGAATATGCTCCAGGTAGCTGACCTGAGCGCAAGGGCCTCACTCTTGCGGACAGAAAGCCGCCAGTCTCATTACCGGTTAGACTACCCTCAAAGAGACGACGTCAACTGGCTGAAGTGGATCATCGTCCGACGCGTCGGCGGCGAACCCCGCATTTGGACCGAAGACGTTCCCATCGATAAGTGGAAATACCAGCCACCTCGGACCCCCGCGGGTGGTGGGGAGGCGAGCAAATGACGATCAAGAACATCGACGCCAACGCCTGCCTGTGCTGTGGCATCTGCTGGACTATTTGTCCCAACGACGTGTTACGACCGGGCGAGGACGACATCCCTTTCATCGCCTACGTCGAGGACTGTACGGCTTGCAAGCTGTGCGAGGATCGTTGCGCGGTCAACGCTATTCAGGTGCAGCCGGGAGCCGCCGCCAAGGCCAATGAAGCCTTTGCGATGAGGCAGTATCTCATTGGTCTCGGCATAAATCCGGAGTCTACTGGTTTGGGCGACGACGCTCTTTGATGGCTCGCGTCTTCGGCGTTGACTTGGCGTGTGAGAAGTAAATGCCACGCTTTGGCCAACCTGTAGCCACCCAGGTAAAGCGGTGCGCGTGGAGGATCTGAGAAGTGCAGAGAGGTTCATCTCGAGAACGATTCGAGACCGTCGTCAAAGGAGGATTGCCGGACTGCGTTCCAGTAGCAGTGGGCATAGACAGCCAATTTGCCACCAGATACTTTGGCGAAAGGCTGAGCAAGTTCTACCAGGACGCCTCAGTCCGCACCGAAATCCTGATGGCCGCTCAAGAGAGGTTCTCCCCAGACATCACTTGGCAAGGAAACGTATCCTCTCAGTTCGTCGAGCTTTTTGGCGGCGAATGCGACTACCGCGACGACACGTATCCCATTTCCAAGGGCCCCGTCTTTGAGACAATGGTGGATCTGGAAAGGGCCCGGCTCGCGAGCCCAAACGAGATTGCGGCATTTCGGACATCTGTTGAGACCACCCGCGCTCTCGCGCAACGCCTAGGAGAAAGAATCGCCATTGGGGCCATTGTAATGGGCACTTTCAACGTGGCGCGCGCGCTGATCGGTATGGAAAGGCTGATGCGCGGCTTGCTCAAGGAGCGAGATTTTGTCCTGGCGGTGGTCTCCCTCGCCTGCGAGGCTATCACAAGGGTCGCCGAAGACCACATCGCAGCCGGAGCACAATTTATTCACTGCCCCGATGCGACTTCTTCCCCCGCGGTACTGTCCCCCGCCCTTTATCGCGACGTTGCGTTGCCTTACCATCGGAGGTTCTTCGAGGCGGTCAAGAAGATGGGTGTCCCCACCATATACCATCCTTGCGGTGGCGAATACCCGATCCTTTGCCCGGTCTTGGGGATGGAAAACGTCGAGGTCTTTCACTTCAGCGAGCTCGTAGATCCGGGCGTGGCCCGACAGATCGCCGGACCCAAAGTCATTCTGCAAGCCGGCCTCAACCCGCAGGTCCTCTTGCACGGGACGCCGGATCAAGTCGAAGCAGAGGTGCACAGGATCATTCGGACGGCGGGAAAAGACGGCCGGCTGATAATGGGCATCGGGTGCGCGATGCCAGGTAACACACCCGTCGCCAACCTGGACGCGTTAATCCAGGGTACTAGGAAACACGGCAGCTACCCCTTGCAAAGCTGATAGCGGCGGCTAGTTCGGTTCATCGGCAACAACATAGCACTTGAGGCTCGCCGCGGCGTAGGGCGAGCCGGGAAGAGAGCGTGCATAGTATTACGTGCGTAGGTGATGATGAATGCTGATTAGCACTGCCCAAACTGAGATCCAGGAGTCCGAGCGACAGACGATGGATTTGCGCTCCTTTCTGGCCGCATATCGCGCGGCCTATCCGGACGACGTTTTGGACGTGCACAGGCAAATGAAGGCGGAGTATGAGTGCTCGGCCATCGGCAAGCACTTTGAGAACCGGGCCCAATATCCCCTGGTAGTATTTCACAACGTGGTCACCACAAACGGCCGAATCTCTCAATTCCCCCTGGCCCTTAACGTGACGGGGGACCGCCGCAAGCTGGCTTTTGCCATCGGCTCCACGTTCGAGGACGTGGCCATCGATTGGCGCAGACGGTTATCCGATGCCCGTCATCAGCCCGTGGTGATCTCGCGAGGCGACGCGCCGGTGAAGCAGAACGTCCTGGTGGGGGACAAGGTCGACCTGCTGGACCTACCGGCCATGCGCATCCACGAGATGGACCCCGGAGCGTACATCACTGGTGGTATGCTCACCACTCATGAGCCCAAGACCTGGATTGACAACTGTGCGCAACAGCGTGGCTTCATCGCGGGCCCCCGCGAGATACGCTGCTACGTCGGGTCACATTCCCACAACTACCGGAATTTGCTGGCTCACAGCGCGCTGGGCAAGGAAATGAAAGTGGCCTACTGGATTGGCCATCACCCCGCGGTATTTATGGGTGCCCACTCTGGTCTTGGCTATCCGGAAAGTCACTATGTAGCGGCCAGTGCCGTGATGGGCCAGCCGCTGCGCCTCGTGTCCTCGGAAACCCTCGGCGAGGATTTCCTGGTACCAGCCGACGCCGAGTTTGTCATCGAGGGCATCATGGTTCCCGGCAAGCGTGCCCTGGAGGCTCCCTTCGGCGAGTATCCGCGCTACTACGGCCCTCAAAGGCTGAGCGAGGTCTTCGACGTGACAGCCTTATCCTACCGCGACGGCGCCATCTGGGACCAGTACCTAGTGGGGACGAACAATAACTACAGTGGCACACACGAGGAAGCCAATATCTATGCGGCGGTAAAGCGAGCTGTCCCTGAAGTGCAGCGGGTGTACTGTCCGGTTTCGGGCTCGGGCAGATTTCACGCCTACATCCAGCTCAAGAAGACGCACGAGGGGCAGCCGCGTGAGGCGATAATGGCTGCGTTGTCGGCATCGTTCCTGATCAAGCACGTCATAGTGGTCGACGACGACATCGACGTGTACGATGACCGCTGGGTGTTGTGGGCAGTGGCGACGCGCAGCCAGTGGGACCGCGATGTCGTGGTGGTCCCCAACTGCTTCGGCCCAAATCTTGACCCAACAACAAGGGAAGGAGGCGTGGGCACCAAAGGTGGGATCGATGCGACGAAGCCAGCGCCGCCGAGGCGTTTTCCGCTGCAGGTTAACGTGCCCAAAGACGTGATGGAACGAGTGACGCTGGAAGAGTACGTTGACTCGTCAGCGCTCGCACGAGTCCCTGACCAGCGAGATCGGAAACCGGGATTGAGGGGCAGACAGTAAGTCTAGGGCGATGAGGGTCAGATGGTGCAAAACGACAATGACATAGAGATCCTCGACGTGGACGTGCTGGTCATCGGTGGAGGAATCGCGGGCCTTTTTGGCGCCATAAACGCCAAAGAGCACCATCCGGAACAGCGCGTGCTCCTGGTCGATAAGGCGCAGCCTGGGGCCAGTGGCGCCTCGGTCTTCGCCGCCGGCGTGCTCACTTATTGCCTTCCTGATGATCCTGATCTGGAAAGCTACAAGCGAGAGATAATCGAGGACAACTCCGAGTATATGATCGATCAGGACTACGTCGACACCGCGATGCAGGAATCGTACGAGCGCTTCAAAGATCTGGTGGGCTTCGGGGTCAACTTCATTCGCAACGCGGATGGCAGTGTGAAGCGCGTTCCAGCTCTGGGTACGGCTTACGGCCGCTGCTCCCCTTATTCGGGGGGAGGGCCTCATCTGATGTGGACCGTCCGCCGTCACGCCGTGAACAGGGGAGTGCAGATGCTCGAGCGAACGGTCGTGACAGACTTGCTGCTGGCCGATGGCTGCTGCGCCGGAGCCGTCGGGTTCGGTGCCCGCGATGGCCGTGTTTATGTATTTCGAGCCAAGTCGACTCTCTTATGCGCCGGCGGACTGGTGTATAACAGGGCCCCGATGGGAAGCGCTGGGGCGACGGGTGACGGCATGGCGCTGGCTCTTCGTGCCGGCATCGAGTTGCGGAACATGGAGCAAAGCGGCAATGCCACCATCGGGCCGAAAGGCCTCGGGTCACCAGGCCTTCACATTATCTTTGGGTTGGGCGCTATTCTTGTGAACGCGCGCGGCGAGCGCTTTATGGAAAGGTACCGGCCTGACCTCATAGAGGAAGCCAGGCGTTTCGAGCTGTCCCGGGCCGTTTTGCAGGAGTGGGCGGCGGGTCGGGGCCCCTGTTACGTAGACTGCACCCACCTGCCCCAAGAGAGCATTACCACGATTAAGCGGTCGCTGCCACTGTTGGCAAGAGGGCTGGCCGCACGAAGGCTTGACCTCAGCAAAGACAGGATAGAGTACGTTTCCTATGGCCTATCGATGGCCGGTTTGGGGGGTGTTTGCATCCGCAACGCCGATGGAGACGTGAACATGCCGGGGGTATGGGCAGCCGGGTGGGCCACCGACTTTTGCGGTGGGGTTATGGCGACCCCTGCTGCCAGCCTTTGTGGCTCCTCCAGCGTGGGGGCACGTGCCGGGAGAAAAGCCGCCGAACGTGCAGCTGAAATCGCCACACCCTCGATCGATTTGGCCGACGCCAAAGAAATGGTCAGAGCGGCTATCGCTCCCTTGTCGAAGCAAAAATCCGGTTCGATGGAGGATCTAACCCTGAGATTCCAGGGAGGAATCTACCAGAACATCAACCTCATAAAGGACGAGGGTAGGCTGAAAGTGGCACTTAGCGAACTGGAAGCGGTCGAGAGCGAACTGGAAGCTAGCGGCGCTGCCGACGCGCACGAACTGCGCAAACTGCACGACCTGCGGAACCAAGTGCAGCTTGCGCACCTGTCGGCGCTGGCCTCGCTTATGCGGCAGGAGAGCCGGATGTCGCACTTTCGCGCCGACTACCCAAACCGGGATGATGAATCGTGGCTGAGATGGATCGTAGCCAAGCGAGTTGGCGGACGTCTCGAGCTGCGGACCGAGGACGTTCCCGTCGAGAAGTGGCGGTACAAGCCTGGCAAGCTAGAAGACAAGGTGCGGACGCCGTGACTATCTACCATATCGAAGCTGGTGCCTGCTTGCGTTGCGGGATCTGCTCCGCCATTTGCCCCAACGACGTATTGCGCGAGGACCGGGCTGGACTGCCATACATCCCTATCCGGAGGATTGTACCGCCTGCCGCCTCTGCGAGGAGCGGTGCACGTTTGACGCCATCACTGTGAAGCCGGGTGCCGTGAAGAAGTCAAGTGAGATATTTGCTTTCCGCCAGTACCTGATCGGCCTCGGCCTCCAGACCAACACCAATACAGATTGAGGAGCTATTGCAGGCGACGATGGCCTTGCCAGCCGTGCACCCATCCCAGTTGTAAGAGAGGAGACTGCTTCGCACAGCGGCACAAACAGGGTCGCCGGCGATCCGAGCTTGTAGAGGGCCAAGGACGCTATCGCAGCCTGATCGTGTCCTTAGCAACTTGATTGGCTTCCAACGGCAAGCAAAAGAAGAAGGGGAAACGTGATGCAAAAGCTTATCGTTCTGGCAACTTTGTTGGCGATTCTGGTTGGCTGCGCTACAACTGCACCGAGTCCCGCCCCACCGGCTGCGGAGAAGGCCAAACCGGCGGCGGAAACGAAACCCGCCCCGAAGGCAAAAGAGGCCGAGGCCAAGCCTGCCCTCAAGAAGGAAGACGGAATTGCCAAGCTGAAAGTGGTCTACACCATTCTTGCTCCCGGCGTCGTGCCACTCTGGATCGCCTTCGACAAGGGCCTCTTCAAGAAGAACGACTTGGACGTCGAGCTTGAGTTCTCGAACAACACCGCCGCTGCCGCTGCGGCGCTGGCGGCCGGCAAGTACCAGTTCGGGACAATGAGCGGGGATCTCCCGGTAAAGTTGACTTTGGGCGGAACGCCGGCAGTGCTTCTGTCGGTGGCAAGTAATATCACAGATTTCTTGTTGTACAGCAAACCGGATTTGACGAAGCCACAGGACTTGAAAGGCAAGACGGTCGGCGTCACCAAGTTCGGCACGGGCACCGATTGGGCGGCGCGCGCGGCGTTGCGCAAGTTCGGCCTGGAGCCCGACCGGGACTACACTGTCATTCAAACGGGCGGCTGGCCAGAGTCCATAGCAGCCGTCGTGGCTGGCGGCGTGGATGCTGCCACGGTGGGGGCGGGAGCCGGTTCGCCCGCAGCTAGGAAGGCCGGTTTGACGCAATTGCTCGACATGGCAACACTTGACATACCCTTCGCACAAAACGGCATTGGTGTGACCAAAGACTACGTGGCCAAGAACGAAGACATTGTGCGACGCTTCATGCGGAGCTACGTCGAGGCAATAGCTCTGGCAAAGAACGACAAAGCGCTGACCAAGCAAACCATGCGTGCTTACCAGAAAACGGAGGACGATGAAATCCTCGAGATTGGATATGAATGGGTTATGAGGCATTTCAAGCCAGCACCCTATCCATCGCCAGTAGCCCTGCAGCAAGCGGTCAATACTGTTGCGTTGGAGGACGAGCGAGCCAAGTCCCACAAACCTGAGGAGTTCGCCGATGTCCGATTCATCAAGGAATTGGAGGACAGCGGATTCATCAAGAGTCTGTACGATAAGAAGTGAATGGGGGATATCAGTGAGCAAGGACCTTAGGCAATTCCTGCGGGTCGCCAAGGAGTTTGGTCACGAGTTCTATGTGGAGATCGTGCGGCCGCTCAAGCCCGAACTCGAGGTGTGCGTTATCCAACAGAAGCTTGCTCGGCAGGGACGTTTCCCTGTTATCTACTGCCCCGAAATACTTGGGAGCAAGCTCCCCCTGGTGACCGACCTGTTCGGCAGCCGGGAGATGATAGGGCTATCATTCGGCCTCGATCCCACGGAAGTAACAAAGGCCGACATCTTTCGCGAGTTCAACAGGAGAAAGCTTACCACTAAGCTGGCAGAGACCGTTCCGTCTCGGGAGGCACCGGTCAAGGAGGTGATCCTGAAAGGCGAAGACGCGGACTTGGGGCTCTTGCCGATTGTTCACCACGCGTTGCTCAACTCAGGAAAATATGTCACCGCCGGTTGTATGATCTGCAAGGACCCCGACACGGGGGTACCAAATGTTGGCATATATCGTCACGAGGTGAAGGGCAAGCGCGAGTTGGGATGCATGATAAACCCGGTGCACCACGCGGCCTATATCGCGCGTAGGTGCGCTACGCTCGGCCAGCCAATGGAGGTGGCGATTTTTGTTGGCCATCATCCCGCTGTCGTCCTCGGTGCAGCGTACGCGGGTCCTCAAGACGTGAGCGAATTTGAAGTTATGGGGGGATTTGCCCAGGAATCGCTAGAGCTCGCCGAAGCTGAGACCGTCAGTCTTGAGGTCCCCTCACGAGCGGAGATAGTGATCGAAGGCGTGATCGATCCCCATCGCATGGTTACGGACGGCCCATTTTCTGAGTTTGCGGGCTACTATGGGGAAGAAGCCAAACCATGCTACCTGATCGAGGTAACGGCCATAACGATGCGCAAAGATGCCATCTACCACGACCTTGACCCTTCGCATCGAGAACACAATCTGTGCGGCGTGATGGCCTCGGAATCCATTGTCTTCGATACGGTGAAAGCGGCGGTCCCAACCGTCAAAGCCGTCTATGCCCCGCCCTCGGCGGCAAACGTTTTCGCCCATTACATATCGATAGCCAAGCGGGTGCAGGGAGAGGGCAAGCGTGCCGGCCTAGCCGCCCTTAGCTCAGGGATTGGAAACAACATTGTCGTGGTCGTAGATGAGGACATCGACGTCTACAACGAGGAAGAAGTGATGTGGGCAGTCAATACCAGGATGGTGGCCGACAGGGATATTGTCATCATCCCCGGGATCACAGGGCCGCATCTCCACCCGTGTTCCTATGATGAGACGCGCCACAGGCGAGGTTACATGACCTCGAAGATGTTGATAGATGCTACTATGCCGGTGGACCTGCCCTTTGAAAAGAGAATCGTGCCTCCCAAAGATCTTTGGGAGTCGATGAAACTGGAGGACTACATCCGATAGAGATGGAGGCAAGGCTAGAGTAGTTTCACAATGTCACATTCACGAATCAAGCGCGGCCCGACTCTGCAGATTGGAGACGCATAGTGTTGCAGTACAATTCGGATGACGCGGCCCGGACCGATTTGCTCGTCATCGGTGGCGGAATCGCGGGCTTATTTGCGAGTATCAAGGCAAAAGAGGCCAACCCCGACCTCGACGTCCTCTTGGTCGACAAGGCCTACCCAGGAGCCAGCGGCTGCTCTGTGTTTGCCGCCGGCGTCTTGCCAAATTGGCAGCCTGGCGATAACTACGACGATTATGTTCGCGAGATTATCGAATACAACTCCGAGTACCTGATCGACCAGAACTACGTGGAGACCGCCGTGCGGGAATCCTACCACGTATTCCAGGCTTTGCTTTCCTACGGCGTGGAGTTCCTGCGCGACGGCAACGGCCAAATCAAGAGGATCCCTGTACTAACCTCGAGCTACGGGCGATGCTCCATCTTCAACGGTGGCCCAAACATGTTGTGGAGAGTGCGGGCCGCCGCCAGGCAGCAGGGCGTCAGGATGATCGATAGAATAGTGATCACCGATCTGCTGACTGAGCACGGACGGTGTCTGGGGGCCGTCGGGTTTCACGGCAGGACCGGGCAGTTCCACGTGTTCAAGGCAAAGGCCACCATCTTGGCAGCAGGAACGATGTACTCGAACCGGGGGCAAATGGGCAGCGCTGGCGCAACTGGCGATGGTCCGGCCATGGCCTACCGAGCTGGTGTAGAAATGCGCAATCTCGAACAGCTTGGCTACGCCAGTATCGGACCCAAAGGTTTTGGCGGCATCCCCGGGCTGCACGTTATCTTTGGGAATGGGGGCATTCTTGTCAACGCGAAGGGCGAGCGCTTCATGGAGCGGTACAATCCCAGGCTGAAAGAGGAGGCTCGTCGCTCGGAAACTGGCCGGGCTATCTTGAACGAATGGCACGAGGGCAGAGGCCCGTGCTATCTGGACTGCACGCACTTGCCACCCGAGGCCATCGCCAACATCAAGCACGCCCTACCATTACTGACACGAATGCTGGCTACGCGTGGGACGGACTTAGCCCGCCATAGGCTCGAGTGGGTGCTTATGCCATTTGGCCTTCTCCATCTGGCAGGTGCGCGGCTCAGAAATGCTGACGGCGAGGTTAACGTCGAAGGGCTTTGGATCGTTGGTGGCAGTGGGGACTACTGCGGCGGTGCCGATGCCACGCCAGTGACCTCGCTCACTGGCTCTGCGCTGCAGGGCGCCCGCGCGGGCCGGCGGGCTGCCGCCTTTGCAGTGCGGGCTGTGCCACCCGAGATCGACGAAGCAAAAGTACAGGAGTTAAGACGGGACGCGCTCGAGCCACTCTACCGCCACGTGGAATCGTCGCTTACGCCAGATCGTGTGCTGCGCCGCGTGTTGGAAACATCTTTTCGGCACATCAACATTCTTAAGAGCGAGACAGGTTTGAAAACGGCGCTGAACGAGTTCGCCGACCTGAAAGGTTGTCTGGCCCAGGTGGCCGCCACGGATCCACATCAGCTCAAGAACTTCCACGACACCAGAAACATGCTGCTAATGGCCGACCTCAGTGCTCGCGCGTCCTTGCTGCGAACCGAAAGCCGCGCATCCCATTATCGCCTGGACCACCCGAACAGAGACGATGTCAACTGGCTCAAGTGGATCATCGTGAAGCGTGACGGCGAGAAGCCATGCATGTGGACGGAAGACATACCTTTGGACAATTGGACGTTTAGACCAAAACTGGGTGGCCAGGGGTAACCCATTAACGAAAACACCTACTTCTTCTCGTACAGGCTCTTGATGAACCCGTTATCTTCCATCTCTTTGATGAAGCGCGCCTCGATGAACTGCTCCGGTTTATAGGACTTCGCCTGCTCCTCCTCAGCCGCGACCGTGTCGATCGCTTGTTGTACCGCCGCTGGCAAGGGATACGGCGCCGGTTTCGTAAGATTCGTGATCCAGCGGTAACCGTTTTCGAGAATCTCTTCGTCCTCAGTTTTGACATAGGTGCGGATGGTTTTCTTGGTCAACTCTTTGTCCGTCCGCGCGAGGGCTATGCCCTCGAGGTAGCTTCTGACGAACCTGCGAACCACGTCTTCGTTCTTGGCCAGGTAGTCTTTAGTGACGCCAACACCGTTCTGAGCAAAGGGTATTTCGAGGGTGGCAATGTCGAGTAGCTCGTTCAGCCCAGCCTTCTTGGCCGTCGGCCCCCAGTTCCCACCGCCAACGGTGGCGGCGTCTATGCCGCCGGCCGCGACGGCAATGATGGATTCCTGTGAGCCGCCGCTTTGAACTATGGTGTAGTCCCTGTCGGGCTCCAGGCCGAACTTCCGCAAAGCGGCGCGCGTGGCCACGTCCGTGCCGGATCCAAATCTCGTTATGCCGATCTTCTTGCCCCGCAGGTCCGCCGGCTTCGTCAAGCTAGCCTGGCTATATATGAAGAAGTCCATCACGTTGGCCGCCACGGACAACAGCACGGTGGGCGTTCCGGCCACGGTCAACCTCACTGGGATCTCGCCCCCCATGGTCGAGAACTGATACTTGCCGCCCGCCAGAGCCCCAGCGGCAGCAGCGGTGGCGTTCGAGAATTCCATCTCTACATCCAAGCCGTTCTTCCGGTAGATGCCCTGGTCAAAGGCGATCCACACTGGCACGGTGCCTGGCGCAAGGATAGTATAGACCAGGTTGATCCTGTCGAGTCTCGCTTCCTTCTTAGCCGCCGCCTTGGTCTCGGCCTCCTTCGCCTTCGCAGTTTCCGTAGGGGGGAGGGACTTCTTCGCCTCGGCTGTCACCCCTGTATCTGTCTTCGCAGCCGCCGTAGGGGGGACGACCTCCTTCACCTTAGCGGTTGTTGCGGTCTCTGCGGGCGCCTTGCCCCGATCTCCTGGCGACGTTGATGGAACTGGTGCCGTCGTGGCGCAACTCGCCACAAACAGCAGCAAAGTCGATAGAACGAGAAGTCTTGTCACCGCATTACCTCCTCACTTGAATGCGGGTGCGTTCTCTTTCTGCTCGATATAGTGGCCAATGGCGTCGGTGAAACCGCGGTAAATAAAAGCCATCCACCTGCACGTGTCACCGGGTCTCTTGTTGTAGTGCTTGTGGACTACCCCCTCTGGCTTGATAGGTAGCAGCAACAGATCACCGGCCTCCCACTCGAACTTCTCGTCGTCGACTTCGGTGTAGCCCTCTCCCGCGATAACGTAAATGACGAGGCCGCCTTGATGGCGGTGCTTGCCGGAGTGGGTGTGGATGTCCTTGACGAAGACCTGCCAATCTCTGAGTGCGGAGTTGGTGTCGGCCTCGCGCGAGATAAAGAACTTGGCGCGGCCCTGTCGGCTTTGCTCCCAGGGCCTGTCTTCGGCGCGGATGACGATGCTGCCGGTGTAAGCTCGGTCTCGCAATTCCAGAAGATACTTTACGGTGCGCTCGTACGAGGTACCGACTGACACCTCTCGCTCGCGCGTGCGAGTTCGCTCAATGTCTCGCATATCTCCCCCTGTCATCCAAGCGAGAGCATTAGTGTCTTGTGGGCGCTCCCACGTGGTGTCAAGCTGGCTAGTCCTTGCTTCCGAATGGCTCGTCGGCCCCTACAGAACGTATTTCCGCGCCACAAACCAGTTGGCTATTCCCTTCTGATGCCGGCCGGGGTACTAAAGTCCCCACGGGGCCGCAGATATGGGGTTGGCACGGGTTCCGTCCATACCCTCATCCGTTGCCCGTCGCTTTGCAGCAAGATGTGTTTGAGCCAATCGCGGTTGTTCGTGACGGGATACTCCTCAAGGAAGTGCGAGCCGCGGCATTCCTTGCGCGCCAGCGCCGAACGAAACAGAGCTTCGACCACCACCATTATGTTCTTGACCTCGTTAGCTTTGACCAACTCGTGCAGATCCCTGGCCCAAAGCTCTGGAACAAGGTCGGTGTTCATCTGGCACAAACTGTTGATGACGCCTTCGATGCGGGGCTCGCTCTTGATGTAGAAGACCTCGCATTTGGTGACGAGCTCTTGTAGCTCGCGGATGACACGATCTGGATCTGTCCCCGACGTCCTCAGTATTGGTTGGACGAACGAGCGGCGGGCCTTGCCAAAGCCATCAAGTAGATCGGAGCGCGGTAGGTTAATTGATTGCCCGCTAGCATATTCTGCCGCAAATCTGCCGGCGCGATGTCCCGAGACCACGGCGAAGCATACGGCCTTACCGTTTGGCCCTCCACCAGCCCCATTGGACGCTCTAAAAGCCGCGTCGCCCGCGGCAAAAAGGCCCGGGATATTCGTCTCACATTTTGTTGAGATCGCTATTCCGCCACCATTGGCGACGTGACCACGAACGCCGGGCACCCATTTCATCGGCCTATCGAATGGACTGTAGCCGATCCTGTCGTAAGTCTCGAACGTTTCCGGCAGTATCCGCCGGCAGAGCTCCCTGTCGGCGGCGCTCGCCGAAGTAGCGTCGAGGTAAACAGGACCTCGGCCTTCCATCGCCTCGCGACTAAAGGCCAGCGTCAACTGGTGCAGATCAGCTCTATTGCCCAGCAACGGGTCGTACTTTTGCATGAACCTCTCCCCGACGCCGTTAACGAACTCCCCTCCAACGGCCACCATTAGGTTCATACCTTGGGTGTCATAGTCGGCAGAACAGGTGTTGCACGTGAACATCTCCATGTTCTGAAGCACCGCCCCCGCGCGAAAGGCGGCCGCAACACCGTCCCCGGTAATGTTCTTGACGGCCATCAAGATGCCTTTGAACGCCGTGGCGCCGCTGGCGACGATCACAGCTTTTCCTCTGAAGAGGTAGCTTTCCCCCGTCCTGTACGCGAAGCCGAAGGCTCCGCCGACCTTGCCGTCCACCAGCAGCAGATCGTTGACCATCACACGCTCGACCAATCTGACTCCTAGCTCCTTGGCCTTGCGCTTGAGCACATCCACGAAGGGCCTCGCCTGGACGATCGTTGCCGCGCTGTTGTGGTGCCCGCGGGCGCGTTTGCGGAGAAAAGCCCCGCTCGCGTCGGTCTCGAAGACACTCCTTCCGTATTGCCGCGCCCATTCCTGCACCTGGACGGCTCGTTCGTAGGACTCGTCGAGCAGAATCTTGACCCACTCCTGGTCGTTCAGATACTCGCCTCCCACGACCATCTCCTCGAACCAACCGTCCTTGTCGTCGCCCGGCATACACACCAGCAGGATACCAGCCATAAAGCTGCTAGGCCCGCTCCTGGCCGCCACCGCTTTCTCCACGAGAACGACCTGCTGGCCGGCTTGCCTTGCAGCTATCGCCGCCCACATCCCCGCGAAGCCCCCGCCGATGACCAGCACGTCCGTTTCGATCTCCACGACATCTTTCATTCGGCCACCCATACGGCCCTCCACTCCACGTGTGCTATGTCAATTGCAGGTGCTTTTTGATTACCTGACAGGTCCAGTCCACGATAAGATCATAACACTTCTCGCCTGTTTCGGCTGTGGCCAAGGTTGGGTTTCCCAGGCAACCGATCGGGGTGAGGTCCTTCATTCCACGAGGGGGGTCGAACACGCCACCGCCGATGTGCATCGGATAGTCTGCTTCTGGCCCCTCGTTCCACTCGGGTTGGAAAGCACGCGCCCGTTCCATAACCACTAATCCTGGATGGGCAGCTAGCACCCTGGCCGTTTCACCTTCGCCCCCGTGTCCCATTTCTCTGCCCTTGAGAATTTCAGGGTTATGCCTTCGCAGGAGAGGCAGCCAGTTCAGCGCCAGGATTCTCACGTCGGGTTGCTGTGATACCTCTTGTACAACTGAATAGACGGCACCCAGATTCTCGGCGTGGGACATCAAGAGCACAAGCTTACGGAATCCGTGCCTGATGAGGCTGTTGCAGACGTCTTTGAGTAGCGCCTGCATTGTCGAGGGTGTCAGGGTAATGGTCCCCGGAAAGTCCATGAGCTCCAGAGAGACACCAAATGGTACTGGGGGGCCGGCGATAGCCCGAATCCCCTCGTCGTCCAGTCTGGCCACAACTCTTCGGGACACCTCGATTCCTTGAATCGTATCCGCCAGCAATGGATTTTGTGGTCCGTGCTCCTCTGTAGAGCCGACGGGAAAAATGGCCAGGTCGGTGGCTTCGCGCGCCTCGGCAACTTCTTCCCAGGTCATTTCCGGCAGGTTCTTCGGGCCGCGCACCGAGTAAATGATTTCGCGTTTCATCTTGTGTCCTCCCCAGGTTCTGTCAAAAGAGGCTTACTTTGCCAGGTTCGACGTTCCAAAAGCCTCTGGGTCACCCGGCTTACTCTTTGCCGAGGATACTCAGCGCGTATTCTACAAAGGAATGGTCGATCATCTTGCCTATGTCGGCCTTCTCGTTCGGCCTTATTTGGCCCTCCGTGACGAAGAACTCCTGGTCGTCTATCAGGTGTTGGACGAGAATATACCCGTTGCGATCGAAGCCGGCCATTGGCAGGGCGCGATATACGGCCGGGTTTTTCAAAGTCGTGTACTTTGTCAAAATGTCGATGACCTCGTCCAAGCCCACTTTCTTGTCAAACGCGTCCAGATAGACCCGAATCCCCTTGATGTAAGCGATCATGAACCGCTTGGCCGCTTCTGGCTGCCGTTGTGCAAACTGGGGCCCGTACTGCAGAACGCCGACCTGTTCGTCGGGATAGATATCAGGGTGCACGCGCTTCCAGTGAACGGCCAGACCCCTATCCACCGCCTGGGAGCCAAACGGTTCGGTAAACATCGCGGCGTCGACGGCCTTATTGGCGAGAGCGGCCAACATGTCTGCAAAGCCCATCTCGACGGTTTCGACATCCTTGGTTGTAAGCCCGCCCTTGGCCAAAGCCTTGGCCAACTGGGCATAGCTGGGGCCACTCCTCGAGGCCAGCGCGATTTTCAGCCCTTTCAGATCCTTGAGCTCTTTGACGCGGTCCACGAGGTCGGTTCTGAGACCAATGCTACCGGCTGAATGATTGGCGTTGTTTCTGCCGTGATCGGCCACAGCCTTGATGTCGATGCCTCGCGCGAAGGCGTTGAACAGGCTCACGGTGGTCCCTGAGTTGGCGATATCTATTTGACCGGCTGACAGAGCGGGGATCATTTTGCCCGAAGCGTCAAAAGTACTGAGCTCCACGTCCAAGCCCTGCTCTCTGAAGAAGCCCTTCTCAAGCGCGATGTAGATCGGCCCGTCGGAGGATGTTTGCAAATCTCCTACCAGCACTTTCACCCGAGGGCTCAAGGGCGGCGGCATCGCAACTTTCGCCGCGGGCTTTTCGGCGGCCTTTTCTACCGGTTTTTCGGGCGCTTTCGCAGTCTTTTCGGCTGCTTTTTCCGCCGGCTTCTCGGAAGGCTTCGCGGCCTCTTTGGCAGGCGGCCGCGTCGGCTCCGCCGTCGGCGGCTTTGCGGGCACGACGGTTGGCTGGGCTGGTGCTACACAGGCGACCAGCGCTACAAAACATACCACAGACGCCATCAAACCGGCCTTCCAGCTCACATTGAGCTTCATCGTCGCACCCCTTCTCACTTAGTTGTCATTCTGCTGCCACGAGTAGCTTGGGCCCGACGGAAAGACACCGGCCGGGCCCAAAGCGATGCGGCAACGTCAAATTGATCGCCAGGTCGGCACCGAAGGCAAATCGCGGAACCATCAGTTTGCGCCGGCCTGGTCACGGATTCCGCCACAGGCAAGCCGCGTGGCCTGCCTCTGCAACCCGCCTCATGCTGTCACTCGCGATAACGTCGACTCGCTTGCCCCAATGCCATACTTGTCCCACTGGTCCTTGACCTTCTGTACCATTTCCGTGTCAAGGTTTACCATGATCGGTTTTCTCTTCCACTCATAGGGGATGGTGGCATCGATAAACAGCCGTGAGCCTATCTCCCTCTCTTCAAAGTCCAATCCTGGATCGAGAACTTCACTGGTCGTCCTACGGAAGATCTGCACGCTGCGTTCGGGATTCGACCTGTTGGCGATGGCCCATAGCACCTGCTCAATGTCGTCCGCGGGAATGTCGTCGTCGACGACAACGATAATCTTGATGCGGTAGTTGCCTACCAATGTTGCAGCGACGGCGTGAGCAACTTGCGACGTATGGCCAGGATACTGTTGCTTTACCGAGACCACGACCATGAACCGGGCGCCGCTCTCCGGCGGGCAGAAGACACCCATGATGCCAGGGATCCTCATGGTGGTCAGCTCAGACCATATCGACGCCGAGATTTGAATGGAGGGGATAACGTTCTTGCCGGCGCCAAGGTTGCCGACCGTTTGACACCAAAATATGGCGTTATCCCTGTGCAGAATGCGTTTTACGTCGAACACCGGCTTGGGGAACTCGTCGGCGGCCGTCACCGAGTAGTAGCCGGGATACTCGCCGAATGGCCCTTCCGGCAAGAAAGTAGAAGGATCGGGGTTGATCTCTCCCTCGATTACCCATTCGGCTGCGGCAGGCACCAGCAGGCCCGAGAGATCGGTTCTGACCACCTCGACGGGTTCGCCCCTGACGGCCCCGGCGTAGTCATACTCGCTTATCCCCCATGGGACACCTGTACTGGACAAAAGGAATAGCAGTGGCAACTGGCCGACAACGATCGCGGCGGGCATGTTCTTGCCCATCTCTCTGTACTTCAGGGCCATAGCATACGAGTGCTTGCCCCGCTGAGTGTAGATGCCTACTCGTCTGCTATCGTGCACGCCCATGCGATACGTTCCGAGGTTTGTCCAGCCGGTTTCGGGGTCCTGCGTCACCAGCGCGGCGTTAGTTCCAACATATCGCCCGCCGTCCAACGGGTAGAATCTGGGTATGGGCAGCCTGAAAAGATCGACGTCTTCTTCTTCGATCACGTTCTCCAGGACAGGGCCGTCAGAAACCACCCTCGGGGGAATTCTGGTCTTGCTTACACGTTCCATCCACTCCCTGGCCATCTGGCCCCGGGACAGGCTCATCGGCATGTCCAGCGCCAAGGCGCACCTTCTGGCCGAGGACAGCGCCCCGATCAAAACCGGGAATTTGGAGTCCCTCACTTTTTCGAATAGAAGCGCCGGCCCCTTTTTCTCGTCGTTCAGGTCGGCCACGGTGCAGAGCTCCAAATCCCAATCTACCTCTGTGCTCACTCTGGCGAGCTCGCCTATTTCCTCGCATTTGGCAATGAAATCCCGCAGGTCCTCGATCATCGCACAACCTCCCGTTTTCGAATATCGCGTGGCGAAATCTAGTGTGGCCAGTGGAAAGGCTCGCTAGAACGCCCTCCCCAGGCCGCGTGCACCGCAGGTGCAACGGCGTGTTGCAGTCGCACCTGCGGCGAAGGCGCGAAACCCATCCTATGAGACATACTCCTCGATCTTCATGGAGTTCCACAGATCTTCCGGCGGGGTAATCCTCGTAAAGGTCGGCAAGGTTAATGGCTTGGTAGCATCGACAATCAGGAAGTCTTGCATCGGGCCGTGCTGGACGCGCGTCTCGTCCATCGCCGCTGGGTCCAGGTGGTTGCCGGCAGAGTTCTTAATGATGTCGACCCCTCGGTCCGGTACCAGCCTTGTCGACAGCGCGAACAACACATCCCTGTCGCTGAAGATGTCAATGTCGTCGTCCACCACGACGCAGGTCTTGGCGTGTATCGCCGAGCCTAGAGCGGCCAGGGCCGCGAGCTTTCCCTGCCCCAGGGACGTCTTCTTAATGGACACATACACGTGGAACATAGAGAGCCCGCTTTCGGGGCAGTGGACTGCCTTTACGGTAGGTATCACCCTCTTTACAGCGTCATAGATGGGAGACTCGAAGCCGAGCACACACGCCAGATTGTGCTCGGGATGCGCCGCGTCGAGATCGTGGAAGATAGCGTCCTTGCGCATGGTTATGGCGGTTACCTTGATGAGAAAGACCTTCTTGTTTCCCTCGCCGTAGTGACCGGTGAACTCGCCAAAAGGCCCATCGGTGACCATGTTGCGCGGATCGACTATGCCCTCGATCGCTATCTCCGCGTCGGCAGGAATCGGCAGGTCGACCGTCTCGCCCTGTGTTACCCTCAGGGGCTCCCCGACCAGCCCTCCCATTACCTGTAGCTCGTCTACGTCCATACCACCGCTGTACATAGAGCCCATGACAACCGCTGGATGGTGCCCAAGGAAGATCACCACCTCCATCTGCCTGTTGAGCTCGGCATGGCGGCGGGCAATCAAATTGCCGTGATGGATTGGGTTGAACATCAAGCCCACCGAATCCTTGCTCTTTACCTCGTGGCGATACATCCCGACGTTGTATGCCCCCGTGTCCGGATCCCTGCATATCATGTTGCCGGGGGTAATGTACTTCCCAGAATCCAGCAGCGCATGGTGTGTAATGGGCAGACGACCGAGATCTGCGTCATCGCCCAGCCAGACTACTTCTTTGACGGGCGCCTCCGAACGAGGAACCAATGCGGTTGGCTTGAGGTCGGCTTCCCTTCTCTTGTATTCGTGCAGGATCTTGTCCTTCTGGACCTTATTGGGCTCCATCCCCAGGGCTATGCCCAGCATCTCATAGCTGCCGAACAGGTTTGTCACGAGAGGAAGATTGCTTCCTTTAATCTCCGGACAATAGATGACCGGCGAGCGCCCCTGCCGGTACAGCTTGTGCTGGACAACCCCTACCTCGAGGTAAGTGTCAAGTGGTTTCTTGACCTCCACGTAGTACTCAGGACCCGCCTCCTTGACCACTTGCAAAAATTGCCTTAGATCTTTTGCCACGCTACAATCTCCTTTTCTACGTTTGGTTTCCGCGCCAGGAAGCTATCTTGAACTGGCTTGACCAGTGGCGTGATGATGCGGACACGCGCCACCCTTAGCACCCGATGCGAGTTTGCCCGGTCGTAGGATTGGCGCGGCTTTTTAGATGGGCTGCTCTGCCCAGGCATCGTCAACGCGAATTGGCTTGGCCGGACGTACACAGCGTTGAGTACGACAAGCCCCGTTGGCTGACTGGTGCAATCCTAACCTTGCTCGTGTAGCTACTGGTAAACGTTGAACGAGGTCGACAGGTTATTTCAGCCCTTGCGGCAGAGAAGGGATTCCAAAAGAGAACCCGGTCGCTTGCAGAAGCACAGATCGACGTTGCGGGACCGGATAACTTGCTCCCCCTTGTATGCAAGTGGTATGCACAGTATGTACCACAAGCTAGCAAGTTTGTCAATACGTTTTTGATTATTGACAATCAGCCTGGTTGGTGCTACATTTCTGTCGGACGTCGTACCGTCCCAAAAGCAAAGTCCTTTACCTCATAATCGTGTGCACGGCTATGTTCACATCACTGCGGGGAATCGCGCTACGGCCACGCAGGTCGTATCGTGCCGAGTCGCAATCGAGAGGTCACTTCAAACGGGTAGGGAGAGTTGTATGAGCGGCCGAATGAGAGACGTAGTAGACGTGGAAACAGATGTTCTAGTCATTGGCGGTGGGTTTGCTGGGATGTGGGCCGCCATAGCTGCCAGGCAGGCGGGACAGCTGGTTGTCCTCGTGGACAAGGGAATGGTTGCCAGAAGCGGCTGCAGCAGCTTCGTGGCCGGCATCTTCTTGGTGTGCTTGCCAGAAGACGACAAGGACGAGTGGTTCGAGGAGATGGTCGTCGGAGGGGAGTATCTAAACGAACAGGAGTGGGTTAAGCTCTACCTCACCGAATCCTACGAGCGCGCGATGGAGGTTGACGGCTGGGCTCACAAGTATGGCAAGCAGGTCATCGAGAGAGATGCCGGGGGTGCTTTCGTCCGGAGAAAAGCCCGCGGCCACATCAATACTTTTTGTACAATCGTACAAGCTCGACCCTTCGTCGACACGCTGAAGCGCAAGGCCAAGGAGCTCGGGGTCAAGCTGGTCGAGCGGGTGATGATCAACGATCTGCTTTTGACAGATGGTAGAGCGGGCGGGGCATACGGCTTTGCCTACAGGACGGGTGAAAGCTACCTCTTCAGAGCGAAGGCCGTGGTTCTGGCTTCGGGCGCAACGCACTTCCGAAGTATCTTTCTGGGTTGCAAGAACATCACAGGCGACGGCGTCGCGGCCGCCTATCGCGCTGGAGCGATCCTCCAAAATATGGAGCTGTTCATTTCAAACACCTGCTCGGCCGAATATGATATTCACGGCATGAATCTAATGGTCAGCATTGGGGGTGAGTTCGTCAATGCTTTGGGCGAAAGGTTTATGCACAAATACAGTCCGGAGCTCGGTAGCAGGGCCGATCTAAATGACTTGGCGCTGGCCTTTTCCAGGGAAGTGATGGAAGGTCGCGGCCCCATCTATCTGGATGCCACATCGGCGAGTGCCGCGGACAGGGCGCTTTGTCGCAAGATCCTGCCCGAAACATTCAAGGTTTACGACCAGATCGGCTACAGTCCGCTCGACAGACCCATGAAGTGGGTACCGGCACCCGATGGCCAGATCGCAATGGGCGGAGGCGCGCGAATCACCATCAGATGTGAGACCAGCATCCCGGGACTTTTCGCCGCGGGAGACGCTGCCTGGAAAGCACTCAATGGGTCGGGCGGGGGGCCGTGCGGCAAGGCAGCGGGGTTTGCCGTCGTATCTGGCCATCGGGCGGGCAGGTTCAGCGCAGAGTATGCCCGCGGACAAGGCGCGGCAGCTAGCCAGTCCGCCTTGATGGACGGCTTCCAGGCGGCACGTAGCTCGTTCCTACAGCCGATACTGAGGACATCTGGCGTCGATCCGGATGATATGCTGCACGAGATGCAGGAGCTGATGTTCAAGTGTGACGTGTACTACATCAAAAGTGAGCCGCGCGTGCAGAACACCATCGAACGCCTGGAGCAGATCAAGACGAACATGATGCCGGAGCTCTGGGCCAGGGACCTGCACGGCTTAATGAAGGCCAACGAGACGAAGAATATGATGTTTGTGGCCGAAGCCCTCTTCCGCTCGGCTCTGGTGCGGAAGGAAAGTCGGGGCTCGCATTTCCTGGAGGAGTACCCGATCACGAACAATCGCGACTGGCTAAGGTATACTCTGTTGCAGAAGGATGGCGATCAAATGAGTCTTTGGAGTGAGGAGGTCCCAACACCATATCTTCGCCCAACAGAAGACTTCACTACGCCGGCTGGCATCAGAAGGGAGTAGGCGCAGTGGCTGTAGAGAAGATCGATTATGAAAATTGAATGAGGAGGCAGAAATGAACGGGCGACCACTAGAGCGCACTTGTCTTCTAATCACGATGGCTCTAGCAGTTACCTTGGCGGTGGCCTGCGCAGGTGCGCCACCACCTACGCCAACGGCAACGCCACCGGCACCCACCAAGCCAGCGGCCCAGCCTGCGAAGCCTGCCGCGGCGCCTGCGACGCCGGCACCCGCTCCCACCAAGCCGGCCGCGGCAGCCCCTAAGCCGACGGAGCCGGCCAAGGCCGCGCCAGCGGCGGTTGTGAAGCTTAGCGTGGACCCCGTAGGCAAATCCTCCGACGCAGGGTTGTACATTGCGCTCGAGAAGGGCTACTTCAAGGAGCAGAATATCAACATCGAGCTCAAGCCAGTCGCCGGAACCTCCGAGCGACTGCAGATGCTGGCTGTAGGCGAAGCGGATGTGGGTGGTGGCAGCCCTGGTCCTGGCATATACAATGCCATACAGAGAGGCATTCCTCTAAAATTGGCGGCAGAGAAGGGAAGCAATGCCCCAGGGATGGGTTTCATCTCGTTCGTGGTAAGGAAGGACCTTTACGACCAGGGCGTTATCAGGGAGCCCAAGGATCTGAAAGGCAAGAAGATCGGTGTCACGGGCGGCAACGCGGGGGCTACCGGCCTCGTCGATCTTGACATCCTAATGTCCAAGGCCGGGCTGAGCTGGAAGGACGCGGAAATTGTCGATTTGGTCTTCGCCGACTACCAAGCGGCATTTGCCGGCAAATCCATCGACGTCGCTCTCCAGATCGAACCTCTCACCACCAAAGGTGTCGAACAAGGCATTTTTGTACGGTGGAAAGGTGTCGACGAGATCAACCCCAACCATCAGCAGGCTACTTTGATGTTCTCGGCGCAGTTTGCCAAAGACCGGACAGAGGTCGCGAAGAGATTCACGGCTGCCTACGTGAAGGGCGTGCGTGACTACAACGACGCCTTCGTGAAAAAGAACAAGAAGCTTCGCGACGAGATTATCCCCCTGCTCATCCAGAACACCAACATCAAGGAGAGAGAGCTGTACGACAAGATGGTATACCCCGGCTTGAATCCCGACGGCTACGTCAATTCCGAGAGCCTTTCGCGCGACCTGGAATGGCTCCTCGCCAATGGCTTCATGCGGGAAAGGGTGGATCTCAAACAGATCATCGACAATCAGTTCGCGGATTACGCAGTGCAGGTGTTGGGCAAGTACAACAGGTAGAACAGGTAGCAAGATGCAGCCAGAGAGGGAGATATGCCGAGGAGTTGGCATTGAGGCTGGAAGTGGCGACCTTCGAGGTGAAGCAGGTCGAGTTCTCTCATCGGACCGCGCTCTCTAATGGCATACTGACGATTGACAGAGGAGAGCTCAAAGCGCTGATCCAGAACGACGATGCCATTGAGAGCACGGAGATTGAGCTGGCCAGACCTGGCGAGAGCACGCGCATCGTGCGCGTCCTCGACGCCATAGAGCCACTGCTGAAGGTGAAAGGCAGCTCGTGCTGTTTCCCCGGCCTACTCGGGCCGGCGAGGACCTGCGGCGACGGCCGCACCAATCGGTTGAAGGGCCTGGCCGTGCTCGAAAGCAGCGAGTTCCCGCAACCGGCAGGGGGATTGCTCAGCTTCAGCGAGGGCTTCATCGACATGTCGGGCCCAGCGGCAGCCCGCTGCGCCTGCTCCGACACCTTCAACGTTATTCTTCTCCTCAAGCCCAGGGAGGGCACGACAAACGAGCAGTGGGACCGCACGGTGCGGATGGCGGGGATGAAGACGTCAGCCTACCTGGCATCGACCACGCGAGACCAGGAGCCCGATCGAGAGCAGGCCTTTGAGCTGGGGAGCGTGGATAGCTCCCTGCCACGGGTGGTCTATATCGACCAGGTGCAAGAGCAGGGGCTGTTGGTTCACACGCTGGTTTACGGAGGCCACGTCGACAATCTGTTGCCCACGCTTTTGCACCCGAACGAGATGCTTGATGGTGCGGTCGTCAGCGGCAACTACAAGGGCGGCATGCGCGTGGCGACCTGCATTCACACCAACAACCCCATCGTCAAAGCACTGTACCGCAGGCACGGCTGTGAGATTAATTTCCTGGGCGTCGTCCTCTCACGAGGGCACCACGACGATCATCGGAGCAAGGAGAGGTCGGCACAGTATGCTGCCAAGGTCGCGAGGCTGCTGGGGGCCGAGGGAGCCATTGTCTCTATCGAGGGCACAGGAAACGCCATGATCGACTACATGCTGACGGTGAAGGCCTGTGAGGAAGCGGGCATCAGGACCGTGGCGCTGCTGCACGAGCGCGGCGGGCCAGACGGCACCGACACACCTCTGATCGACTTTGCACCTGAGGCCGATGCCATGGTGACTTCAGGAAGCATCGATCGGCCCGTGGCGATGCCGAGGGTAGATAGGGTGATCGGCGGCACGGAGGCGCGCTGTACCACCGGCCAGATCGTCGACGCCCGTGGTCCCTTTGAAGCCTTGCCAATTGACCTCTACTGCGGATTCTGGCAGATGGGCATCGGCGGCTTGACGGCCAAGGACTGCTGACGACCGCGGAACACGAGGAATGGAAAGGCGGTAACGTACGAAAGAAGTGCGCGTAGTCCACTACATAAACCAGTTCTTTGCCGGCATTGGAGGCGAGGAGAAGGCTGACATCCCGTTGGAGATGCGCGAGGGACCGGTCGGGCCGGGCCGGGCGCTGCAGGCTGCCCTCGGGCCACGAGGGCAGGTCGTTGCCACCGTTATTTGTGGCGATAACTACTTTCACCAAAACGAGGAGGCCGCATCCAGCGAGGTGACCAGGCTTTTGCCGAGCCTTAAGCCGGACGTAGTGGTGGCAGGACCCGCTTTTGACGCCGGGCGTTATGGACTGGCTTGCGCCCGAATTTGTGAGACAGCGCAACGCCAGGCCGGTGTAGCGGCTGTGACGGCTATGTATCCTGAAAACCCGGGCGCGCAGATCTACAAGTCCAAAGTATTTGTCATCCCGACGGCGGACTCGGCCCTCGAAATGGGTGACGCCATTCAGCGGTTGGCCGACTTCGCCTGCAAACTTGCGTCCGGCGATCCCTTAGGCTCCGCGGCAGACGAAGGATACCTCCCGCGAGGAATACGCCGCAACTTCGAGACCGATACGCCGGCGCCCGAGCGCGCGGTGCAAATGCTGCTGTCCAAGCTTGGCGGTGAACCGTTCGTAACCGAGCTGCACGTCGAAGTGCTCGAAGGCGTTCCCGCCCCCCCACCTCTAGCGAATCTAGGCACGGCCACTATCGCCATCGTCACCGAGGCAGGTGTTGTGCCCAGAGGCAACCCCGACCGCATTCCATCCGGTCGGGCGACAAAATGGGCCGCATACAGCATCGCGGGCTTGGACGACCTTTTTGGCGAGAATTACCAGACTGTACACGGCGGTTACGACGGACGGTGGGTGACCCAGGATCCCGATCGCGCGGTCCCAGTCGATGCTCTCCGCGAGTTGGAAGCAAACGGCGTCATTGGCAAGCTCCTGGATCGCTACTACGTGACCTGCGGCAACGCGGGCAACCTGCAAGTTATGCAGCGGATGGCACGGGAGATCGCCGTCGAATTGAAGGCTCAGGGAGTCACGGGCGTCGTCGTGCCAGCTACTTGAGGCACGGGCACGCGTAGCGGTGCTGCGATAGCCAAGGAACTCGACCGGTCTGGCCTGCCCACTGTTCTTATCTCGGCACTGTTGAGCGTTGCAGTTATGGTCGGTGCAAACCGCATCGTGCGTGGCGGTCTGTTCCACCATCCATTGGGAGATCCCTCGAGGTCCCCAGAGAGCGAGAGGAGGTGGCGCCTGAGGCTGGTGAACACCGCGCTGCAGGCGCTCCGGACCAGGGTGGATGCTCCCACGGTGTTCGAGTTGGAGTAACAGGTGTAATCAAGCAGCAGTCTTTGCAAGCTCGTACGGCTGAATCAACACCTCTGCCGGAATCCCCAATCCCGCGTGCAGCCGCCTAATCATCTCGATAGACAGTGCCCGCCGCCGATTCAATACCTCGGCCACGCGGGCGCGGCTCCCGATGTACGGCTCCAAGTCGCGCCGGGTCAACCCGCGACTCTGCATATGGTACAGTATTGCCTCAATTGGGTCTGGCTCAGGAATCGCGAAATGTTTCGCCTCATATGCCTCGACCAGCGTTGCCCAGACTTCCAGTAGGTCAGCCTCTCTGCTGTTTGGCGCTGCGTCAAAGAGGCACTCGATTTCTGCCAGTGCTGCTTGATAGTCAGTCTCGGTCTTTATCAGTTTGATTTCCACGGTTAGCCTCCCTGCTATAGCGATGTTATATGTCGCTCCCGAAATGGGTGCAAGATGTGCGATCGGCGCATTTCGGGACACTCCGCGGCAAACCCTGCGGTGGTCTGGTTTTGAGGCAGTCTAAGCTGTTACCCGATGTGCTTGCTACCTGAATCATCCCTCGACTGCGAAAGGGCATTGGCACGCTTTATGCCGTATTTTAAGAGCGCAGCTCGAGAGTACGTTGTTGGAGCCAAGGGCAAAGATTCGACCAAACTGCCGGCTCGGAGCATTCTTGGGCCTGCGGAAAGAGATTGATAGGGGAGGTTGCTGGGATGTATCCAATATCGAGAACTCAGAACTTGTGGTGGGTCCTGGCCTTAGCTGGGGTCGTCAGCATCCTGTTTGGCCTTACAGCGCTGTTCTGGCCTGGTGTGACGCTGGCCGTCTTCATCTACCTATTCGGGATCTACGCGATCGTTTATGGGTTCGTGGAACTGGGCCATATGTTTAGATCGACGGAAACGACGGCGTGGTGGACGCATCTGCTGGTGGGGGTACTGAGCATACTGGCAGGAATTGCCGCCTTCGCGTGGCCGGGACAGACCGCGCTGATGCTACTCTACATCATCGCCGCCTGGGCCATCTCGGTCGGCATCGTGGAGACCGTGGCCGCCTTCTTCTTGAATCAATTGCACCTGGCGTTGGGCGGACTCGTTTCCGTTCTCTTTGGGTTCGTGCTCCTGGCCAACCCGGGGGTGGGCGCGCTGGCCCTGATCGTGGTCATCGGGGTCTTTGCGATAGTTCGTGGGATCATCCTGATCGCCGCATCGTTCATGCCATCGACGGCACCGGCGGTCAGATCCTGAGGACAATGGAGTGAGTGACTGATCGAGCAGCCCTGACGCAGTAAGCCAGGCCAGGACGCGTAGCCAAACGTCAGGCCCGCCCTGGCCTGGATCAGGACCGGAATAAGGGAACGCAGGCGGAATCAGGGAGCAGCCTACTTCCCCTCTCTTAGCCGCCGGACGCTGTTACTGCGGCAGTTGGGGCATGTTCGCTCCTGCACAGGCTCGTTTGGTGCGTACGGGGCGTGGTACTCGTGGCCGCACCTAAGACACTTGAGCTTTGCTTCTGTGGGTTCGCTCACCAGCCAGAGTCCTCCTGGTCTCTTCGATTTCTTCCGGGGTGACCTGCGACCGCATCTCCTCCAGCTCGCGGATCACCCTGGCAAACTTCTGGCCTTCCGCCGCGCTGATCCATTCCAGTTGCAGCCGTTCCGGCCTGATGCCCCTTCTCTCCAACTTGTCCCACAGCCTGTCCATCCGGCGCTGCGTCTGGCGGTTGGCGTCGATGTAGTGGCAGTCGGAATAGTGACAGCCGGAGACGAGGACGATGGGCGCGCCGAGCTTGAAGGCGTGGACGACGAACTTCTCGTCCACGCGCCCGCTGCACATGGTGCGGATGATGCGGGCGCTGGCGGGATACTGCAAGCGGGTGGTGCCGGCCAGGTCGCTGCCCGCGTAGGAGCACCAGTTGCACGCGAAGACGAGGAGCTTCTCCTCGGGGCGGGTCTCCAGCGCGGCGTCGATCTGCGCGTAGATCTGATCGTCGGTGAAGTGGCGCATGGCGATGGCGTCGAAGGGGCATTCGGCGCCACAGGTGCCGCACCCGGCGCAGGCCGCCTCCACCACGCTCGCCTTCATAGCCGCCTTGCGGTCGGCTTTGATCACCTTGTAGGGGCAGGCCTTGACACAAAGCTCGCAGGAGTTGCAGAGGGAGTCGTCGATGATTGGCGAGGTTGCCTCGGAATGTATCCGCTCGGCGTTCAGGATGATGCCGGCCCGGGCAGCCGCCGCGCTCGCCTGCGTCACGCTGTCCTTGATATCCTTCGGGCTCTCGCAGCAGCCAGCAAAAAAGACGCCCTTGCTGGGGGCATCGACCGGCTTTAGCTTGGGATGCGACTCCAGAAAGAAGCCGTCGGAGGTGCGTGAGAGCGTGAGCAGGCGCTGGATGACGTCGCCATCCCGGCGAGGGATGGCCCCGATAGATAGCACAACGAGGTCGAGCTCGTGCGTCTCGATTCTGCCCGCGGTCGTGTTCTCGACGGTGACGATGAGGTTCTTGGTCGCCGGATCCTCGGCGACGTCCCCGGGCAGGCCACGGATGTACCTGACGCCAAGCTCTTTGCTACGCCGGTACAGGTCCTCGAAGCCCTTGCCGAAAGCCCGGATGTCGACGTAGAAGACGTCGATCTCGACGTCGGGGTCGTGGTCCTTTAGCAGCAGGCTATCCTTGATGGTGTTCATGCAGCAGATGTTGCTGCAGTAGGGGTTGCCGGTCTTCTCCGAGCGCGAGCCGACGCACTGAATGAAGCCGATTCTTTTGGGCTGCCGGCCATCCGTTGGCCGAATCAGGTGGCCCTGGGTCGGGCCACCCGCGGAAATCAGGCGCTCGAACTCGAGACAGGTGACGACGTTCTCGTAGCGAGTGTAGCCGTACTCGTCCATCTCGGTGGGGTCATAGACGTCCATGCCGGTGGCGACGACGATAACTCCCACATCGAGATCGACGACCTCATCTCGCATGTCGAAATCGATGCACTTCTTGTCGCATTTCTCAAGGCACTTGCCGCAGGCGATGGGATTGGCGCCGAGGCAATCCTTCATATTGATCAGGTACGACGAAGGCACGGCCTGGGGGAAGGGGATGTAGATGGCCCGCCGCGAGGAAAAGCCAAGCTGGAACTCGTCCACCTTGACGACCGGGCACACCTCGACGCATTCGCCACAGGCGTTGCACTCCTTCTCGTCGACGTAGCGGGCTTTCTTGCGCACTTTCACCTTGAAGTTGCCGACGTAGCCCGAGACATCCTCGATCTCGCTGTAGGTCAGAAGCTGGATTCTGGGATGTCGACCGACATCCATCATCTTCGGCCCGAGTATTCAGATGGAACAGTCCATCGTCGGGTACGTCTTGTCGAGCTGGGCCATGAGGCCACCTATCGATGGCTGCTTCTCCACCAGGTAGACAGGATGTCCGGAGTCCGCCAGATCAAGGGCGGCCTGAATGCCGGCGATGCCACCGCCGATGACGAGCGCGGCCCTGGTCACCGGGACCTCCATTTCCTTCTGTGGCTCCAGGTGGCGAGCCCTCGCGACGCCGATCTTGACGATATCCTTGGCCTTTTCGGTCGCCGCCTGGCGGTCGTGGAGGTGTACCCAGCTACACTGCTCGCGGATGTTGGCCATCTCCATCAAGTAAGGGTTGAGGCCGGCCTCGGCGACGCAGCTTCGGAAAGTGGGCTCGTGTAGCCGCGGGCTACAAGAGGCGACGACCACACGGTTTAAGTTATGCTGGCGCATGAAGCGCTTGATCTCTTGCTGGCCGGGGTCCGAGCAGGTGTAGCGGTTCCGCACCGCCACGACCACGCCCTCTATGCCTTGGGCGTACTGCCGCACATCTTCGCAGTCGACCGTCGCCGCGATGTTCAGACCACACTCGCAGACGAAAACGCCTATTCTAACGTCGTTGTTCAATATGGTAAACCTCCTTGGCCGCGTAGCACGCTATTGGCCTATGGCTATGAGGGCGAACAGCCGTTCGCCCCTACGATAACCGGGTCGCCATTTGTATTGCCGGCGAGGGCGCGGGGACCGCGCCCCTACGGCAGGGCGCTCGCCACCAGCGTCGATAAATCCTGGATCGGCATCTCGTGCTGGATGCCGCCGTTGTCGTGCTGGGCACAGCGGAAATGAATCTCGCACTTTGGACAGGCGGTG
This sequence comes from Chloroflexota bacterium, assembly GCA_016210495.1. Next base: position 36,531 of record JACQUC010000254.1, read on the forward strand.
ACGAGGGTGTCCGCTCCCGTCGACCGCGCATCTTTCAGACGCTCCACCTGGATTTGCTTCGAGACGGCGCCGCAGTTGATCCAGGCGTGGGCGCCACAGCAGATGGCGCTCTTGCCGCTTCTGCTCATTTCCTGCAGCTCGAGCCCGGGAATGGCGGCCAGTATCTCCCTCGGCTCGGCGTAAAGCCCCGCGAAGCGCCCGAGGCGACACGGGTCCTGGTAGGTTACCGCTCGCTCCAGCCTGCTCGGACGCACCCGCCCAGCGCGAACCTCTGGAGCCAGCAGTTGCCAGATGCTGACAACCTCGACACCCAGCGGCCCGACGAAACGCGGGTACTCCGCAGCGAGGGTGTGCAGGCATTCGGGGCAGTGCGTCACGAGAGTCCGCGCCTTGCTGGCACGGATTGCAGCCGCGTTGTGCTCCGCCAGCGCCAGAAAGCCCGCCTCGTCGCCGGTCCAGAGCTGGTCGTGGCCGCAGCAGCGCTCCTCGGCCAGCAGGGCAGGCTGTATCCCGAGACGGTTTAGTATCTTGGTGCAACTGCTGAGGATGTCCAGCGACGTTGCGCCGATGTCTAGGCTAAGCACGTCGAAGTAGGGCAGACACCCCACAAAGAACGCGACGTCGGAAACAGGGGAGATGGCCATCTCCTGTGCCAACCAGGCAAGATGGTTGTGCCCTGCCCTGGTTTGCAGCGCCATGCGGCCCATCCGCTCGACGATCAGGCCGCGTGAACAGAGGGCTCTTGGCCCAGGCTTCTCGGCCAGCGCACGCAGAGACTGGATGAACAGTGGATAGTCGACGTCGGCCTGGCAGCGCTCCCGGCAAAGACCGCAGGTAAGACAGGTCCAGAGCAGACCGTCGCCGTTCAGGTCGCCGCTGGCGACGACGCGCTCCACCGTCAAGCGTGGCGAACAGGCGGGGTCTCGGAGCGCTATGGGACATACCGCCGTACACTTGCCGCAGCCGACGCATCGGTACGCCTTAGATTGTTTGATGACTTGGTCGATAGCTCTCATGCTTTACCTGACTAGGGCCGAGCCCGCGAATGTCCTCGACAAACCGTCGCAGCTCGTCCGCAAAGTTCTTTCCGTCGCCCAGGCGGATTGGCACCTGGCGAAGGCGAGTGTCATCAACGCCGACCAGTCGCAGCAACCGCCCGGCCTGGGCAAAGGTGGCTTCAGACCGCCGATTGCCGACGTCGAAATGGCAGGATGCCGGCGCGCAGGACAGCAGAATCACACCGTCCGTGCCGAGCGCGAAGGCGTCGAGTATTGTCGCCACGCGCAGACCGCCCAGGCACGGGAGGCGAAAAAGCGTTATGCCGGCCGGATAGGACTCGCGAGCCAGTCCGGCGGCCTCCGCTCCTGAGTACGCGCCCCAGTTGCAGACGAAGGCGACTATTTTGGGCTGGAAGCTGGTGTTATTCATGTCCCTCCAAGCGGTTATTCCTTTCCTCAATCCCGTCGAATGTTCGATGCCCCATTCTTTCGTATCACCGCTGCCGTACTCGGTAGCGTACGGAGTACTGCCGAAATTGGGAGTGTTTGCGGCGTCAACGGATAATGAACGGATAAACGGATACGGCATGGCAGCCAGTCATGCGCTGACAGAACCATCGCGCACAACCTACGAAGGGGTATGCCGAACGGGCAAGCCCCCTGATTTCACAGCAATCCTTTCGCGGTCGCATCCGTTTATCCGTTTCGTATCCGCTGACGCCGTGGCCAGGCTTCGCAGCTCTTTCTGGCCACGTGGTGGCTTATCACTGCTGGCTGTTCCTATTCTCCTCGCTTTGCGCTTAGCCATTTGCTATACTACATCTTGGTGGTCGCTTGAGGTAGAGAATCTGCCTACTATACGCCCGTTGGGCATTACAAGGGATGTGGGGGTGGCAGTCCCACCAAGCGGCTATCCAAGGATTGACCCTCCGAGGTGAGTAAATGGGGACTCACGCCGGCTTTGCCGTGAAATCCCAGTCGTTCCCGTCTGGGCGGAGGGTTGATTTGTCGACGGCTTTTCCCTTTCCCTTCCTCTCCTTGAGCACATCAAACTCAAGCAAGCAACGCGGCCAACAGTTCGTCTTCCATCTCCGTCGAGCCGTCTGCTGCGACGATGGCGCGGGGCGTGCAACTGGGAATGCAGAGGCCGCAGCCGCGGCATAGGGATTGATCGACGCGAGCGAGCTTGACCCCCGTCGCACGGTTGTCCAGGCGGATAGCGTAGAAGGGGCAGGCCGCAACGCAATCGGCGCAGCCCCGACAGCGCAACTCGTCGACGGCGACGAGGCCCGAGGCCGGCTCCAGAGTGCCGGCGGCCAGGAACGCCGCGGCTTTGCCGGCGGCGGCCGCGCCCACCACCAGCGCCTCTTCGGGTGACGACGAGGCTTCACAGAAATATACGCCGGGTAAGCTCGTCTCGGGCGAATAATAGCCCAGCATCGGCACACCTGCCATCCACTTGGCGCCGGCAGGAAAACCGAGTTGCCTGCCCAGGACGTCCGTTTGCTCTGGGTGCACAGCCACTCCGTCGACGACGATGGCGCCGACGGCGTATTCCCGCGTTACCCCGCGCTCGCCCACCAGCACGCGGAAGTCGCCCACCGAGCCGCGGATGCCGACAAGCTCGTCGCCAACGTGTAGCGTTAGACCCTCGACCTCCAGCAGTGAGGTTACAGCACTCAGGGAACTCTCCACACCAAGCAGCACGGTTTCGAAGCCCAGCACGGCCAGCGTGCTCGCGCCTTTCCGCCCGCTCACGCCCGCGCCAAGGACGAGCGCGGCCGGACGAATCGGCAAGGGCCGCCGCGGCACGGGCCGCAGGCCGCGCGCCCTGGCAACGGCCAGACCAACGATCGTTCTCGCTTTCGCACTGGCCCGATCGACCTCCGCGTAGTGTACCCAAGCACAGTGCTCGCGGATGTTCACGAACTCGAACTCACACCTGCCCGGCACGACGCCGTCAAGCAGGCTGCCCTTGCAACGCAGGCGATGGTGCGAGCAGGCGAAGCAGATCTGCCGGGATGAGCAGCAGGCGCACGCCGCGACAACCACTCGATCCAGCTTGCGCTCGTCGATAGAGCGCAGCATCTCGTCGCCCCAAGGCTTCGAGCAGGCGTAGCTTACCTCGGCTGTATAGACGACGTTGTCGCGCGACCCGGCGTAGCCCGCCAATGCCGCGGTGTCTACCACACTGGAAATCTGGCCGCCGCAGCGGCAGATGAACACGCCGATCCGCCGCCCGCCGTTGAGGCCAGGCGCCGCATCGAGCCCACGAACCTCGCTGCCAAACATCCTCGCCAGGCGTGCTTCCCGGCCGGCCGCGTCGAAAGGTGAGCGCTCCGCGCCGCCGTGTGCTGCCTTTCGATGGGAAAAGACATCCGGTTCACCGCCCAATGACTCCAAAAAGGCAATAGCGGCCATCGCCTCCGCTGCCGCCGCCGAGCCGAGCAGGGGCTCAGGGGACGCGAGGCGATTTTGGCCAACCGCCAGGTAGATTCCGTCTCTGGACGAAATCGCCGGGTTGTCCCGCCTCACATAGCTCCCGTCTTCGCCGACGGCCAAGCCCAGTACCCGGCCGAGACGCGCCGCGCTGTGAGTATCGGGGGGTAGGCTACCGGCGACGTGGAGCGAATTGGCCGACCCGGCGACGACGACGGCGGCCACCTCGACCTCCAGCTCCCGCGGCCTCTGGCGGTGCGCGATGGCCTTCATTTCGCAGACTTTCTCGCATTCCAGACACTCGCTACAGGTACCGCAGTTCAGGCATCGCTTCGCCTCGGCCACCACGGCGGCAGCATCGAAGCCTAGCTCGACCTCGTCGAACGTCTTTCGTCGAGCAGGCGGCAGCGACGGCATCTCCTGGCGCTGCGCGGGCACTGGCCGCAATCTAGCGGGATCGAGCACGACGGCGTGGGGCCGCCCAACCGGACCGACCCACGCACGGGCTTGCCCTTTGAGGAAGATGTCTATCGACAGCGCCGCCCGCTGGCCGGCGGCAATCGCTTCGACGACGGTGCTGGGTCCGGTGACCGCGTCTCCACCGGCAAAGACGCCGGGGATGCCGGTCGCCATTGTGATGTCGTCGACGGCAATGTTGCCTGCCTGGTTTGCAAGCTGTGGCGCAAGCTCCATCGGCAGGAAGCTCAGGTCGGGCTGCTGGCCAACGGCCAGGACGACCGTATCGGCTTCGAGGATGAACTCAGAGCCCGCAACCGGATGGGCGACTGCGCGGCCGCCTTCGTCTACCTCGCCCAGCTCCATCCGGACGCACTCCACGCCGGCGACGCTGCCGTCGCCGAGAACGCGTCGCACCCCCACCAAGTACTGAATCGTGACGCCCTCGACCTCCGCTTCCGCTACCTCTGCCTTGTGGGCAGACATCTCCTTCTCGGTACGACGATAGAGTATGGCGACACTCTGTGCGCCGAGGCGCAGGAGGGTTCGCGCGGCGTCGATGGCCGCGTTGCCTCCGCCTACGACCATTGCCCGCCGGCCCACGGCGACCTCCTCGCCCAGACTGAGGCGCTTGAGAAGATCCACGCAGTCGATGACACCTGGCAGCGAGCCGCCGGCCAGATTCATCTTCCTCGGCTGGTGAGTGCCGACGGCGAGGAAGATCGCGCGGTAGCCCTGGGCCTTGAGGTCGTCGATAGTGAGGTTCTTGCCGATGGGCGTCGAGGTGCGGATCTCCACGCCGAACGATTTCACGTAGTCGACCTCGGCCTCCACGACCTCCGGTGGCAATCGGAACCTGGGGATGCACGCGCGGAGCATGCCGCCGGAAAACGGCAAGGCCTCCAACACCGTCACAGAGTGGCCCAGCCTCGCCAGATCACGGGCGGCCGCGAGTCCGGCAGGACCCGAGCCCACCACGGCGACCTTGGCAGCGTGGGGTGGCTTTGGTAAGCTTCGGGAAGGAGCAGACGAGAAGGAGTCGGTTATGGCGGTCGGCTCATAGTCTGAGACGAAGCGCTTCAGCGAGCAAATGGCCACCGCATCGTCCACATCCTTGCGATTGCAGACGGCTTCGCACGGGCGATTGCAGACCCTGCCGCAGACGCCGGGCAAAGGGATGGCCTGCCGGATGAGGTCGAGCGCCTGCGCAAACTTACCCTGCGAGATCAGCGCTACGTAGCCCTGGACGTTGATGCCCGCGGGACAGGCCAGTCTGCAAGGGGCGAGGCCCGGCTTACTTATCGCGTAGGTTAGAGGCACGTCTCGGCGAGACAGGGCGCCGATCGCCTTGCCGCTCACGAACGAGTTGGCCGTCCAATCAGTGCTCACGGGGCACTCGCGCTCGCAGCGCCCGCAGCCCGTGCACCGGTCCTCCTCCACGAACCGAGGGTAGGTGACTACCCCCGCGCAGAAATCGCCGGCCTGGCCCTGCAGCCACTCCACATAAGAATTCGTCAGGGTCTGGATATTGGGGTGGGAAATAGCGGCCAGAACCCTTGGCCAATAGAGGGCGGCGGGCGTGGCGCAACCACCGTCTTCGGGAGCATCTTCTTGCGTCAGCGACAAAGATCGCTCGACCAGATACACTTTGCTGCCGGACTGGGCCAGATCGAGGGCGGCCTGAATCCCCGCCACATCCCCACCGACGACCAGGACGCCCTTGGCCATTTACAAGACTCCCACCAACTCTGCCCGCTCGAGACCGTAAGCATGGCCCGTGTCGAAGGCCCGCAGATTGAGCTCCTCCGTTCCCGCGGGCACAGAGGTACGAATGGCCTCGCGCAGGGCGTCGCGGGACACCACGTCGGTCACCGCCGCGAAGAAGCCGAGCATCACGATGTTGGCCATAATCCGCTTCCCGAGGCCCTCGGCCATACGTGTCGCCGGCACCGACAACAGGTTGCCGTGTTCGGCGGAGTTGCGGACAACCAGGTCTTCGTCGACCAAGACCAGGCTGCCATTAGCCGATGCTCCACCGAACTTGCCAAAGGCCTCTTGTGACATCAAAACCTGAACGGTGGGACTGGTCACCTGGGGATACGCCACCGGGCCGTCCGAGACGACCAGGTGAGCCGTGCAGGACCCGCCGCGCGACTCCGGCCCGTAGTTTTGCGTCAAAGTCGCGAACTTATTGTCGAAAACGGCGGCTGCCTTGCCGACGATGTATCCGGAAAGGATTATCCCCTGGCCACCGAAACCCGAGAATCTGATCTCCTCTCGACCCAAAGGTCTCCTCCTTTCATCTTGGGAGGCCTGTAGTGCGGGGGCTTGTCCCCCGCTTCCCCGCCCCAGCAGGGGACAAGCCCCTGCACTACGCTGTTGCAGCAGATATCTCGGCCAATCGGCGTGCTGGCGATGTGGCCTGCGCGCTAGCAAACTCCCTCATCCGCGCGGACGCCCAAGCGCGCGCTCGCGCGCCTCGAGCAACGTCGGCCTCTCGATGTCGACGAACTTGCCGACGACGATCTTGCCGTTAAGCTCTATGTCCACGTCCTTGGGATCCGCCCCGTGTTGAATGACCGTGCTGTCGTGGTAGTATTTCATTTGATCCAGCCCGGTCCGCTGCTTGTTCATGCTCCCGTAGAGCGTCGGGCAGGGGGCGATGACCTCGACGAAGCTGAAGCCTTTCTTTGCCAGGGCCTCTCCAATGGCCTTTTCCAGTCGACGCACGTGCAGCGTCGTCCACCTGGCCACGTACACCGCGCCACAGGCAGCCGCCAGATGCGGCAGGTTGAACGGCTGCTCGCAGTTGCCGGAGGGCGAGGTTGTCGTCCTAGCCCGGGTGGGCGTCGTCGGGGCAAGCTGTCCGCCGGTCATACCGTAGGTGAAATTGTTGACGCAGATGACGGTGACATCCAGATTCCGGCGCGCGGCGTGGATGAAGTGGTTGCCGCCGATGGCGGCCAGGTCGCCGTCGCCGCTGATGACCACCACCTTGAGCGCCGGGTTGGCCAGCTTCAGACCCGTCGCGAACGGGATGGCGCGGCCGTGCGTGGTGTGGAAGGAGTCCAATTTGAGGTAACCGGCGACTCGGCCCGTGCAGCCGATGCCCGACACGACCGACACCTTTTCCAGGGGTAGTTGCGACTTCCTGACGGAGCCAATGAAGCAAGAGACGACGACGCCAATGCCGCAGCCAGGACACCAGATGTGCGGTATCCTATCTGTTCGCAGCAGAGGGTCCATCGGATGTGTACTGGTCAGCTCGCACACGTCGATCATCAGTTACCTCGACATCCCGCCCCGCGCCGGATGGCGTCAAGGATATCCTCCGGGCGGTGAAGGTCTCCCCCCATATGCGGCACGAGGATCACCTCTGCGGCGCCCCTAGCGCATCGCTCCACCTCGAGGGCTATCTGGCCGTTATTCAGCTCCGGCACGACGATCGCGCGCACCTTCTGGGCGATGCGTCGTATGCGCTCCTCTGGAAAGGGCCAGACGGTGATGAGCCTCAACACGCCGACCTTGATCCCCTCTCGCCGCGCCTGCTCGATGGGCAGCACGGCGATGCGAGCCGAAATGCCATACGAGCAGACGACAACGTCGGCATCCTCGGTCCCTTCTTCCTCGACCTGGATGATATCATCCCTGTTGAAGCGGATCTTGTCGACGAGGCGCCTGATGAGCCTGTCCTGTCCTTCGGCCGTCGTAACGGGATAACCTCGTTCGTCGTGTGTCAGGCCAGTGACGTGGATGTGGTACCCGTCGCCGGCGTTGGCCATAGGCGGCACGAGATCCTCGCCGGCCTGGTAAGGGAGGTACTGATCGGGTGGCACATTTGGCTTCGTTCGCGAAAATATCTCGAGAGAATCGGCCGGCGGGATCACGACTTTTTCGGTCATGTGGCCCACGACCTCGTCGGTCATAATGAGGACCGGCGTGCGGTACTTCTCGGAGAGGTTGAAGGCACGCACCGTCAGGTGGAACAACTCCTGCGGCGAGCTCGGGGCCAGCGCGATGATCTCGTAGGTGCCGTGCGTGCCCCAGCGCGCCTGCATCATGTCGCTCTGCGCCACCAAAGTTGGCAGTCCAGTCGACGGCCCGCCCCGCTGCACGTTGGCCAGGACGCACGGCGTCTCGGTCATGATGCCAAGCCCAAGGTTCTCCATCATCAGCGTGAAGCCGGGGCCGGAGGTGGCCGTCATCGCCTTCACGCCGGCCCAGGACGCGCCGAGGACGGCGTTCATCGAGGCGAGCTCGTCCTCCATCTGGATGTAGACGCCATCCACCTCGGGCATGCGCTCGGCCATGCGCTCGGCCATCTCGGTAGCCGGGGTGATGGGATAGCCGGCGAAGAACCGGCATCCCGCGCTGATGGCCCCTTCGGCGCAGGCGGTATCGCCGTTCATGAAGTATTCGCCGGCGAGGGGACCGCTTCTAGACACCGGACGCTACCTTATCTACGTCTGAGACGACCACGTGAATGGCGAATTCGGGGCACAGCAGCTCGCACAGGCGACAGGTGGCGCAATCCGCCTCGTTCTTTGCCAGGGGCAAATAGTATCCTTTCGAGTTGAAGCTCTTGGATAGCTCCAGCACGTTCTTGGGACAGTACTCGACACAGAAGCTGCATCCCTTGCAACGCTCGGCATTGACGTGGATTTCGCCTCTGGGCAGGCTGATCTTGTCCAGGTCCAGCGGCTTTCGCCAGAATTTCATCGACCCGCTCCCCAGCCCCCCCGATCTAGTAGTATGCCGCCAAGTATAGCAGGAGTGGGTGGAGCAATCAAGGGGTTTGCGGACGGACACGGTGGACGAACAGACTCGCAACATTTCGTTATGGCAGCAAACCGCTTTGGGTCTTCTGTGTGGCAGATCTAGTCGAAAAGGTTGACAAACTACTCAACACGTGATATATTTGTGCTGGAGTTGAGTTACAACTCAACACTGGTTTCAATGGGCTGGAGGCTCAAGGCTATGGATGCATCTTTCGGTGCTGCGCTGCGTGAGCGCCGCCGCGCCGCGGGGCTAAGTCAGCGAGATTTGGCTGAACGGACAGGTCTGGATTTTTCGTATATCAGTAAGGTTGAAAATGGTAGGGTCCCGCCGCCGGCAGCGGATACGATCGTATCTATGTGTAATGTTCTCGGAGTGCCGGCTGAAGAAATGCTGGCCCTCACAGGCAAGATTCCGTCGGAGGTGCAGCAGACTATCAGCACAAGCAAAGTCGCACAGGAGTTTTTGCGGCACGTCCAGCAGATGGGATTGACGGATGATGAGTGGGGTCGCATAACGAAGTCGCTGAAGAGTCTAAGGAAGACGAAGTCGAAGTGATGACAGAAAAACGTCGAGTAGTGGCAACTCAGGAAGAGAATCCGTTTGGGGTGCCTCTACAGGAGCTACTTGCTGGGGTGACATGGTCGTACAGCCGCCGCTCCACCCTTGGACAATGTACTCGACGTTACTACTACGAGTATTTCGGAGCTAACAAGCGCGCGGCTAAGCAGGAGCCATTGAAGGAGTCTTTGCACTTCCTCAAAGGATTGCAGAACCGGCACGAACGAACTGGCACGATCGCCCATCTGGTCATTGCAGCTTTCTTGCGCAAGGCGCAAGCTGGCGAGATGTGGAATGTAGACCGACTGGTGAGTTGGGCTCGTGATATATTCAAGACCGACACAGGGTATTCTCGTGCTCATCCCGACGGAGATGTTCCACCAAGCGGCAAGTATCCGCCAGTCCTGCTGCACGAGTATCACTACCATTATCCCGACGCGAACGATCTCTGTAGAGAGGCTGAAACACGAATGGTCGAGGCCATTCGTAGTTTCGCTAGGGATAGTCGTTTCAGTGAGTTCCGCGAGGCTGGTTCTGCCCCCAGGGCGCTAGTGGGATCGACGAGGCAGTCGACAGGCTACTACGGACGGGCAAAGTATCAGTTGATTCACGTATCGACATGGTGGAACTGCACAAGGACACCTTGAAGAACCTTCGGGTCTGGGACATACACGGTGATGACAATGTGGATAACCCCCTGGAGGGCAAGCTAGTTGAGCTCAACAAGCATATGGTACTTGTGTCTAGCACCGGCGCGGCTACGCTTCACCAAGGAACCGCTGAGCCCCTCCTCGTAATGGGAAATGGGAGATGTTCTTCAGTGATGGACGCGGCCATGGCGATTTTCGATAGCGCCCAGCTCAATTGGTCGAACCCCAGAGTTGCCCAGCGGCTTCCCTTGCCGCTGAAAAGGACAGATGATGCGCTGATAGCCCGTGCCGCACAAGAGATCAGACGCCTCCGCTAGACAGTCTTGGTAGACCAACTTGTGAAGTGAGGTGTAGGAATGAAGAACGATTGGCTAACGGCGTCTAGCTTCGAACGGACGCACGAGATCGTGTCCGCCATAAATGCACTTTCCATTCACGCTAAACTCGTGTTGGCCGGGATTGACGACTCAGCGAATCAAGAGGATGTGGAGAAATCCAGGCGGAAGCTCCTGGCGTTCTTGAATCGCTTTGAAACCTTGTTACGGGAGGCCGAACTTGGTCGTGACAAGGCTGTTATCGGTGCAGACCCACGCCTAGGTGACCTGGCTCTACGATATATGTCTGAAAAACGACGCCAGCCCAGACGCTCCACCTTGTACGAGATCTCCCTTGCGGAGATGAGCGACCTGGTGCGTTCAGAACGGAGAGAGGATCTACCTTCGTTGATATCGTGTCTTCGTGGTCTCAGATCGTTGGTCGAGCAGCACTCGCACGCCGACGTGATCGGAATCCTAGGTGACATGTAGAGATGCGGGGGATACTTGAGTCTCGTAACCACAATCTTCTCAACGATGTCGAAGCTCTGCACCGGTCGTTGGGAGGGGCCTCAGTTCCGCAGGAGCTTCAACCATACAGACTTCGACTTGTGCAACTGTGCGAAACTCTGACGGCTACCGCTAACCGCAATCTCGCTGTGATAGCTCTGGATCAAGAGCAGGTTCTGGAGGATGTGCTTAGCAACACCCAGCAGGTCACAAGAGTCATTCGACTGCTAAGCTCACGACTCGCTATTCCGGTGCTGCGTGGACTGCCCTCTGACCGACTTTGCCTCAGAACTATTGGATGGCTGCATGCCGCACACCCTGAAACCGTGGATTACCCTCCCGCCTTTGGAGATGGACCGGTTGCCATCTGGCCCTTCTTGGATTTTGCCCCCATTTACTTTTTCCCGTGCATCGAGCAACGTGGCCTCTTGTATCAGCCCCTCTTCTTTCACGAATTCGGTCATCTGCTTTATGCCTGCCACAAGGCCGAGATGGATGATCTAGTGGGTGAGCTTCAAACCGGGATTGGCGAGGTGCTCACGCCGGCCTCCCAGTGCAATGATCGGCATTCTGAGACACAGATTGCCCAACGGCAGGTTATTGTGGACACTTGGTACAGTTGGGCTCAAGAGATATTCTGCGATGCTGTAGGATTTAGCGTGGGCGGGCCTTGCTTTTTGCATGCCTTTTCTGCCTTTCTCAGCACCATGGATCGTGGTGACTTCTATCGTCATCCTCAGGATCTGAGAATGAGCGACCACCCAGTTACATGGTTGCGGGTCAGGTTTCTGGTGGAACGAGCCTGCGCAGCAGGTTTCTCAGAGCTGTCAAAGAGGATAGAAACGGAATGGCGTAAAGTTGCCAAGATAATGGGGGTTGATGAGGATTATCACGGCTTCTACGACGAGGCGATGGCTCCGACTATCAAGCGGATAGTCGATGATATGCTGATTGAGGCTGCACCGAGGCGATGCACCGATGTGGAAGCGACGGGTGGCGAGTGGAACTCAGAAGCAGATTCGTTCGTGCGCTTGCTAAACTGGGCGTGGCAAGTTTACGGCGTGAGCCCTGAGGAATATGCGTCTTGGGAATCCATGCAGTTAGAATTACTGCTGCGATAGGGCCGGCCAGTTGCCCGCCTTGAGGGTCAATCCCCTCGCTTTCCATCGCTTCATCATCCTCGCACCTCGTCGGGCCGCGATAAGAAACTTTCTTGCCCGATTCTAGTGCGATACTGCTTTGGCCAAGCAGGATCGGCTCGTCGTGTTGCGAGCGATCGAGAATTCATTGCGATTTTCCCGATACCGCATCCCCTTGCCAATTTCTCATGATGTGGATGATGTGGCTTGGCATAACCGGGTCTTCATCCTTAAGGGGAACCAGCCACATACTGGCAGCGGATAAGGGGGCAAGCCACTACCATATGGTCTTGCAGTGGCTTGCCTGAATTGCCGGAACCAAGTCGCGTGAGTACGGTGGCACGCGGCCTCGGCCTTGGCGGGTTAGCTACCTATCCGTAGGAGTGCTGCGCGTTAGATATGCAAACAGGTCCGAGTCGGACGGTAGCACCAGCGTGTCACCCTCTCGCAGAATCTTGCCATATGACTCGAGACGGCGTGAGAAGGCGTAGAACTCTGGGTCCTTCTGCAGCGCCTGGGCGTAGATAGCGATGGCCTGAGCCTCACCGTTACCTCGCAACTTCTGGGATTCCTCGTATGCCTCGGCGAGGAGCACCGTCCTCTCGCGGTCGGCTGTGGCGCGAATCTGAGCGGCCTGCTCTTCACCCTCGGCGCGGTACCGGTTGGCCTCTCGCGACCGCTCAGCTTTCATCCTCTCGAACACGCTCTGCTGAACCTCTTTGGGCAGGTCGGCCCGCTTGATCCGTACGTCGTAGATCTCGATGCCAAAGGATACCGCCTGCTTGGCGGCGTTCTTGGCCACGGATTCCATGATCTGCTCTCGACGCTCGGCGATGATCACACCAAACGGAAGCGTAGCTAACTCCCGCCGCATCTCCGAAAAGACGATGTCGTCCAGGCGCGCCCGCGCGCCAGGTTCTGTCCGAACGGTAACGTAGAACTGAAGAGGATCCACGATCCGCCAGCGAGTCACGTGATCCACCCGCAGCCGCTTCTTGTCCAGGGTTAGATACTCCTGCGCGGCGGCGTCGCTGGAAAGGAGACGGCGATCCATGTAGCTGGCGTCTTGGACGAACGGCATCTTGATGTAGATGCCCGGCGCGCTGGCAGTGTAACGATACTCACCCAACTGGGTGACGATAGCCTGGTTGGTCTCGCTGACGATGAATAGACTCTGCGCCGCCAGCACGACGATGGCGATCAACGCCAGCAATAGCACGTTTACCATCTTACCCATCATCTTCCTCCTGGCTGACTCGTCGGTTGAGGCTGAGCCGGCGCCTGAGGCTTACTGGGCGCCTGCTGTTGGACGGGCGGCTGCTGCTGCACGGGCGCCTGCTGCAGAATAGTTCTTTCCGGCTGATCTACCCTCCCCCCGCCTCGGAGAGGCAATAGCGGTAGGATGCTGTTCCGCACACCCTCGTTGATGACGACCTTGTCGACCTTGGACAGGACATTCTCCAGGGCCTCGAGGTGTATGCGCTCCCGGGTCACGCCCGGAGCGAGCTGATACTCCTTAAGAATGCTCAGGAATCGCTCGCTGTCTCCCCGGGCAAGGCGAATTCGCTCCTCGCGGAAGGCTGTGGCGGCCTCGATTATCTTCCGAGCCTCGCCCCGTGCCCGCGGCAGGATATCCTCGCGGTAGGCCTGGGATTCGTTCACCAGGCGCTCGCGATCCTCTCGTGCCCGGACCACCTCGTGGAAAGCATCACGGACCTGGTCGGGTGCATCGGCCGCCTGAAGCCGGACGGTCGTGATCTGGATACCCGACCCGTAAGCGTTCAGAAGAATTTCCATAAACAATCGGGTGTTCTCCTGAACATCTGCCCGACGCTCCGTGATCGCGTCGTCAATTGGCATCTGGCCAACCGCACTGCGGAGCGCCACTTCGGCCGTGGTTGCCAGCACGCTGTCCGGATCCTGGACTTTGAAGACATAGGCAGCGGCGTCGCTTACCCGGTACTGCACGAGGAGTCCCATCTCCACAATGTTCTCATCCTTGGTAAGCATCAGCGCCTCTTCAAGGATGCGTTGCCCGGCTGATCCTTGCGCCTCTCTAGCGGATCGGAAGCCGATCTCCGCGCGTCTGATTCGCTGCACGTCGACCACATCCACTTGCTGAAAAGGCCACGGCAACCGGTAGTTGATGCCAGGACTTGTCGTGGCGGTATGCTTTCCGAAGGTCCGTACCACCCCCTGCTCGCTGGGCTGAACGACGTACATCCCGGAAGCAACCCACAACAGCACGACCACGCCCAACACAAGGTAGATACCTATCCTCCCGACCCTCGCCTTCTTCAACGCCTCGGAGATGGCGGCCTCGAATTCTTCCTCGGGCTTCCTCGGTCGCTGATCTTCTGCACGATTGTAGTCCAACTGTCACCTCCCTGTCTTAATCGATTCGTCCCGCACGAACGGTCTGGGAGCGAGGAGGAGGGAATTGCCACACTCATGGTGGGGGTTGGAAGGATGACCGATACAGATGCCTCCACGAGAGCCATCAACAGTCCGCCAGAAGGATTACCCCTTCCACGTCACAACCCTCCGCAACGCGCAGTCTCGAAGATAACAAGAAAAGGAGCCCAAGGCCGTGAGCCTCTCGCTCCTCTACTGCGCCCATTTCCGAGGCAGCCTCTCTTTCAAATGCCTGCGGGGTTAGCTGACGGGTTCGGGCTGAAAGTCCACCCTGTCCGGGTCGAAGCCGGAACTTCACCCCAAGGAGTTGGTTCCCCCGTTCCTCTTTCGAAGATTCGGCTATTTTGCTATTGTTGCACGCATTCTAGCTCATGAACTAAGTCTCTGTCAAGATGAATCGCGACAGCCCGAACGCTGGTGGGCGTGGCTGGGCAGCGCTGAGCCAACCCCGGCTTTCAGCACAGAGAGCGGATGATCCCAAATCAGTGAGTGAACTTTGATGTAGCACACAGCAGGTCAGCCGCACGGTGCTTGGTATGCGTTAGCGTCAGGGCACTGGAGGAATCAGGGCCTGCGCGCACAGA
>JACQUC010000258.1 GCA_016210495.1 Chloroflexota bacterium
AGTAGAAGCTCTCGGGGAAGACGCCGTCGGCGGGGGCGGGCTGCACCTCGACGTCGCGGATGTGTACCGGCACAGCCCCGAGGCGTTGGACCTCGTTTACGATCTGCTGAAGTGCCTCGGCAGAATCGGCGGCTATCTCGATTCGTGCGTAGCTGGGATCAGTGCGGCTGCGCCCAACGTTGAGTCGCTGTATGGCAAACTCGGCCCCCAGGTCGATAAGCTCGTCAAGGATCCGAGGCAGCACAAGCGAGTCGATGATATGCCCACTGATCTCCACAACCTGGCTGAGTCTCCGCTTGTGCTTCATGTCCTCCCCCCGCACGCTCCACAATCCCGTCATATCGATTGCCGTCTGCAACATTGTAGCCGGGGGGGGAGTGAGATGTCAAGGTTGCTCAGCTTCTCACGTAGGTCTGCAGATCGAGGGCGCACAGGTCTTGTTAGCGAATGCGTCGGTGTCGGCGGGCAGACTTGCGGGCAGCAATCCGAGCCTTTTCGGAGTTGGAGATGAAGTGCCGCCTGGATCTGACTTCCTGCATTAGTCCCGAGCGCTGCACGAGTTTCTGAAAGCGAGCTAGAAGGTTCTCTTGGGTCTCACCGTCTCGTATAGTAACTTGCAATTTGGGAAGCTCTCCATCCTTTTGAAATTCGCCTGGGCTGGATTGTGCAGGAAGCCTTACCAGCGACTGGCACGTTGTTTTCGAAAGCAATCACTGCAATACACAGGTCTATCCGTACGCGGCTCGAACGGAACCTGCGTTTGAGTGCCGCAGGAGGCGCAAACGGCTGGGTACATCTGCCGCGGCGAGGATTCACGAGATCCACCGTACCCCCCGCCTCTTTCGGAACGGCTGCTCTTGCGAGCCGCACGACACTCGGGGCAGCGAACGGGCTCGTTGGCGAAGCCCTTGGAAGCGTAGAACTCCTGCTCCCTGGCCGTAAAGGTGAAGCCAAGTCCGCACTCGCGGCAGGTAAGGGTCTTGTCCTGGTAGGCCACGGCGGCGACCTCCTCGTACAGGCTTTCTAGGTCGCAAGCTGGAAGCCACTGCCTCTGCCGCCCGCGATGGCACGAAGCAAGTTAGGCGCAGAGGAAACGATTAGCAGTCTGGACCCGTATGGCGATTATACACTATTTATCCGCCAAAGGCGAGTGTTTTTCAAGAACCGAACAGAAATCTCTTCAGGCCGATCGTCAGTGCTTCCGCCACGCGCTCGTGCTGGCCGATGATTATGCCCCGATCAATCCCGTTCGTCAGGAAGCCCGTCTCGATCAGGGCTGCTGGCGTGCTTGGGTGAACCTGGTAGTAGCCGTAGTAGTAGCGGCTATTGGGAGTGCCGCGATACACGTGCGGGATGTCGACTTGAGCGCGATACTCCTGGACCAGGATTTCCGCGAGCCGCGCCTCCTGCTTCTCCACCGACGAGCGCACGGGTCGGTCGACGAAGAAGCCGCGGCGATCGGCAGGGCCTCCGTCGGCGTGGATCGCCAACAGCGCATTTGCCCGGTATCCTTTTGGTATCACGGTGGGAATGATATCGACCCAAACACCGTCGCCGCTAAGAAGCCGCGCGGTTGCCTTGGCAATTGCCAGGTTGACCTGTGCCTCGCTCATCCCGCCGCCTGTTGCGCCAGGACTGGCGCTGAGTGGGTATCCGGCTTCCTCGTTCCGCCAGTGGCCGACCTGCAGCCCGACAACAGGGCCGGTGGTAGGGCGGGTCTTGACGTAGGCGCCATAAACCCAGCCGCTGTTGCCCGACGGTGTTCCAACGTAGTACCAACTGTTACCGGATTGGTCCCAGGTTCTGCCGAAGATAGCTATGTTGCTGTCCTGATCCAGATGTTCGGCGACCGTGCCCCAGATGTCGTCCCTCAACCTGAGTCCATCGACGGCGACTGTTCCTTCCGCAGCAAAGGTGACACCGGGAAATGCGACGAAGGTAGCGATCAAGACGCCGACCAGCCAGATCTTGCCCATCCTCACCAACCCCTACCCCTCTTCTATTACCGCAAGCGACTCTAATGGCTTGCGAGTGGCGGTAGGTTAGCATATGGACAGATGAACAGTCAACAAAGAGGCGTGCCTTGCGCACGCGATTCAGGTCGTCGGTTAACCCATTGACAGGCGCTTTGGCCGTGTGCTAGTATGTGCCAAGGCAGCAAGCGGCTAGAAAACCGAAAAGCGAGGAATTACGATGTCACGAGTTCGACTGATACACTTTTTGAACCAGTTTTTTGCTGGTGAAGGAGGCGAGGAAAAAGCAGATCTGGCCCTGACGTCAAAAAAAGGACCGGTGGGCCCTGGTAGGCGCCTTCAAGGCATTCTCGGAGAGTCGGCCGAAATCGTGGCCACGGTATACTGTGGTGACAACTACTTTGTTTCTCATTCGCAAGAGGTCATCGAATCGATTGCGAAGATCGCGCGGGATCAGGACGTCGGGATGCTGGTTGCCGGCCCGAGCTTTATGGCCGGCAGGTACGGCTTCGCCTGTGTCGAGGTCTGCCACGCGTTAGGCGCTTCCTTGGGCTTGCCCGCCGTAACAGGTATGCACCCCGAAAACGCTGCCGTAGACGCGTATAGGCAATACCAAGACCTGACGGTTTATGCCGTCACCACGACAGAAGATGCCGCCGGAATGGAGGCCGCCTTGTCGGGAATGGCTAAGCTCGTTTCCAAGCTGGCGACGGGATCGCCTGTGGGCTCGGCTTCCGAAGAGGGTTACATTCCTCGTGGCTATCGACCGACCGAGTACAAGAGCAAGACCGGCGCGGAACGGGCCATAGACATGCTTCTAAGCAGAGCGGCCGGCCGAGCTTTCGAATCCGAGATTCCCATTGAAAATCTGGAACCGATACCTGTTACCCCCAGAATGGAGAGCCTTAAGGGCACGCTTCTGGCCCTGGTAACCAGCAGTGGGGTTGTCCCCTTGGGAAATCCGGATGGCTTCAAACTTCTCCGAAACACCCAATGGAAGAAATACCCAATCGAGGGGTTGGTGTCGATGCAGGACGTTCAGTGGGACGTCGTGCACGCCGGCTACAATACCCAGTTTGCGAAAGAGAACCCTAATTACGTGGTGCCGCTCGACATCTATCGACAACTGGAAAAAGATGGGGAGTTTGCCAGGCTGTACCCGTACTTCTACATGACGAGTGGCGCCGCGTCACAGATCTCAGACATGCAGGCGATAGGTAAGGCAATGGTGCAGGACATGAAGGGCCAGGGTGTGGGCGCGGTCGTCGTGGTGTCGACCTGAGGGAGCTGCACTCGCAGCGGTGCTGTGATAGCAAGAGAGATCGAGAAAGAGGGGATACCCGCGGTTCTCATCACGGCTATGACGATGCTGGGAAAGCAGATTGGGGCTAACCGAATCGTTGCCGGAACCAAGCTCATCCATCCTTGTGGGGATCCAAGTCTACCCGCGGAAAACGACCACCTCCTGCGGCAGAAGATCGTCGAGTGCGCTCAAAACGCATTTCGAACAGCGGTTACCGGCCCCACTGTATTCGTGCCGGATGTTACGTACGCGTTTGGGTAGGAGCTGCATGCGCGCCTTCAAGTTGCCTTGCAGGTACATTGTGGGTTGCCGTTCTTGGGATTGACCGTCGGCTGACTAGGCCGTGCGTTGTCGTAGATCCACGAAATGTAGCAGGTAAAGCGAGGTTGTTGTGATAAAGCTGGAACTGGCGAGCTATCCGATAAGAGATGTTCGATTCGACAACCGAACCCAGTACGACCACGGGGTTCTGCTGCTCGACAAAGAAGAGCTGACAAGACTGGCTTTGCAAGATGAAAGGGTTGCATCGGCCAACGTGGATGTCGCTTACCCGGGGGAGCAAACCAGGATCGTCAACGTCGCCGATGCGGTAGAGCCTCGGGTGAAGGTAGCGGGCCCCGGCTGTGTGTTCCCGGGCATCCTTGGCCCGATCGAAACAGTAGGCGAAGGCAGGACCAACAGGTTGTCCGGGCTCGCGGTAATACACACCGTGCAATATAAGCCCACGGTCGTGAGCGGGACGGGGGCGCCAAACCTGGGGCTCCTGGATATGTGGGGGCCGGTGGCGGCACTATCGCCGTTGAGCTCGACCATCAACGTTGTATTGTCGACCAAGCTGGTCGACGGAGTGAGCGAGTTGGAGGCGCATAAGGCCATTCAGCTCGCCGAATGCAGGGTAGCGTGTCGACTCGCCGAGACGACGAAGGACGCGAGCATCGAACCCGAAAGCGTGGAGGTGTTCGAGCTGTCCGCGGTTGATGCCTCGTTGCCCCGAGTGGTTTACGTCCTGGGTTTCTACACGGAGTGGCACACGCCACATTCGAGGGCAGAATACTACGGGCTCCCCATACGAGAGTCGTTGCCCACACTCGTTCATCCAAACGAGCTTCTCGACGGCGCAATAACAACAGATGCGCGAAAGGGCAACGGAAATTACCCACTGACCTGGGCTTTTATGAACCAGCCGGTTGTGCTAGCGCTGCTGAGGGAGCACGGGAAGCGACTGAACTTCGTGGGCCTGATTCTGCAGAGAACGCGCTTTGAAAGCGAGTTTGGGAAGCAAGCTACCGCTGCTTGTACTGCCCAGTTGGCAAGGCTGGTGGGCGCAGACAACGCTCTCATCACCAGAACGATATCTTCGGGGAACAATCTTATAGACGTAATGCTCACCGTGCAGGCCTGTGAAAGAAAGGGTATCAAGACAGTCCTTATGACGCCCGAGGAGGGCGGCAACGACGGTTTTGGGCCTGCCCTCAAGTTTTATGTGCCGGAAGCGGTGGCCATGGTGAGCACAGGCAACTACAACCTCGACCCGCAGTTGCCGGCGCCGACCAAAGTGATCGGCTGCGATCACGGGCAGATGGTCGCGTTGCGGCCTGGGGAAGTACCGTTCTCACCCTGGGGCGAAGTGCAATTTGAACGCTGTGCTGAGATAGCTGAGGCCGTGGACTGGTTTGGCTTCGGGCATGCCACTTGCTCGGCTCATTAGACTGATCTGGCGTCAGACCGACTCGGTTTTGGAAACCGAGTCGGTCTCAAAACAAAGTTAGGGGGAACGATTGCGATGAGAAGACTCGTTCTGGTAATGGGTATCCTTTGCCTGATGATTATCACAATCGCCGTGACAGTGGGCTGTGCGGCGCCGCAGCCCACCCCGACGCCGCCGCCGCCAACCCAGGCTCCCGCAGTGGCCACAAAGGCCCCGAGCGCCGCGCCACAACCCACGGCGGCACCACCGGCGGCGCCGAAAGCCACGGCGCCCGCGGCCAAGGCACCCGCGGCCACGCCTACGAAGGTCGCGGATCAGCCGCTGAGTCCGCCGGTTGTGGTCAAAGCTGGAGTGACGGGATCCGTAGTCGATGCCGGATTCTACATCCCTTACGATCGCGGCTACTTTAAAGAGCAGGGCCTGGATGTCGAGCTGGTTAATTTCGCGTCAGGATCGTTGATGCCCCCTCCGTTGGGGACGGGTCAATTGGATGTGGGAGCCGGCGGCATCAACGCCGGACTCTTCAATATGATCGCCAGAGAGATACCTTTGCGCATCGTGGCCGACAAGACCCACGCCGAGCCCGGCAACAAGGCGCTGGGATTCTTGGTCAGAAAAGATCTTCTGGACAGCGGTGCCATCAAGACTCCTGCCGACCTGAAGGGAAAGGTCGTGGCGATGGGCACCGCGGCCTCGGGATCGGAGAACGAGCTGGTGACCCTGCTCGCGCAAGGGGGCCTCACCATCAAAGACATTGAGATCAAGACGATGGGTTTTTCGGACGTTGCCGTCGCCTTCGCCAACAAAAGCGTTGATTTTGCCTTCGCCTTCGAGCCCAACGTTACGACGGCGGAAGAAAAGGGCGGGGCCGTGATGTGGAAGCCCTCCCACGACATTATCCCCTACCACGAACAGAGCATCGTCTTGTACGGCCCCGCGTTCATCGAGAAGAAGTTCGAGGCCGCAAAACGTTTTATGGTGGCTTACCTCAAGGGCATCAGAGACTACAACGACGCGATGTTCAAGAACAAGGGGAAAGACGCGATCATTGCCATGATCAGCAAGTATTCCACGCAGGCCGACCCCGCAGTATTAAGGAAGCTCTACCCGCAGCCGATCAACCCCGATGGGTACATCTATCTTCAGAGTATCCAAAGTGACGTCGACTATTTCACCAAGGCGGGGCACATCAAATACCCCGTCAACCTGAAGGAGGCCATCGACAACCGGTTCGTCGACTACGCCATCGAAAGGCTGGGGAAGTACCAGTAGTAGAGGCGGCTAAAGATACGCATTGGGTCTCGCCACACTGGTGCAGGACGTGTATCTCCCGCGTCAAAATTGCACCATCGTTGCGCTGCGGAAGTTTAGTGACGGGTGACGCTGTGACGCATGACGCCTTGACGCCCGTTGACAGTAGCGATGCGCCCGGCATACAATAATCCTACGAACGACGCGAGAGGGGTCAATGGCACTTCAACTGGTCAGAAGGCGATTTAGCGTGGCCGAGTATCACCAGATGGCCTCGGCGGGCATCCTGCACGAGGACGATCGCGTCGAGCTCATCGACGGTGAGGTTTTCCAGATGACGCCGATTGGTAGCCGCCACGCTGGAACGGTGCTGCGCTGCAACATGCTCTTCACTAGAGTCTTTGCCGACGTCGCTATGGTCAACCCCCAGAATCCGGTTCTCATCGGCGAGTATTCGGAGCCTCAGCCCGATCTGGCATTGGTGCGTCAACGGCCTGACTTTTACGTCGCTGGCCACCCCGTACCAGAAGACGTTCTCTTGCTCGTCGAAATCGCCGACGGCTCGGTCGAATTCGACCGCCGGGTGAAAGTACCCCTGTACGCCCGCGGCGGCATACCGGAGGTCTGGCTGGTGGATTTGGAACAAAATACCATCACGGTATACCGTGACTTGTCCGCCGATGGTTACCGCACGGCGCGCGTGCTGCGCCGTGGCGATCACCTTGCTTTGGCAGCCTTTCCCGACAGATTACTGGCCGTCGCCGATATTCTAGGCTGATGACCGACGACCGAAAGACGATACGACGAACGGACGACGTATCTAAGTTCGCTGTTTGCATCAACAATGCTGGCTATCCGGCCTTCCTGGAGTTGCACAAGATCTATCGTGTCGTGCCTGACGACGACGCAGCGCGAGACGGGGACGTTCGCATCATCGATGAGAGTGGCCAGGATTATCTGTATCCAGCCGATTGGTTTGTGCCGGTTAAGCTTCCCCGGGCCGTACAGGATTCCATTCTACGTGCCGCCTGACCGCGCGCAATGGTTCATCAGTCCCCTTTCCCAAAGCGAGCTCAGGGGAGCACTTCCAGTGGTAACCAGCAAGGGTAACCAGCAAGCCTGCCTGGGACGACGAACCAGTCCCCTGAGCCTTCTAGGGACACGGGACTGGACGCTCACCGAGCGGGGCTTCTCTCCCCATGCCGTCCTAAATGCTTGCCTGAATGCGTGCGGCACGTGCAAGAAGTGTCTCAAGCACCTATCCAGACCGAACGCTCACGTGCCTGGCGGCGGCAAGGCGTTGTCTATGATTCCACTGGCACGGCCGTAGCGTCAGGAACACAGCGTTCGAGCGTCTTGCCGTCGTAACCATGTCAATTCAATACCATCGGTCCGTAGACCGTGGCGACATTATCACTCGGGTGGCGTGGTTTAAGAGGACAGCCTCAGCTCTAATCTCAACGCCGTAACTGCCCACCGGCGGAGGCCCGCTCTTGCCGGGGCACGCAATAGTAAGGACATAGTTTATTCCCACGCTCTCCCCTGGTGCCAGATCGAACAGGATCCGTGCAACCGAGTGTCTTTCTAAATCATACGTCATGCGGGCGGCACAACCCTCTATCGGGATTCGCAGCACGCTTGGTGCCAGAACCCGTGCATCAACCCATTCCCAGACTTTCGCGGTTTCGGTCCCCTTGTTGACCAGGATTACCAGGACGCTGCGCCGGACCCCCTTCGGGTCCCCTTTCTTAACGTGCACCGGTGTGTCAACTGTCCAATCGAGCAAGACCTCGACAGCGACGTCGTACTTCTGGTTCCCCGGGAGCGTCCCTGGGGGCGTCGTCCCGCCCGGCCAGTCGTCCCACTCTTGCGGTTGATCCTCCTCCAAAGTCCGCCAGACGCATAGCCGTCAGACAGGTGCATCTATTCTGCCATAGCGCTTTTTGTTTGGCAGTACTTTTAGCGCTCCCGTTCTCCTTGGTGGAAGCCACTCGAGCGGTTTGCGGTTGGCGTTAAGTTGGAGTATGTACAAAAGAAAAGTCGGCAAACAGAGGTGAATTGCG
Source organism: Chloroflexota bacterium (assembly GCA_016210495.1). Next base: position 8,299 of record JACQUC010000258.1, read on the forward strand.
TGCGTGATCACCGTGGCTTGCGGGAGTTAACTTTTTACCCTTGGTAGCGGAAGGACGCTGACTTCGGCCATCGGATAATCGTCTGTGTTGCCGGTGACAATCGTAGCTCCATGACCATAGGCGACCGCGGCCACCAGCATGTCCGTGGTAGACAGGGTTATTCCGCGCCGCGCATTGTTGTAACGCCATTCCCCCGCTAGTTGTGCGTGCTCTGGCTCGATTACCAGGAAAGAGCAGCCGGTGAGGAGCTTCTGTGCCTTGTCTCGATACTTGGGGTTGAGGCCGGAGTACACCTCCGCGACCACTACGTCGCACACGCACAGGGACTCGCCCCGGTCGTGGAGGTCTCGAATTAGCTCTACGGACGGAGTGACACCCGCCAGGTAGTCGATAACGGCATCGGAGTCCAGTAGATATCTTGACATTAGTTTGGCCGTGGCCCGAGTTTCCGTGCGAGCCTGGCGTCATCCTCCCGACGCTGAGCCCGTATCCAGGCGGACGTCTTTTCGGGGGTTTCCCATTCCGGGTGTGATGCGGTGTCTATTGCGCCGGCACACTCCCGCAAGGCGGCGGACAGCACTTCGCGAGAGAGCTTCTCTCGCACAGCAGATTCTATAAAACGGCTTCGCTTGCGCTTGCCCGCAACCCGATCGACCTCCACCAGCAGGTCCTCCGGTAATACAACATGTGCACGTGTTGGCACTGTCATGTTCTCCTCGAATTAAAGCCCACTACAAAGCACATATATGGTACCACATATGTACCGGTGTGTCAAAGTTGGTCGGGTTCGCCCCAGGGTTCGTCTCCGCCCCGTCTACACCCGGCACCCCAGCTTATACCCCTCGTGGATCGCGTTGTGTAGACCGCGCGGGGCGATGGCGTCGCCGATGATGTGGGTCTCGTCCACCATAAACTCTACCTGGTGCACGAGATCCTGGCGCGATTTGCGCGGGCCCGCCGCGATGACGGTGTCGGCGGGCAAGAGGACTTCGTTGCCTTTCTTCAGGTAGCCCATAAGACTGGTTATCTCGACGCCGTCGAACCCCGCCTTTATGGCCCGCTTGGACGCCTCCGCGTGATCGATGTCAGGGAATCGCTCTTCACCACTGCACCTCATCGCTAAGCTCCGATCTCCCTTATTCGCCTTTTCCTTTCGATCTCGCATTATAGCATATCGGGCAATTGCTGGGCTTTGATGCACTTTCGGCTCAATTCGACCCAGAACACAGCTTGACAAGCTGCCAAGAAGTGGTAGAATCTTTGCAGTCTTGTCCAGCGCTGAGTATTGCAGCAAAGGAGTTGTCCGTCGATTTGCTCGCCAAAGGACGCCCTCGTTTCGCGCTTGACGGCGTTCCTGCCAGCTTCTTTGTGCCTATCCGTCGAACCTTGACAAGCCAGGTTCGTTGTGATATACCGAAACTGTCCCCAACCAGGGCTGCTTGTGGGATCGATTTGTGTCTCGTCGAACGGCGCGCCCAACCGCACGAGGACACCCAAGCTCCCTTGACCAAGGACCAGCAGGAAACAGCTCACCCGAAAGTGGCCCGACGACAACCGCACAGGGGTTCGTCGTGGCTTGTTAGCCTGTCGCTAAGTTTTGAGTTCAAGAAACGTGGAGGAAAGGACGTATGAGGAAAGTTGCGCTCACGAACATCGCTACACTTGTTTCAGGAGACATCCGTCGGCCGATTCTCGACGCCAACACGGTCCTGATCGAGGACGGTAAGATCTCCAAGGTGGGCATGGCGGCAGACATTGACGTGTCGGGCTGCGATCCAGTCATCGACGTGAATGGCATGACCCTCTGCCCGGGCCTCATCGACCCCCACACGCACGGTGTGATCGGCGACTGGCACCCGAGACACAAGGTCTTCGGGTGGATGGAGGGCGCTTTGCAGGCAGGCGTGACGACGGCCCTGTCGCAGGGAGAGCCCCACACCCAGGGATGTCCAACCGATCCCGTGGGCACCAAATGCCTGGCGATCTTGGCGGCGAAGACGATGCAGAACTTCCGGCCCGGCGGAGCAATGAAGTATCACGGCGGTGCCCTCATTCTTCGTGCAGGGCTGAAGGAAGCCGATTTCAAGGAGATGTCCGAGAACGGCGTCTGGCTGCTTGCAGAGATCGGTGGCGGTGGCCTGTACAAGCCGGAGGATACCAGAGAGATGGTGGCCTGGGCGCGCAAGTACGGGTTTAAGGTCCCAATGCACTGTGGTGGCGAGTCGATCCCTGGCTCGGCCCTGGTAGGGCCGGCGATGATCATCGAGACCCAGCCCGACTGCGTGGTACACACCAACGGTGGCTGCACGGCTGTGTCGATGGGTGAGATCAAGCAACTGATATATGAAACTCGCTTCCCGCTTGAGGTCATCTACAACGGCAATCCTTGGGCTGCCTACGAGATCGTCCGCATGTTGGCCGAGAAAGATGAGTTGGATCGCCTGTTCCTTGGCTCGGATACGCCGATTGGCATCGGTGTTATTCCCACAGCCATTCTGCGCTGCATGGTTCAGATTTCGTCGTTGAACAAGATACCGGCGGCAAAAGTGATCGCGGCGGCAACAGGCAACACGGCGCGTGTCTACGGCCTGAACGTGGGCATCGTAGAGCCGGGTCGCGAGGCAGACCTGCTCGTCATGGATTTTGCGCAGAGTTCCGCAGCGAAGAATGCGCTGGAGAACATCGAGATCGGCGACACGCCCTCCATAGCGATGATAATGGTGGATGGAGAGATCGTGACGACGCGCGGGAGAAACGCGCCGCAGGCGACGCGAGGCATCAAGATCAATGGACAGGAGATGGGGGCGGCCGTGAGCGTGCACGAGTACTTCTTTGGCCGATCTTCTTAGAGCGGATATCGGAAAAATAAATCATAGGAGGTCAAGTGTGGCAAAAGGAGTAGGACTACTTTTCACGGTTCTTTTGGTGGCGGCTCTGGTGGCGGGCTGTGCTCAGCCGGCGCCCGCGCCCGAGAAACCGGCGGCCGCGACTCCGGCCGCTAAGCCCGCGGAGTCCAAGCCTGCCGAGAGTAAGCCTGCGGCGGCGACCCCCGCGGCGAAGGCCCCTGATAAGCCGACGGCAGCCCCCGCCGCCGCGGCCAAGCCCGCCATCAAGATCGGGTATCTGACGCCTCTTACGGGTGTCTACGCCGCGCTCGGCGCCGATCTAAAGGATGGCTTCGCGCTGTACCTCGAGGAGAAGGGTGGCCAGTTGGCAGGGCGCAAGATCGAGGTGCTTGTAGAAGACAGCGAGGCCAAGCCCGACGTAGGCTTGACCAAGGCCAAGAAACTGGTCGAGCGGGACAACGTGCAGATGCTGGCCGGAGTCATCCACAGTGGTGTTGCCCTGGGGCTTGCTCCGTACGCGAAAGAGAAAAAGATCCCTCTCTTTATTCACAACGCCGGGGCCGACGACCTGACCAAGAAGGAGGCCAGCCCTTACATCTTTCGCATCTCGTTCGCCAACAGCATGAACACGCATCCTGTGGGTGAATGGGCTTACAAGAAGGGCCTGCGGAAGGCGGCAATCGTTTCGTCGGACTACGCCGCGGGATGGGAATACTCCGGCGGATTCGCTCGCACTTTTACGGAGGCGGGGGGCCAGATAGTGCAAGAGCTCTACCACCCGCTTGGTGCGGCCGATCTCTCGCCATACATCACGGCCATCAAGCCCGAGGTCGACGTCGTCTACTCGTTTAACTCAGGTGCGGACGCACTGAAGTTCGTGAAAACCTACGAGGAGTACGGGGTCAAGAAGCGAGCTGCCCTGATCGGACCGGGCGGGCTGACGGACGACTCGATTCTTCCTCAACAGGGTGACGCCGCACTGGGCACCTTCACGTCCGGCAACTACACGACCGCGCTGGCAAACCCTGAGAACAAGACTTTCATGGCCGCCTTCACGAAGAAGTTCAACCGGCCGGTCACGTACTTTGCGGAGCACGGCTACGCGGGCGCAATGATGTTGGAGAAGGCATTGCAGGCAGTCCAGGGCAACATGGAGGATTCCGAAAAGTTCCTCGCGGCGCTGGCGAAGGCGGAGGTTCCCAACGCTCCGCGCGGCCCCATCAAGCTCGACCAGTACCGAAACATCATTAACAACATCTACATCATGGAAACTAAGAAGGTAGACGGGAAGCTGGTGAACGTTCCCATAGAAACCTTCAAGGATGTTTCGCAGTTCTGGAAGTGGAGCCCCGATGAGTTCACGAAGATGCCCACCTACACCGACGCGAAAGGTAAGTGGGCTAAGTAGCATTCAGTCACGTGGCAACCAGGGCAAGGTCCCTAGATGAAGTGAGCCAATAAGTGCCCGTAGGGGCATCCGCCATAGGCGGATGCCCCTACCAGACCTGCTCTGGTTGCTGCACACAATCCAAGCACAACCAGGAGGACAGCGGATGCCAAAAGATATGCGGACCTGGATCAACCAGCTCGAGGAAGCCGGAGAGCTTCTTCACCTTAAGCGACCGGTGAGTCCCCTGACCGAGATGGGCGCTCTCATGTACGAGTGCAGGGACAAGGCGCTCCTTTTTGAAAGACTGACCGGCTTTCCCGGCTGGCGAGGTATTGGGCAGGCTCCCGCGACGCCCCGCCAGGCCGCCATCGCCTTCGACACAACACTCGATCAGGTCGTTCCTACTTTCGCCGGCAAGCTAAACCAGCGCGTTGCTCCCGAGATGGTAGCGACCGGTCCCGTGAAAGAGGTGATCCTCAAAGGGGAGGATGTCGACGTGCGAAAGCTGCCGGCGCACAAGGCCGGCGTCAAAGACGCGGCGCCGTTCATCACTGCGGGCATGTGCATTACCAAGGACCCGGATACCGGTATCAGGAACATGAGCATTCATCGTCTCCAGATCAAGGAAAGAAATCGTACCGGCTTCTTGGGCATAGTCGGGCGCCACACGTATCTCAATTACCGAAAATACGAGCTGAAGAACGAGCCAATGCCCATTGCCGTTTGCATCGGGCATCACCCGCTTTACTATTTCGCGGCGACGACCACGGGCCCCTACGAAATGGACGAGATCGAGCTGGCAGGTGCACTGCTCGGAGAGCCCGTGCCCCTGGTGAAGTGCGAGACCATAGACCTGGAAGTGCCTGCGTACGCCGAGATCATCCTGGAGGGCCACGTTCTACCTCACTATCGTGAGTCGGAGGGGCCATTCTCGGAGTTCCAGGACTACTATATAGCCGGAACGGGCCAGAACCCCGTGCTCGAGTTCACGGCGATGACCATGCGCAAGGACGCCATCTACAAGAACCTCCAGAACGGGGCGGAGGTCGAGGGCTGTGTCTACCACAAGCTGCCGATGGCGGCCACGATCTACAACCGCCTGAAGAACATCGGCGGTATGGCTCTCGTCAAGAACGTGATGACGCTGCCGGGCATCTTCGGCGTAGTAGTGCAAATGACGCCGCGCTTCTACGGCGAGGCAAAGACCGTGTTGCTGAGCGTCCTTTCCTCCGAGTATCTCCATCCGAAGATCGCCATCGCGGTGGACGAGGATGTGGACATATTCAATAACACGGACATCATCTGGGCCGTCAACACGCGCGTCAACCCCGAGGAGGACATCATGGTCATTCCGGGGATGCGCATTATCCCGATGGACCCGACGGGGAAAGAGTACGGCGTCAGCAGCACGCCCGAGTGGCACCGTATCGGCGGGAAAATGATCATCGACGCCACCAAGCCGCCCACCTGCAATGCCCAAGGTCGGGAGCAGTTCGAGCGAATTCGTCCAATCGGTAAGGGCGAGGTTTTCTTGAAAGATTACCTAGAGTGGAATGATGCCTGATCGTAACGAACGATGGATTCCTAGCACCTGCAAGCTGTGCCTGCACGGCTGTGGCATATTGGTCAAGGTCGTCGACGGCGTGGCCGTCAAGATCGAGGGCAATCCCAACAACCTGGACAATCTGGGCAAGCTTTGCCCGAAAGGGAACGCCGGTCTTATGCGGCTGTACGATCCCCGCCGGGTCAAGGCGCCGTTACGGCGCACCAACCCCAGGAAGGGCTATGACCAGGATCCTGGCTGGGAAGAGATCAGTTGGGACGAAGCCCTCGACGAGGTTGCGCGCAGGTTCCGGAAGATCCGCGAGGACAACCCGCGAAAGCTCCTTGCCTCCGTGGGCGACTTCCAGCGCTCGTACCTGTGGGCGTGGCCGTTGATCTTCGGGGCGCCGCACATCGTTAGCACCGTCGGCACCTATTGCGGCTCAGCAGCACACCCGTTGAGCGGTATCGTGGACGGCTGCTTTAGCAACGTCAACGACTACGACCATTGCAACTACTGGATCCAGATCGGAGCGGGCGACGGGTTCTCCTCCCATCTCCACTTGTCAGGATCGGCAAAACGCATGGCCGATGCCAGAATGCGGGGCATGCGGTTGGTCGTCGTGGATCCTCGGCTCTCCGTGGCGGCCGCCAAGGCAGACGAATGGATCCCCATTCGTCCGGCGACGGACCGCGCCTTTGTGCTGGGGCTCATGAACGTGCTGGTCTTCGAGCTTGGCATCCACGACGCCAGGTTCCTCAAGATTCAAACCAACGCACCATATCTTGTGGGGCCGGACGGTTTTATGGTGCGTGACCAGTCGGGCAAGCCGCTCGTTTGGGATGGCGTTGAGCGGGTTGTGAAAGCCTACGACGACCCGACCGTGCGGGACTTCTCTCTGGAGGGAACCTACACGGCGCAGGGCGTCGAGTGCAGGCCGGCCTTCCAGGTGTTCAAGGACATATTGAAAGACTACACACCCGAAAGCATGTCGCTGGTGACGAGCGTGCCTGTCGAAACCATCAGACGCATCGCCAGGGAGCTGGGCGAGGCGGCACGCATCGGTAGCACCATCGTGCTCGACGGCAAGGAGTATCCCTACCGGCCGGCGGCCGTGACGTACTATCGCGGTGCCCACTCCCACGCCGACGGCACCCTCGACAACATGACTTTCAAGACCATTAACACGCTTCTGGGCAACGTCGACGTTCCCGGCGGCCATCTCGGCGTTCCCTATGATTTCCGAGGTTATCTGATCGAGCCGGGTCCGGATGGCATGGTCGCACCAAAGCCGCACCAGGATATGCCCTGGATGCCGTTCAGATACCCGCCGCTTTCATCGCACCTGGCGGAGCTGTTCCCCATCGGGTTCACGGCCGGCCATCTGAGCGTCGAGACCTTGACCAACCCCGGCAAGTACAGCCCGGCCTTCAAGCCCGAGGCGATGCTAATCTACCATTCGAACCCAATATGGAATCAGCCCGCTACCGACAAGATGATCGGAATTCTCAAGAGCCTGGACTTCATCGTGGCCATCGACATACTGCTCAACGAGTCGACTGTCTGGGCCGATATCGTGCTGCCCGATCATTCGTATCTGGAATCGTATGCTTTGCAGTGTAGCGAGCCGCCGATGGTCACAGGACAGACGCTACGGCAACCGGTAGTTGGGCCACTGTACAAAACCAAAGACGCGGTAGACATCTTCTACGAGTTGGCCGAAAGAATTGGCTTCCTCGAGGACTGGAACGATTACCTGAACTTCCGGCTTTGGTTTTACAAGAAGCCTCAGTACATGCTCGATCCGAAGATGAAGCATAGTCCCGAGGAGATTCTGGACGCCGTGGCCAGGTCTGTTAATGGGGACGAGCGAGGCCTCGAGTGGTTCAAAGAGCACGGCAACGCCGTGAGGAAGCTTACCCCGGCGGAGATGTACCAGCCTTACCACGAGCTGCGAATACCTTTTTACTTCGAGTTCATCAAGAAGACGGGCAAAGAGCTTGCGGAGAAGATAAGAGAAAAGGGCGGTGAGTGGGATACCTCTGACTACCTGCCTCTGCCGATTTGGCGAGAGAGCAAGCTGTATCGTGAGCCGTCCGAGTTCGATATGTATGCCATTTGTTTCAAGGAGGCCATACACAATTTCGCCGATACGATTACCATCCCCTGGCTCACTGAGATCAGCGACCGGGATCCGGCGAATCTTGGCATTCTGATCAATGCTCAGACCGCACGGCGCAAGGGGATTGCCAGTGGTGACGAAATCGTCGTGACCTCGCCTTACGGAGAGGTTCGCGGCAAGGCCGTGGTGACTCAGGGGATCCATCCGGAGGTGGTCGGGGTGTCCAATGGTGTGAGCCGCTGGGTGAACCGCGCTCTGCCGAACCGCCCGGCGATCTCTTTCAATAGCCTTCTCAGCCCTTCGATGGACTATACCGACAAGGTCACAGGATCGTTCGAGACGGCCGCCAGGGTGAAAGTCGCCAGGGCATAGAGGGTTTGGGGCGATTGTCATTCTGAACGAAGCGGAGCGCAGTGAAGAATCTCGGCGCACGTGCGCAGAGACCCTTCGCTATCGCTCAGGGTGACAATTAGAAGACGCACCGGGTCGGGATTCCGGGGCAGACAAGGTGAGTCGTAGATGGTAAAAGCCAGGGTGACTGCCCTGCAAAGCGTCCGGCGAGCCATCGGATGGAGCAGCCGGGAAGTCGACTTCGCGGGCGGCACGCTAGAGGATTTGCTGCGACAGATTCAGACCGGCGACGGCCAGACGCTGTACGATTTCCTTGTGGAAAACGGCGAATTGAAACCAGATTACGCGGTCATCGTAAACGGGGATAGCGTGGCTGCTCGCGGGCCGAGCGGCCTCTCGATGCATCTAACGGACAACGACGAAGTCGTGGCGATGGCTGTGCTCAGTGTCATGTCAGGAGGTAGCTCGTGGTTCGTTGGGGCATGGTGATCGATCTGAAGAGGTGCATCGGTTGCAATGCGTGCTCCGTGGCCTGCAAGGCAGAGCACGGCACGCCGCGTGGGGTGTTCTTGACGCGTACCCTATCGCGCGAGGTGGGCGAATATCCCAACGTGAAGAAGATATTTATTCCGACACTGTGCAACCACTGCCGGAATGCGCCCTGCGAGCGAGTGTGCCCGACCAAAGCCACCCATCGACGTCCCGACGGCATCGTGCTCGTCGACCACGCCAAGTGCATCGGCTGTCGGGCCTGCTACGTGGCCTGCCCGTACAAGAACAGGTTCTACGTTCGGAAAGAATTGCTCGAGAACGGGTACTTTGCTGAGGGGCTGACGGTCTACGAGAAGGTCAAGTACGCCGAGTTCGTGCCTGGGACGATGGTCAAATGCACCTTCTGTGCCCATCGCGTCGACGAAGGGCTGGAGCCGGCGTGTGTCGTGACCTGCCCGGCGGAAGCGCGCGTTTTTGGGGACCTTAACGATCCCACGAGCAACGTCAGGCGGCTGATCCGCCAGCGAATCGCCAGCCAGTTGCTGGCGGAGCTTGGCACCGAGCCTTCGGTATACTACGTGGAGTGAGGCCAGCACACGATGAGACAAGACAATCCCTACGCGTTGCCGCACGAGCTTTTCGTGGTGGGGTTCAGGCCCCAGACTGAATGGATGTGGCTGATCGCCACGGCCTTCTTCCTGGGCGAGCTTGGAGCCGGCCTGTTTCTGGTATCCATGCTTGCGGGCTTCCCGCTCGGAATGGTTCTGGGTCTGCTGGTCGTGCTGGTAGGCAAGAATACTGCTCATCTGATGTATCTGGGTCGGCCCGAGAGGTTCTGGCGCGCCCTGTCCAATCCCGTGTCTTCCTGGATAAGCCGCGGGTTCTTCGCCATGGCCGCCTTTGCCGTTTTCGGCGCTCTTTATGCAGCAATGTCGTTGGGCTACGTTCCGCTGGAAACCAGCGGAAGCGCCGGCCAGGCGATCAAACTGGTAGCCGGTGCGGCGGCGCTCCTGGTAATGATCTACGATGGCTTCGTGTTGTCCTATTCGCCCGCCATCCAGCTCTGGAACACTGCCCTGCTACCGGTGCTTTTCGGCACGTACGCAATGATGGGGGGTACTACACTGACCCTACTTCTGACTCATCTGGGGCTCGACCAACGAAGTATAAGCGGTGACTTCCTGGAGCCCTTGGAGCTCGTGCTGATCCTGGCCAACCTGGCGATGCTTGGAGTGTACGTTATGACCTCGGTCTATTCGTCGGTGGCTGCCAGGTTCGCGGTGCAGCGGCTGGTGAAAGAATACTCCTTACCGTTCTTTGGCGGCGTGATCGTGCTCGGATTGCTCATAACGCTTCTTCTGTCTCTTTACTTCGCCACCAGCAAGATCGTGTACGTGCTTTTTGGTGCGGCGGCCGCGGAGTTGGTTGGCGATTTCCTGGTCATTCTACTTGTATTGAAGGCGGGGGTTTTCGCCCCGCTGGTGCCCGAATCGGACTTCTGAGGGTACGGCAACCACGGAAGGCACGGAAGAGTCATTCTATGAGGAAGATTGTTCAAGGAGGAAACGCTTTATGGACGCCCTAGCGGCGAAGACTATTCTGGAAGGTCTCAAGGAGGCGGGGATTGACTTTGTAGCCACGCTGCCTGAGGCTAACTTGCAGCCCCTAATCTCCGCTGTGGATGCCGAACAGAGTATGATCCACGTGCCTTTGGCCCGCGAGGAAGAGGGCATCGGCGTGTGCACAGGGGCTTACCTTGCGGGGAAAAAGCCCGCAATGGTCATGATGGACGCTGGATTTCTTACCTGCTGCAATGCGCTGGTTACTCTGAACTACTTGAGCGGCATTCCGCTTCTTATGCTCGTCGGTTACAGCGGTGGCATCAGCGAGAAATACTGGATGCACACGCAGCTTGGGGTCTACACCGAGCCGGTGCTCAAGGCGATGGACGTCGTCTACGAGGTCGCCACCAAGCTGAGCGATGTTAAGAGCCAGATTCAGGACGCGCAAACCTGGACTAGCATCTCCAAGCGCCCTGTAGCGGTAGTGTTGAACAAAGAGTGTTTGAGGTGACGATCATGAGACGTTACGAATGCCTTCAGGCTCTTTTGCCCCTGGTCAAGGAAGATGACCTCGTGGTCACCAATGTCGGCGGGGTGCGCGTCGAGTGGCACGCACTGCGACCTAGCGATGCTAATTACAATGTCTATACGCTTGGCCTCTGTTCCTCCGTGGGCTTGGGCCTTGCTTTGTCTCTCCCTCACCGCCGGGTGATCGCGCTCGATGGGGACGGATCGCTGCTTATGAACCTTCCCGCCCTCACCACGATCGCGAACAAGAACCCTCGAAACCTGGTGCACATCGTCTTCGACAACCAGAGGTACGAATCGTCGGGAGGTGGTCCCACACATACGGCCAACAATCGGATCGACCTGGCCAAGATCGCCGAAGGCGCCGGGTACAAAAACTCGGCCTCCGTATCGTCGATCCAGGAGTTTCGGGCGGCGGCGGCAAGGGCGTTCGAGGGTAAGGAGCTTGCCCTGATTGTAGCCTCGGTCGAATCCGTGATCGAGCCGGTTCCACCGTGCCCCTACGATGCCACCGAAGTGAAATACAAGTTCATGCGCAATCTGGAGAAGCTCGAAGGTAAGACCCTGCTCACCCTCGCGCCGCCGGCGCACATGGATAATAGGTGATAGCGCGTCGTAGGGACGTTGCATGCAACGTCCCTACGACTTCGCGCCACCAACGTATATGGACAAGAGGTGAAACATGGATCCAATTAACAAGATCTACCCGCTGACCACGGCGCGGACCCCTCTTCACAGGAGCGTGTTCCTGTACCTGATTCCGAGGCAGGGAGACATGATGATCCCGGCTCTCTTCTTTTACGTGCAGGCTGGCGACAAACACATTCTGGTGGACACGGGCGGCTCTGCGGAAGATCTGAAGGCGAACTCGCAGTTCGGTGCGCCCTGGGAGCACGTCCGGACCTTTGAGGAGTGTCTCGCCGGCGTGGGGATCACGCCCGACGACGTCGACGTCGTCATCCAGACGCACCTTCACTTCGACCACGTGTTGTGTACGGCCAAGTGCCGCAACGCCAAGGTGTACGTTCAGAAGACGGAGCTCGACCAGGCGCGAGACCCCCATCCCTTGACGGCGAAGATGTATCGCTGGTTTGAGAATGGCGGCGAGGATTTCGACTACGTGGTGGTGGACGGCGACCACGAGGTAATGCCGGGCATCAGGCTTCTCACGGCTCCCGGCCACACTGTCGGCTGCCAGGCTGTCGCGGTGAACACGGCAAAGGGCAAGGCCGTAATCACCGGTTATTGCTGCATCGGCGAGAACTTCGACCCGCCGCCGGCGCTGAACTCACCGTTTCCAGTGATCGCGCCGGGAATCCATCTTAGTGCCGTACAGGCCTACGAGAGCGTCTGGCGAGTCAAGCGGGAGGCCGACATCATCCTCCCGATGCACGAGCCGAGCCTGTTGTCGGTGGAGTACATCTAGCAAGTTCCCGACACACAGATTCCTTGTTGACGTGGCCATGTCTCTGTGATATTGTACGCTGCGCAATAATAAGTACTCGAGGAGAGCTGCCTTGAACTTCTGGGTCATGCAGGGTTTGAACGGCGTTTCGTTCGGGATGCTGCTGTTCCTGCTGGCGGCAGGGCTTTCGCTGGTCTTCGGTCTGATGAACATCGTCAATATTGCGCACGGGTCTTACTATCTCTTGGGAGCCTACATAGGCCTGACGATAGTAAACCGGACGCAGAACTTCCTGTTGGCGATCCTCGGAGCGGCGATAGGCATCGCGGTCTTGGGCATACTGATGCAGCGCTTTGTGCTGCGCCAATTGTACAAGAACGAACTGGGGCAGGTGCTGGTAACCTTTGGATTCGTCTTTGTTATCGCCGACATCGCTCTGGTCATCTGGGGGGGCTATCCCCAGAACATACCGGCGCCTCCCATGTTCCAGGGGGCCACGGCGGTGGGAGACATCAGGTTCCCGACCTATCGCCTCGTGGTCATCGTCGTCGGGATTCTGATGGCGCTGTTCTTGTGGTGGTTCCAGGAAGGGACCAAGATGGGTTCTGCGGTACGAGCGGCGGTTGACGACGAAGAGATGTCGCAGGCGGTTGGGCTGAACGTGCCGCTAACGAGCACCGGGGTATTCGCCATCGGCGCCGCCCTGGCGGCGATGGGTGGTGTTATGGGGGGGCCGTTCATCGGGGCTTATCCTGGAGCGGATCTAGAGGTTCTGATGCTTGCCTTCGTCGTGGTGATCATCGGCGGGTTGGGTAGCCTGCGGGGAGCATTTGTCGGCGCCATCCTCGTTGGATTGCTGGACAACTTTGGGAAGGCGCTTTTCCCGGAGCTATCGCTTTTCACCGTTTTTGCGCCAATGGCCATCATCCTTGCCACCAAGCCCAGTGGCCTGTTTGGACGGCCGGCATGAAGTTATCGACAATAGCGCTCTTTCTGGTCGGCATCGCCGCCATGCTCGTTTTGCCCGTTCTTCTTTCCTCCTACTACGTAGGCCTTTTGATACTCGTCCTTATCTACGCCATCTTTGCCATGAGCCTGGATATTTTGCAGGGATACGGCGGCTTGCCCTCGCTGGGGCATGCCGCTTTCTTTGGCGTGGCTTCCTACACCTCCGGATACCTTGCGCTCAAGATTCTGGACAATTTCTGGTTGGAGTTTGTAGCTGGTCTTGGCCTGTCGATGGCAGTGGCCGCCGTGTTTGGCCTGTTGGCGTTGCGCACACGCGGTGTGTACTTCCTGATGATCACCCTCGCGCTTTCGCAGGTGCTGTGGGGCATCGCCTTCAAGTGGACGTCGGTGACGCGGGGCGACGATGGCCTGTCCGGCATTCCGCGTCCGGACCTCGTCCTGATCCGGCTGGACCTTACCGACACCAGCGTGTTCTATTATTTCACACTCGTATTCTTCCTGATCGCGACAGTCGCGATGTTCCTGCTGGTGCGGTCGCCTTTTGGGCTCGCGTTGCAGGGCATACGTGACAGTGAGACCCGCATGCGCGCCCTGGGCTACAATGTCTGGCTGTATCAATACGTGGCGTTCCTGGCAGCAGGCTTCTTTGCGGCCATCGCGGGTTCTCTCTTCGTCTACTACAACGGCTACGTCGGACCCGGCTACCTCAACGTGGTTAACTCAGCCAAAGTTATGTTGATGGTCATTATGGGCGGGGCCGGAAGTCTGGTAGGTCCCATTATTGGGGCGGCCAGCATCGTGCTTATGGAGAACATCATCAGCGGTTACACGGAACGCTGGTTGCTGATCTTGGGCTTCATCTACGTGCTGGTCATAGTCTTCGCGCCGCAAGGCGTATATAACCCGATCAAGAGAAAGGTGCGAGCATGGTTGAGTCCGCAAGCCGGATGAGGGCCACCGCTACTGTAGCTGAACAGGCCGCGAGTCCTTTGGTTATACAGGGCGTGACCAAGAGCTTTGGTGGACTGCGGGCGCTGGACGGCATTAACCTGAGCCTGAATCACGGAGAGAGAAGGGCGCTCATCGGCCCCAACGGAGCCGGCAAGACCACGTTATTTCATCTGGTCACCGGTGTGCACTCGCCCTCGTCTGGCAAGATCCTTCTGTTCGGTAAGGATGCCACGCGGATGCCTATCCACAAGCGTGCCGCCCTGGGTGTCGCCAGGACTTTCCAGATAACCAATTTGCTGCCCACCCTGACGCTGCTGGAAAACATTATCCTTTCCCTCCAGGCATACGCGCCGTGTCGCTTTGTGCTCCATCGACCTGTATCTTCTTTTGACTATCTCTACTCTCAGGCGCGGGAGATTCTCGAAGCGTGGGATCTTTGGGAGCGCCGGAACTACGAGGTGCGAAGCCTGTCCTACGGCGAGCAACGGGAGTTGGAGATAGTGATGGCGCTGGCACAACGGCCCAAACTGTTGCTACTTGACGAGCCCACCAGCGGATTGTCTCCGGCCGAGACCGCCAGCGTCACCAAGATGCTTCGGAGCCTGCCGCCAGAAGTGACCGTCTTGCTCATCGAGCATGACATGGACGTGGCCTTTGATCTGGTGGAAAGAATGAGCGTTTTGCACCTGGGAAGAATGGTTGCCGAAGGCTCTACGGACGAGGTACGCCAAGATAAGACAGTGCAGGAAATCTACTTGGGAAGTCAAGCGCAATGAACGTGCTAGAAGTCAAGGACATCCATACCTATTACGGCGACAGCTACGTGCTACAGGGAGTATCGCTCGAAGTTCCGAAGGGCTCGGTGGTCACGGTGCTCGGCCGCAATGGCGTTGGCAAGACGACGCTCATTCGCTCGATCTGCGGCTTCAATCAGCCGCGCCGTGGCCAGGTTGTGTTCAAGGGTCAGGACGTCACGCGGATGCCAACCTATCGCATTGCCCGCCTGGGCCTGGGGGTCGTGCCCCAAGGGAGGCGCATCTTCCCCTCGCTGAGCGTGAAGGAGTGCCTGCACCTGAGTAGCCGGGGAAAGAATCACCCCTGGACCATCGGGCGCATCATCGAGTTCTTCCCCAGGCTTGGGGAAAGGCTCAGCCACCGCAGCGGCAAGCTGAGCGGGGGAGAGCAGCAGATGCTGGCCACCGGGCGCGCCCTTTTGGGCAATCCCGAGCTTGTTCTGATGGATGAGCCGACGGAAGGGCTGGCGCCGTTGCTGGTGCGCGAAACGGGAAACATTATTCGCCAGTTGAAGGAAAGCGGGCTGTCCATCGTCCTGGTGGAGCAAAACCTGGCATTTGCCCTGGATCTCGCCGATCACGCGTACATAATGAGCAAGGGTAAAATGGTTTACGACGGTCCCGCTGCAGACCTGTGGACGAATGCCGAGGTGAAGGCCCGGTATCTGGGCGTGTAGGCGTGGACTTCTTCTTCGAACCAAGGAATGTGGCGATAATCGGCGCTTCCAGCAACCCCGAGAAGGCCGGCTACGCCATTGTGCAAAATCTTCTCAACAGCTACAAAGGCCAGATCTTCCCCATCAACCCCAGGGGCGACAGCATTCTTGGCCTGAAATCCTACGCTTCTGTGCTTGATGTTCCGGAAGAGATTGATCTCGCCGTGGTGATCGTAAAAGCCGAAGACGTGTCCAGCGCGGTGGCGCAGTGCGCTCAGAAGGGCGTGCGCGGCGTCGTCATCGAGTCGGCGGGCTTTGCCGAGATCGGCGAGGAGGGTCGCAAGCTTCAGGAGCGGTTAGTCGGGCTGGCCAGGACGAGCGGCGCGAGAATCTGGGGACCAAACTGCACGGGGATCGCGAACTTCGAGCGCGGCCTCGTCACGTCCTTCATCGTGCGTCATTTGTCGGAGATTCGGAGCGGCAACGTCTCCTTTGTTTCCCAGAGTGGCATGATGGCCGGGGCGCTCTTGCTGCAGATCGTCACCAGCGGGATCTTCCGTGTTAGCAAGTCCTGCGCTATCGGCAACAAGGCCGATGTGGACGAGTGCGACATCCTGGAGTACCTCAGCCAGGATTCCAGCACCGAAGTGATCGCTATGTACCTCGAGTCGATCAAGGACGGCAGGCGGTTTATGCGGGTCGCTCGCGAGGCGTCCCGGCGAAAGCCGATGGTGGTGCTAAAGGCCGGTAGGACGGCCCGGGGAGCGGTGGCGAGCATAAGTCACACCGGCAGCCTCGCCGGAGATGACAAGATCGTCGACGCTGCCTTCCGGCAACTGGGCATTACACGCGTGTACGACTTCGCCGAGCTGATGGACGTGGCCCAGGCCTTCTCCTGCCTACCGTTCCGCAACGCAGGTGACCGCATCGCCATCATCACTATCACGGGCGGCGGCGGTGTCGTGGCGACCGACCTCCTGGAAACCAGCGGCCTCAGAGCCGCGGAGTTTTGCGCTGAAACCGAAGCCAGACTCAGGGCAGAGCTTTTTCCTTCATGGGCGCCTGCCAGCAACCCGCTGGACGTCTGGTCGGCTCGCGAGCGGTACCCGCTGCAAAAGGTGCTGGACGATAGCGTGGAGATTCTTCTGTCCGATGAAGGTGTCGACGGTTTGATGCTTCTGCTGCTCGGCTACGAAGGGACGGGTGAGGCGGACATCGAGCGGGTGGCAAGGTTGGCGTGCGCTTGTGGCAAGCCTGTGGTCGGCTGGGTGGGTGGACACGTGCGCTACGTGGACGAATGGAGCGAGGCGCTGCGGCGTGGCAACGTCCCAACCTTCCGCCACCTGCCGATGGCGGTGCGGGCCTTGAAGGCGATGGAGGAGTACGCCGCGTGGCTCAGGCGAGATGCTAGTCTGGCAATCCCAGTTGGCACAGGCGCTGTAGGGACGTTGCATGCAACGTCCCTACAGCGCGCAACGTCCCCACACCGAGAGGTCTTTGGCGCTGTGCAGGACGGTAGACACGTGCTAACCGAAGGCGAGGCCAAGCGCGTGCTGGCGGAGTATGGTATTCCCGTCACCCGAGAGATTCTTGCTACCAGCGCCGATGCCGCCGTCCGCGGCGCGCGAGAGATCGGGTACCCGGTCGTGATGAAGGTTGTGTCGCCCGACATTCTCCACAAGTCGGACGTCGGTGGCGTTAGAATCGGCGTGCAAAACGACGACGAGGCGAGGGTCGGCTACGAGAAGATACTGGCGGCTTCCCAACGCGCGGTGCCGAGCGCCCAGATTCTGGGCGTATCTGTCCAGGAGATGCTGCCTCCCGGAGTCGAGGTCATCGTGGGCGTCACGCGCGACCCGCAATTCGGGCCGGTCGTGATGTTCGGGCTCGGCGGCATTTTCGTCGAGGTGTTCGCCGACGCCGCCTTCGGGGTTGCGCCGCTCTCAGATGCCGACGCCGAGCAGCTCATTCGCCAGACCAAAGGCTACGCCCTGCTGAAAGGTGCCCGAGGTAAGCCTCCGTCCGACATCGCGGCCATCAAGCGCGTCCTCGTCGCCGTCTCGCGTCTGGCCGTTGACCTCGACCAGGTTCAACAGCTCGACATAAATCCCCTGATCGTCTACGGGGCCGGCCTCGGCGCCAAAGCCGCCGACGCGCTGATCGTTCTCTCGCGGTGAGGCCACATCTGTCGCAGGCACCCGGACGCAAAACCCGGGCCGCGGCCAACTGGCCGCGACACCCGTAGCCGCACCTTTTACAGGTGCGCGGAGCCCGTCGGCCTTACCGAGGTTGTGGCCACGACAGTGCTGCACTGGGCGGCGAGTAAACCGAGGGAGTGTGCAAAGAAATGGAACTGCTACGCACCTTGCTCTTCGTTCCTGGCAACAGGCAGAAAATGATCGACAAGGCCATCTCTTTGGCCGCCGATGCCCTCGTGCTTGATCTGGAGGATTCCGTCGCTCCAGCGGAAAAGGAACTGGCCCGCCAGACCATACGCGAGTCGCTGTCCAATCGCGTGCCGGGTGGCCCGGACCTATACGTTCGCGTCAATGGGACCGCCACCGGGCTGATCGAGGCTGATCTCGACGCGGTCGTCGTTCCAGGACTCGCGGGCATAATGCTGCCGAAGGCCGAGTCGGCGGAGCAGGTTCGCCACGTCGACGCACTGATTGCACGGCGCGAGGCGAAAGTCGGCCTGCCGGAAGGTAGCCTGAAGCTGATTCCCATTATGGAGACGGCCAGAGGCATCATCCAGGCAGTCGACATAACGGGCGCGAGCGAGCGCACCGTGGCGATCGCTTTCGGCGCCGAGGACTTCACGCTCGACATTGGCACGACTCGGTCCAAAGAAGGGTCCGAGTTGTTCCACGCGCGCTCGGCGATGGTGTTGGCCGCGGCAGCACACGGGGTGCAGGCCCTCGACACGGTGTTCTCCGACGTTGCCGACGACGAAGGGCTTCTGGCCGACGCCACCCTCGGACGCAGGCTGGGCTTCAGCGGCAAGTGTCTGATCCATCCCAAGCAGATCGCGCCTGTCACCCAGGTCTACAGTCCATCTCCTGAAGAGATCACCTACGCGCAACGTATCGTCGAGGCCTTCCAGGCGTCGGGCTCCGGCGTGATCTCGCTGGATGGCAAAATGATCGACCCGCCGGTATACCAGCGGGCGAAGAGGGTTTTAGAGAGGGCGGGCTCCTAGCGCTCGCCCAGATGCGGATGCGTGAGGTACTCGACCTCGCCGCTGCCGTGAATTCTGGCGCGCGAGTATCGCGACGCCCAGCAGTAGAAGGCCACGGCGATTGGAAAGACCGCCGAGTGGGTGCCGGCTATCTCCATGTGCACGGCTAGACAGGTCGTCTCCCCTCCTACGCCCAGCGGTCCTATGCCAAGCTGGTTCAGCGCCGTGTAGAGCTTGTCTTCGAGCGCCGCAACTTTCGGGTCCGGATTGCGCGAGTTCAAAGGCGTGCGGTAGATGGCCTTGCGGGCGAGTTGCTCAGTGTAGTCCAGCCCGAATCCTCCGACGGCCACGCCGACGATCGTCGGCGTACAGGGCTCGCCGCCGGGCATCGAAACGGCGTCGATAACCGTTTTCAGAATGGTCTCCTCTTTGGGCGCGCCGGGTATCGGCACGACACACGACCACTTGAGCTCGGCACCGCCGCCCTTGGGCACCGCCAGAATCTCGACGTAGTCCGCCCCATCCAGATAGTCGAAAAAGACCGGCGGCATCTGCCAGCCAACGTTGGTTCCTGGGTTCTCGTTGGTCAGTGGATTTGTTACCTGCTGGCGCAATGGGGTGTCCGCCGTGGCTCGAGACGTGGCGTTGACGAAGGCCTGCCTAAGATGGCCCTCGACGGACACGGCGGAGCCCAGGGTCACGTAGTACATTGGCACGCCGGTGTCCTGGCACAGCGGCACCCTGTCGCGCCGCGCGATCCCGAGGTTGTCGAGTATGGCTTTGAAATAGGCCTTGCCGGTGGGATTCGCTTCCTTTTCCCACGCCTTCCTGAGCGCTCGCTCGACGTCCGGCGGCAGCTCAATGGACGCGTGGCAAAGCAACGTGTAGGCCACCTGCTCAATCTGATCCGCCCGGATCGTGGTCATTTCCCGCGTCTCCTAAATCAAGAATGTCCGCAACCTTCAGTGGCGCCGAGGAGCTACCGAGTTCACAGCAAAGGACGCGAAGGACGCAATGATTCTTCATAATCCCCTTTGTGGCCTTTGCGGTTAGCGTATCTTCGCACTACCGCCTGCCAAGGACCTTGTCCGCCAGCACTTTGAACTCGCCCTCGGTCAGCAGCCCCTTCTTCTCGAGCGACGCGAGCTTCACCTCCTGGACAAGCTCGTTGGCCTGGTCCGGGTTAAGCTGGAGGCCAAGCTTTTCCATCCACTGGTTGATCGAGTCGATGCCACTGTTCTTGCCCATCACGATTTCCGCCGGACGTTGGCCGACGAGGCTCCAGTGGTAGGGGAAGACCTCGAGAATGTGCTCATCGCCGGCGTTCTTGAGCCAACTGGCGATAATGCCGGATTCGACGCTGTAGAGAAGCTCGCCCACGACAGGCCGGTTTGTCGGTATCTCCTGGCGCGCGTATTCGCGCACCATCTTGGACAACTCGTACATTCGATCGTATTTCAGTCCGACGTCTATCCCGTACATCGTTAGCAACGACAGGACCGTCTCTTCCATCGACGTGTTCCCAGCCCGTTCGCCGATTCCGGTGACGGTCGTGTGCGCTACCTCGGCTCCTTCGGCAAGCGCGATGATGGTGTTCGCCACGCCCATGCCAAAATCGCTATGGAAATGAGTCTCGAGGGGCTTCTTAATGCGCTCCTTTGTGCGCCGGACGAACTGCGAGACGGCGTGGGGTGACAGCACGCCGAATGTATCGACCAGCGCCAGCGCATCCATATGCCCCTCAGTGGATATCTTCTCGATCAAGTCCAGGTACCAGTTCATATCGGCTCGGGTAGCGTCGATGGGGAAGAAGACGGTGTAGAGGCCCTGCTCCTTGGCGTACTGCGTGGCCTTGACGGACAGGTCTATGGCCTTCTCCAGCGGCCACTGGTAGGCATACTTGATGATATGCTCGCTGGAGGGAATCTCCATCACTACACCCTTGACGCCGCAGTCCTGGGCCCTTTTCACATCGTCGACCATACAGCGCGCGAAGGCGAAGATCTCCGGGCCGAGGTTTCTCTTGACGATCTCCTTGACTGCTGCCTCGTCCTCTTTGGAAACCGCCGGCATGCCCGCTTCGATCCGGTGTACCCCGGCCTCCGCAAGCTTCTCGGCAATGCGGATCTTCTCGTCTTTACGGAACTCGATGCCCGCCTGCTGCTCTCCGTCGCGGAGCGAGATATCGTGGATCTTGATGTTCTTCGCGAAAGAGAAACCGGTGCGTGACTCCTCCAGGTAATTCCAGGGGCTGACGAACCATTGTGATGATTTCCAGGGCTGCGACATATCTACCTCCCTACCGATATCAGACGTGAACCTGTAGGGGCAACCCTGCGTGGTTGCCCAATGCGCAAGCCATTATAAGGCCCGCATGAAGCATTATTCTGTCACATTCCGCACTCAGCAATTGTGCCATTCGATACACAACTAGTCCAGCAAATCCGAGAGCGCTTCGACGTCGGGTATGTTGATAAACCTACCTTGCACAGATATCAGTCTCTTGCCGCGCAGGCTTTGGAGCTCGCGCGTGATCGTTGCGCGGCTGGAGGACACGAGATAGGCGATGTCTTGATGGCTGAAGACCGTGGAGATTTGAACGCCGCTGGGAGTCTCCTCGCCAAATCTTTCAGCCAGTAGCAACAACAGGGAAACCAGCCGCTTCTGCACCCTGTGCGACGTGGGGACACTGGTCAGCGTCTCCAGGTCGCGTATCCTTTCGAGCAGCAGCCGAATGACGCCCAGGGCGCGCTCGCTGTCACTTGCCAGTTGCTCCTCAAAAGATGTCTTCTTCACGCGGCACACGACGGCGTCGCTCAATGCCCTTGCCTCGTACAGATGGACGGTGGGCTGCTGGCCCTTGCCGTTCATCAGAGCGGTGAGCCCGAAAAGGTTACCCGGCGCCAGTATCGTTACGATGCTCTCCTCTCCGGTTTCCCACAGGCGGAAGAGGCCGACCGTGCCTCTGTGCAGCAGGAAAACGAATTTGGATCGCAGGCCAGCGAAGAAAATGGTATCGTGCTTTTTGATCCTGCTAGGCACCGCGCTGCCTCGGCAAATCGTCCATAGCTTACACGGCGCGTTCACGCTTGGGCAGACGTCATATCGGTCAGGGTTGGAAACTGTGCTCATTTGGCAATGGCTCCCATTGTGTTGTGGAACACAGGAATTGTGGTAGCTCCGTCATAGAAGACCTGTGCAAACCCGAGTATAGTAGAGAACGCCAGCCATGTCAACACAAAGAGATAGTTTTGTCGGTAACCAGATACTGGACGACGTTCTTGACACGGCGCACCCGCCCGTCGGACGCTTCCGACTGATCTCCGCCGGCCTCGCGCAGAGCCACATGTTGCCTGTATCGGAGGACATCTCGGGATACAGTGCCTGTCTGTCCTGCGGCAACTGCGTAGACGCGTGCCCGGTCATCGCCGGCAATCCGCCGGACGAGCTAGTGGCGCGAACCTCGATGGCCCTGGAACATGTGGTTGGCGAGCAATGCCGTCGATGCTACAAGTGCATAGCATTGTGTCCCCAGGTCGACCGACCGATTAAGGATTACGTTCGCTCGTTCCGCCGCGTGGAGCGCGTCGTGCACTGGATGCTGCTTGTATCGGTGGGTGTGCTCGCGCTGACCGGTATCACCATTTTCCATTTCCGCGAAGCGCTCCCCGATGTCTACTACTTTGGCCTGGGCGCGGCACACCGCACGCTCGCGATCATCCTGCTGCTGGCGCCGGTGGTCTACTATCTGGCCGATCGGAGGCACCTGGGACGGGCGTTTCGCAAGACGCTTCACTGGGACGAAGCAGATCGTGCCTGGCTGCGCGACGCCTTGCGCTGGGCCGCGTCGTTTGGCAGAGAGGGCCGCCTCGTGCGCGGCGACTTCAACACGGGGCAGAAGCTCTGGTACGGATTCATAATTCTGGCCGTTCCACTGTTCGCCATCAGCGGTGTCGTTAAGTGGATCGGTCCGGAGGTCTTGCCAAAGGACCTCGTCGACTTCAGCTCCCTTTTCCACGCCAATCTTGCCCTCCTTTCGGACGTTCTTGTTGTGCTACACGTTTGCCTGAAGATCGTTTACCCCTATGCCAGAGACGCTTGGCGGGGGATTTCGTCTACGCTAGAGGTTTCGAGACTGCGTAGCGCCACCAACAGGCAGCAACGTCCGCGGTCGGGGACCTATCAGTGGGGATAATGTTCGGGGAGTAGCAGATGGAAGTGATGGACGGGACTGTCAAAGGGAGTGCGACGATGGCCGAGGTCACGGGATTGGCAAAGGCGGTCGAACGCACGATTCCGGTGTACATCCTGGGTCGCAGGTACGAGGTTCCCGAAGGCCTGACCATTCAGAAGGCACTGGAGTGGGCCGGCTACAGGCTAACACGTGGCTGTGGCTGTCGAGGTGGCTTCTGCGGCGCCTGCGCTACCGTATATCGCAATAGCGGGGACTACCGGCTCAAGGTTGGACTCGCCTGCACGACCCTCGCCGAGCCGGAGATGCACCTCGCTAACATCCCTTTCTTTCCGGCTCCCAGGTCGATCTACGACCTCGACAAGATAAAGGACCCAATTACAGAGGCGGTCGCGCTGTATCCGAACATAACCCGTTGCTATGGCTGTGCGACTTGCGTCAAGGCGTGTCCTCAGAACCTTAACGTGATGGGCATCATCGCGGCGGTCTTACGGGGCAACCTCGAAAAGGCGGCAGAGCTGTCCTTCGATTGCCTGATGTGTGGCCTTTGCGCCGCTAGATGTCCGGCGGAGATCGCGCCGTACAACGTGGCTATGTACGCGCGCCGGGCGTACGTCAAATTCGTGTTGCGCAAGTCCAGCTTTCTGGCTGCCAGGACGGCCGAGATCAGGACGGGCAAGTACGACGAGGCCGTGGCCGACCTGACCCGGCTCGATACCGCGGCTTTGAAGCGGCTTTACGCCGAGCGAGATATGGAAGTCCCGTAGCGAGGAGGAACGAGGTGCCGTATCCAGCCAGCATGCAGGCGTCGCTGGCGCGCCTGGAAGCCACCAGGCCACAACGGGCCAAACAACACTTTGCGCGCCTCAGCCCCGAGGACAAGACGCATTTGCTGGAATCACACCACCCGGACTACAGAAGCGATGCGTTCGCCGAGATCTTGGTTGGTAAGAACAAGGGTGGCAAGGCGCCCAGAGAGCTGGTACGGTTGCTCCATGGCCGGAGCCTGATCGATCCCTGCAGAATCGACCTATCGACCGTGGACCACGATGTAGACGTCCTGGTCATTGGCGCCGGCGGCGGTGGAGCTACCGCAGCGCTCTTCGCCCACGAATCCGGTGCCAGCGTGCTTGTGGCCACCAAGCTTCGACTTGGCGACTCCAACACGACGATGGCCGAGGGAGGCATCGCCGCTGCGGTGTATCCCAATGACACGCCGATGATGCACTACGTCGACACGATGGGCGGCGGGCGCTACGCGAACCTGCCCGATTTGGTTTCGACACTGGTCCTCGATGCCCCTCTCATCGTCGAGTGGCTGGAGGGACTTGGCGTGATGTTCGACCGCAGGCCGGACGGCGACCTTGCCGCTACTATTGCGGGTGGGCATTCCAGATTTCGCGTCAGCTCGTGTAAAGACTACAGCGGTCTCGAAGTGATGCGGGTCATCCGGGACGAGATTCGCAACCAGGCGATCGAGGTAGAGGAGTTCAGCGCAGCCGTCGAGCTGCTGCTAGACGATCGGGGGCGATGCGCCGGAGCCGTTCTCTTGAACCTGGATACGAACGTGTATTCCATCGTGCGTGCCAAGGCGACAATCCTGGCGACAGGCGGTCTCGGTCGGCTGCACGTGCAGGATTTCCCGACGACAAACCACTACGGCGCCACGGCCGATGGCCTCGTCATCGGCTACCGCGCGGGCGCGGAGATGGTTTATGTCGATACTGTGCAGTTTCACCCCACCGGTGTCGCGTGGCCTGAGCAGATGTTCGGCTGGCTCATAAGCGAGGTCCTGCGGGGGAAAGGCGCCCAACTGGTGAACCGTGACGGGCAGAGATTCATTCACGAGCTCGAGTCCAGGGATACGGTTTCTTCGGCTATCATCCGCGAGTGCGACGAGCGCCAGTGTGGCATCAATTCGCCAACCGGCGCGATGGGAGTGTGGCTGGACGTGCCCCTCATCGACGTCGTCAGCGGAAAAGGAACGATCACACACCACCTCGCGGGCATATGCCGTCGTTTCCAGCAGTACAACATCGACGTCGAGCGCGAGCCGATCCTCGTGTATCCCACACAACATTACCAGAACGGGGGCATCTTGATCGATAGGGAGGGCAGGACGAACGTCCCCAACCTCTACGCGGCGGGCGAGGTCTCTGGCGGTGTGCACGGCCGCAACAGGTTGGGTGGTAACTCCCTGACCGACATATTCGTCTTCGGTCGGCGCGCCGGGTTGCACGCGGGCCAGATGTGCAAAGACGTGCGTCCCGCCCCATTGAGCCTCGAGCACGTGCGCACGTTCCAGCGCGAGCTGGAAATGGCCGGGGTCGCCCTGGACGTTAAATCACCGATGCTGCTGCCCGACTATACTCGGCCAGAGACACAGGCAAGGAAGTTCCAATAGCCCGATCGCGTCAGGAGGGCCAGTCCCCTCTCCCTCTGGGAGAGGGTTAGGGTGAGGGAGTCCTAGTATGAGCCGATTACTCGAAAACGTAGCGAAGGACATCCTGGCGAGATATCAGGTTGCCGTTCCGCGCTACCTGGTGGCTCGTAACGCGTCGGAGGCGCGCGAAGCCGCCGAGCATCTTGGGGGGGCCGTCGTTCTCAAGGGGCTGGTGCCCGTCGGAAAGCGAGGGAAGGCCGGCGCGGTCAAGTTCGCCGCGTCGCCGGCGGAGGCCGAATCGGTCGCTAGGACACTTCTGGGCATGAACGTCCGTGGCTTCCCCGTGGAGAAGCTGCTTGTCGAAGAAAAGGTAGATATTGCGCGCGAGCTCTACGTATCTGTGACGTTTGACTCGTCGTCTAAGCTGCCCGTCGTCATCGCCAGCGCGGAGGGCGGCGTAGACATCGAGGAGGTCGCGGCCAGGGATCCGAGCAGGATCTATACTTGCCTGGTAGATCCCTTTCGGGGCTTTCCACCGTTTCGGTCGAAGGAGATATGGAGCGAGTTGGGACTCGAGGGTGGCGACCTGCGCGCCGCTACGGATATTCTGGTCAGAATCTACGAGGCCTTTGAGAAGTCCGATGCCACGATCCTCGAGGTGAACCCGCTGGCCATCACCGGTGCCGGGAAGGCGGTGGCGGCGGCGGTTCTGATGGGCGTGGACGACGACGCGCTGTTCCGGCATGCCGAGCTACATAGCGTCGTCGAGCCGGGCAGCGACCGATCCTGGCGTCCCCTAACGGATCTGGAGAAACACATCATCGAGGTTGACGCGGCCGATCCCTACCGTGGCACGGCCCGATACACCGAAATGGAGGGCGGCGACATTGGCTTCTTCTGCGGCGGCGGCGGCGGGAGCCTGCTGATGTTCGACACGCTGAAAAACTGCGGTGGAGCGCCGGCGAACTACACCGAGTTCGGCGGCAATCCTACGGAGCGGAAGGTGTTCGGCCTGGCCAAAGGGATTCTCTCCAAACCCGGCGTCAGGGGCTTCTTCCTCGTGGCCAACATAACCAACAACACTCAGACCGATGTGGTCGCCGAAGGGATCATCCGAGCCTTCAAGGAGATGGAGATCGACGTAGCCAGGTTCCCGGTGGTGATTCGACTGGCCGGTGTCAACGAGCCACGGGCACGGGAGCTGCTAGGCACCGCCGGTATCGAGTACCACGGCGACGACATTACGATGGAAGACGCGGCGAGGCTAATGGTGCAGAAGATGAGAGCGGCCTTTCCGGGCTATGGCGCTAAATAGTGGGAGGCTGCGGCTATGGCGATACTGGTCGATCGAACCTCTAGAATCGTTATCCAAGGGATTACTGGCCGAGAGGCCTCCATGGTCACAAAGCATGCGCTCGAATACGGCACACGCATCGTCGCCGGCGTGACGCCCGGGAAGCGCGGGCAGGACGTGTACGGCGTCCCAGTGTACGACACAATCAGGCAGGCATCTCGCGAGCACGACCTCAACACTGCCGTGATCTATGTGCCTCCGGCCTTTGCCTACGACGCGGCGCTGGAGGCCATCGAGAACGGAATGCGCCTTGTCTTGATTATGACCGAGCGGATTCCGCAGCACGACGTGGTAAGGATGCTTCGACTGGCCAAGCAGCTCGATTGCACCGTCGTGGGACCTAACTCGGTGGGCATTATTAGCCCCGGCGAGAAGGTGAAGGTGGGAGCCATTGGAGGCGACAATCCCACCCGCTGTTTCAAGCCTGGCAGCTTCGGCGTCATCTCGCGCAGTGGTGGTATGACGGCGGAATGCGCCTGGATGGTCAAGCGAGCTGGTTTCGGCGTGAGCACCTGTGTGAGCATCGGCGGCGATCCCATCATCGGCTCCACGCCGAGGGACGTACTGGCCCTGTTCCAGGCCGACCACGAAACCAAGGGCGTGGTGATGTGGTGCGAGCCCGGAACATCGCACGAAGAAGATGCCGCCGTGTTCATCGGCGAAGGCGGCTATACGAAGCCGCTGATCGCCTACGTGGCCGGGAGATTCATCGAAGACCTGCCAGAAGGCACCGTGTTCGGCCACGCCGCCTCGATTATCCAGCGGGGCAAGGGTCGGCCCTCGACAAAGATCGCTCGGTTCCGCGAAGCCGGCGTGCTGGTGGCCGACACCTTTAACGACGTAATAGAGCTAGTGAAGAAGGTCGGGTAGGGATTACGTCTTGAACCCCTCCAACGTACTCTGCGGGAACAGGCTCTCCACCTCCAGCTTTGTTTCCGAAAGCCCTTGCTCGTAGGAGTATTGGACAGCCGCCTCCAACGAGGGCCTATTAGCTTCGACGCCATACGGCCACCAATCGTCTCCGAATACCTGCCTCACCCTCTCAATTTCCGGTATCAGCCACGGGATGGCGTATTTTAACGTGCCCGGGTTTCTCATCGCCTCGAGGCATTGGTCTTTGGCCTGGCAGAGTGCCTTATAGAGGCTATCGGCGACCCATCGATGCTTTTCTAGCACCTCTTCCCGTATGACCACCGTGTGCATGATTGGAAACAGCCTCGTCCGCCTGTAATACTCAAGCTCCACGGCCTCGTAATCCGGGAAAAGTCGGCGAAGCTTGGACGACCCCTTGAGGAAGCTCGACGGCGGCCTGGCCCCGCACAGCGCGTCTATCTCGCCACTGGCAAGCATTGAGCTCAAGGACTTGTCCTCGGGGATCGTCTCCACGCGAATCCCAGGAGGCAGGTGCAACTCCAGTTTCTCCTTGCGTCCGGGTTGCTCGAGTCCGCCCGTTAGCCAGAGCACCTTGTCCGGCGAAACGCCGTAATCGTGCTGCAAGAAGCCCCGTTGCCACAAAGCGGCGGTCATCTGATACTCGGGCACCCCCACACGCTTGCCGACTAAGTCCTCGGGCCTCAGGATGCCCGACTCCGTGTTGATAAAGATGTAGCCGTGTCGAAACACGCGGGAGACAAACACGGGTAGGGCGACGAGCCTGGTTTTGCCACGGGCTCTCTCTAGAAGATAGGAGGAGAAGGACATCTCGGATGCCTCGAATTCCTCGTATCTCAGCATCCGCCAAAAAATCTCCTCTGGCCCCATTGTGATGTAGTTGATGTCGATGCCTTCGGGTTGAATGGACCCGTCCTTTAACGCCAGCGTTCTGTCGTATTCCCCGCACGCAAAGGTTAGATGAAGCTTGGACACGTGACGACCTCCTGCGCAATTGTTTTAGCTGGGGGATTTCTCTTTCGCACCGACTATGTAGCATGCTGGCGGCCGAAAGTCAATCCCTGGAAGCGGGAACGCGGATAGTATATAATAGCCGCGCCGTATGACAAACTCGACTTCCTTTCCCAAATTGCGGCCAGTGGAGTCCCACTGGATCCAACATAATGGACAGCCCGGGTTGCTGTTGCGAGATCGACTGGCTTTGAGTGATAAGGCCGTCGTCGTGCCGCGGCCGTTGGCGCTTTTACTTTCGCTGTGCGATGGGACGCGTGACGCGAAGACGCTGGGGACGGCGTTCGAGCTGCGAACCGGGATGGGCCTGCCGCCTTGGATTGTAGGAGATCTACTGAGGCAGCTCGACGATGCCCTGTTGCTGGACAACGAGCGGTTTGCACGGGCAAAGCAGGACGCGCTTAGCGAGTATCGCTCGGCGCCATGTCGGCCGCCGGCTAGCGCGGGACGGGCCTACTCGGCCGAGCCCGCGGAGTTGGCGCGAGAGCTCGAGGGATACCTGGACGGGGCCATGCCGTCGGAAGAGGTCGGAGGTAGCGATCTTCGCGGCCTCATCTCGCCGCACATCGATTTTCGCCGGGGAGGCTCCGTCTATGGTAAGATCTGGCGCTTTGCGTCGCAGGCACTCAAAAACGTCGAGCTGGTGATAATGTTCGGCACCGATCACTCGGGCGACCGAGCAGCTTTGACGGTCACCAGGCAGAACTACGCGACGCCATTTGGTGTGCTACCGACCGCGCAGGACGTGGTGGATTCAGTGGTGGACGCCATCGGCGACGAAGCGGCCTTTGCGGAAGAGCTGCACCATCGCCACGAACACTCGTTGGAGTTGGGCGCTGTCTGGCTCCACTACCTGGCTCGCGGGCAATCGTTTCAGGTCGTGCCGATTCTGTGCGGGTCTTTTCAGCACTTCAGCGAGGGGCTGGCCGATCCGGCGGCGGACGAACGCCTATCGGTAGCAGTTCACGCGTTGCGAACGGCGGCGCGAGGACGTCGAACGCTGGTGGTGGCAGCGGCCGACCTCGCCCACGTTGGCCCGGCCTTTGGCGACGCCGTCGCCTTCGGCCCCATCGAGCAGGCTGCTCTCGGCGCCGCCGACAGGCAGATGCTAGAAGACGCCTGCGCGGGTGGCGCAGAAGGCTTCTTCGAGCGGCTTCGATCGGAGAGAGATCGGCGCCGGGTATGTGGACTGCCACCCATCTACCTCACTTTGCGTCTTCTCGGGAATGCACGCGGACAGGTTGTCGACTATGCTCAGTGCCCCGCGGATGCCGAAGGGCACTCTTGGGTTTCGATCGCGGGGGTCGCCTTGCACTGATCTTCGTTGGGGGCGTGGTCTGCCTGCTCCGACCCGAGCTGGGTCACCGGCACCGCGCTAGACCGACTCGGTTTCGGAAACCGAGTCGGTCTGAACTCCCCAGCAATCCTACTGCGGGGGAAGGATGCACGATGGTCCTGCGCATCGAGGGTACCACGCGGTACGATGTACCACGCCCGAAAAACTCCTACCTGGGACGCTTGACAACGTGTGCATGCCGTGCTATTTTGCGTACAGTGATGTGTTTTCCTGGCGGCCTATTGTTTAGCTGCGGGGAGTTGTGAGCCGCCGAGGGCGGCTGGGTGGGAGTATGGATTACCAGCGGATCAGCAGGCCAGGCGTAGCGGGGCGGAGGAAGCGCATTGGGGAGATCCTCCGCGAGGGTGGCTTCGTCACGGAGCCCCAATTGCAGGCCGCTATCGAGACCGCGACTAAGACCGGCAAGAAGATCGGCCAGGTACTGGTCGACCAGGGCAGTATTACCCCCGAAGCCCTGGCTACGGCTTTGAGCTTCCAGTTCGGCGTCCCAGTTGCCGACCTGAAGCACGTGAAGATCGATCCCGAAGCGGTCCGCCTGGTGCCCGAGCAGTTGGCACGTGACAAGGGCTTGATGCCCCTCGGAGTTGACGGCGACATCCTCCGCGTCGCGATGGACGACCCCTCTGACCTGGCTACTCTCGATACGCTGGCCGCCCTGACGGGCAAGCAGATCCGCGCCGTGCTACCCATCGGCGGTGGCATCGAGCAGGCCATCAATAACAACTATCGCCTCATCGCCGACATACAAAAGCAGGTCGATAGCATCGTAAGCAGGGATGCGATAGGCGCGGCCGTGCCAGAACCGCTAATAGCGCCGGAGCGTATTGCCCAGGCTCCCGTCGTTCAGGCCGTCGACATGATTGTCCGGCAGGCGGTGAACGACCGGGCGTCCGACATTCATGTGGAGCCTCTGGACGATTGCGTGCGTATCCGCTACCGCATCGACGGCGTGCTGCACGACGCCGTGAAACTGCCTATGGGCATTCACGCCGCCCTGCTGTCGCGGCTTAAGGTGATGTCCGGCATGAACATCGCCGAGAAGCGTCGTCCCCAGGACGGGCATTTCGCGACCAACGTCGGCGGGCGGGATGTGGACTTCCGAGCCGCCACCGCGGAGACCACTCGGGGCGAAAAGATGGTGATTCGTGTGCTGGACAAGACAGTGTCCCTGCTGCAGCTTTCCGAGCTGGGGCTGCAGCGCGGCGGACTCGACGCTTACGAGGGCCTGCTGCGATCTCCCTTCGGAATGATCTTGGTGAGCGGACCAACGGGGTCTGGCAAGACGACGAGTCTGTATAGCTCGGTGAACCAACTGGACCGGACTCACCGGAACATCATGACCATCGAGGACCCGGTCGAGTACCACTTCGACGGAGTCCATCAGATACAGGTGAATCGGCAAGCCGAGATCACTTTTGCTTCTGGTCTACGCGCCATTATGCGGATGGACCCGGACGTAATTCTTGTGGGCGAGATCCGCGACGCCGAGACCGCCAACACCGCCGTGCAGGCGGCGCTGACCGGGCACCTGGTTCTGACGTCCATTCACGCCAACGACGCCGCCGGCGCTCTTGTTCGCCTCGTGGACCTTGGCGTAGAGCCCTTCCTCGTCACCTCGGCCGTAATCGGCACCGTTGCGCAACGGTTGCTGCGCCGAACGTGTCCGTATTGCCGGCAGATGGTGCGCGCCCCGGCAGAAGAGGCCATGAGCTATTACGAGGAGATGTCCGAAGTTCGTAACGATTTCTATTACGGCCGCGGCTGCAACTTCTGCTCGCAGACCGGTTTTCTCAGCCGAATTGGCGTCTACGAAATCCTGCGCTTGAGCGATCAGATTCGCCAGTTGGTTTCGCGCGGCTCTCCGGCGACTGAGATCAAAGCCGCCGCCGTGCGTGAAGGCATGATCACGATGCGGCGCGATGGCATGTTGAAGGCGAGAGACGGCATCACCACCCCCGGCGAGGTCCTGCGTCAGGTCTTCACTATCACTTAATTTCAGGTGCAAAAGAATGCGAGTGCGTAGGGGCGCGGGGCGTCTGTAGGGGCGGACGGCTCTGTCCGCCCAGGGTGGGGCGGGGTATCGCAGCCATTTCGCACCGATAAATACCTAGGCGAGGGCTGAAAGAAGGGGGATCTAGCCAGGTGCTCGGTCGCAGCAGTCGAGTCCGTCCGAAGGTAATAAACTTCAACCTTGTCCCCCTCGAATTCCGCCGCCCTTCACTAGGCCTCGGCATAATTCTCTTGATAGCTGCCGTTCTTGCTGGCGGCTTTCTGTTTCTACGAATCAACGACGTTCGTGCCGACGCCCGGGCCTACGTCTTGGATCTACAGGAACAGCTTGCGCGCACGAAGACCCTCAGCCAGCGCGAGAACAGCCGCATTGCGGCCGACAAATCTGAGGCCACCAAGCTGGAGGGAGAGGTTAAGCGAGTCAAGGATGAGATCGCGCGCAACGAGGCGAGGCCTCCCATCAACCTTGCCCGGCAGGTTTCTTTGGCGCCTCTGGTTGAGGTGCTCCTCGCGAGTCAGGTGGACGGTCTGCGCCTCACCTCTCTGGCGTGGAATGAGCCCAAGCTGGTCGTACAGGGCAGGGCTGCAAGCATGCAGCACGTGATCAGCTACGCCGGGAAGCTGCGCGCGTCCGGACGTTTCGCCGACATCGGCCTGCAACTGGCCGAACAGGTAGTGGACAAGGACAAGAACTCCGGCCGGGCGGGAGCGGAGCCGGGCAGCGCCAAGCCCGCGACGGCGGCCGCGCCGGGCGAGCTTGCCTTCGTCCTGGAATTGAGCGTCCCGTTGGGAGGGGCCCGGCGATGAAGCGGCGACTTGATCGCAACTCGACCGCGGTCCTGGTGCTTCTCGTGGTCGTACACTCGATCAACATCTGGTACGGCGTGCAGACCTGGCAAGAGAGGCAAGATATCGAGCAACTGGAGGAAGAGCTGACGAAGGAGCAGGGCACCGTGCGTCGCCTCAGGGCGATCGAAAGCCTCTCAGCGTTGCAGCAGGAACTGGCCACGCTGCAAGCAAAGGTTCCGGCCAACAGCGAGCAGGCAATCCCGAGCAGCGTGGATACGCTGCAACTCGTTTCCGACCTCACCAGTATTCCGCCCGAGTCCGGGGTTAGACTGATCAATTTCAAGGGCAAGGAGCCGAAGACAGAGACCACCGACGGTCGCTCCTTCCAGATGCTGGGATACGAGCTCAGCTTGCACGGGAACGTTAATGGACTGCCTGCCGTGCTCAGGCGCATCGACCAGAGCCCTCTCACAAGCCTGAGAATTCCCGCCATGTCGTTGACCAGGCAAGATGATGGCTGGACGATGCGCTTGGACCTGTCGGTACACGTGCTTTCACCGGTCCAGCCAACACCAACTCCGGCCAAGCCTGCTCCAGGTCCGACTCCCGCCAGCAAGCCCCGTTAGTTTCTGGCATGGAATGGCATCTGTAGGGGCGGACGGCCCTGTCCGCCCGGGGTGGGGCGGGGCTGAGGCTTTCCGCAACGTGGCGTGCACCACACTTAGGTGTGGCAAGCGATTGTGGCTGGAGGAAAAGAAGGTTCCGTGTTTCTAAAACAAACCAGACTCGCGGTCAGTCTCGAAGGGCTTACCTTGCGTCTGCTGACTTGCCAGGAGCGCTCGGTGACATCGTGGGCGGAAATACCCGTGGAGCCGCGCTTGCTGCGCAACGGGTTCCCCTTCGACGCGCGTGGTCTGGCTCAGTCGCTGAACGCCTCGGAGAAGCTGGCCAAGTTGCCGAAACAGAACGTGGTGGCGGCCTTGCCCGGCCTGCAGAGTTTTGTCCGAATCCTCAAGGTGCCCAGAGAAGTTCAGGGGAACCTTGGAACGGTGGTGGCTGGAGAGGCCCGGCGATCGATACCGGACGTCGAGCGGAATATGTTCATCTACTGGCAGCGGTTCGGGCCAAGCAACTCCCTTCAGCAATCCGTCTACTTGTTGGCGGTGCCGCGTCAACCCCTCATCACCTACGTCGAGGGGCTTACGGCCGCTGGCATGCGGCCCAGGAGCATTGACCTTCGCCCCTTGGCGGTGGCGCGCGCAGTCAATAGACAGGATGCCATAATCGGTAACTCGGAGAGCATGTCGCTTGACGTCGTGATCGTGCGCAACGACGTGCCGGTGATGATGCGCAGCCTCTATCTGGGCCAGGACTTCGAGCCGGTGGAGTACGTAAACGCGCGGCTGGCCGAGGAGTTGGCGCGCACGGTCAGCCATTTCAACAGCACGAGCCAGGAGGGCTTCCTGGCTGCCGATACTCCCGTGGTTCTTACCGGGCGGGGTGCCGCGGATGCGACGTTGGCGGCGATGGTCGAGGATGCACTTCAGTATCCCGTCGCCGCGCCCGAGCCTCCTTTCGACTACCCGAAGGATTTTCCCATCGCCGACTATATGGTGCATCTTGGACTAATGCTCAAGTGAGGGCATGACGAATTGGATCTATTTATGATGGCAATTTGGCTTGCGCTGGGCGCCGCGGTGGGTAGCTTCCTCAACGTGTGCGCGGATCGTATACCCTCCGGCCGGTCTGTCGTAAGGCCGGGCTCCTACTGTGAGTCCTGCGCGACCCCGCTGGGCTTCGTTGACCTGATCCCAGTCTTGAGCTTGCTGTGGCTCCGGGGGCGCTGTCGCCACTGTCGGGCCCCAATTCCTGGACGTTTGTTGATTGTTGAAACTATTACGGCCGTGGTATTTGGCCTGGTGTGGTATTATTCGCCCACGACGCTCGAAGCCACGGTCTATGCCATGCACGCCAGTCTTCTGATCCTGGTCGCCATAATCGATCTCCAACACCAGCTGATCCTTAACAAGATCACGTATCCTTGGGCGGTAGCTGCGCTCGCACTTTCGGCCTTTCTGCCCGAGGTCGGGCTCTGGCGTGCGGGCGTCGGCGCGGCCATCGCGCTGGGGCTGTTCGGCGCCATTTTCGCCTTGGCGCCGCAGGGAATGGGTTTCGGAGATGTCAAGCTCGCGGGAGTGATTGGATTGGTGGTGGGATTTCCCGCGGTCCTGGTGGCGCTGGTTCTCGGGGCCGTTAGCGGGGGGATAGTCGGGGCGGCGCTTCTCTTGGCGGGGCGCAAGGGTCGCAAGGATGCCTTGCCGTTCGGAGTCTTTCTATCGATCGGCGGCATCGTAT
Source organism: Chloroflexota bacterium (assembly GCA_016210495.1). The sequence continues at coordinate 43,428 of JACQUC010000258.1, forward strand.
CCCTGCTCTGGGGCCCTGTTCTTTGGGGCGCGTACTTGCGCTGGATCATCTGAGTACGGTGGAAGGTTGTTCTATTAACGTGGATGTCTTGAGCTTGCTGCGGCTCACATACGAGAGGCGTGCCTCTGATCTTCATCTCAAGGCCTCGACCCGCCCCGTCCTGCGTGTCGACGGTGTCCTCGAGCCGGTAACCGGCGAGGGGCCGGTCAATCCGGCCGACATTGCCGATGCCTTTTGTGCCATCGCCACCGAGGAGCAGCAGGACTTGTTTCGGCGCAACCTGGAGCTCGACTTTGCCTACAGTCTTCCCGGCGTGGCTCGCTTCCGGGTAAACGCCGCCTTACAGCGAGGCTCTATTGTGCTTTCGTTTAGGTTGGTGCCGGTTGTCGTGCCAAGCCTGGCGCAACTTGCCATGCCTACGGTGTGTCAGGTGCTGGCTGCCCGTCGCAGGGGCCTGGTGGTGGTCACCGGTCCGACGGGCTCGGGCAAATCCACGACTTTGGCGGCGATGATCGATAACATCAACAGCAACGAGCGGCGCCGCATCGTTACGATCGAAGACCCCATCGAGTTCCTGTATGCCGACAAGCTGTCTTTCATTATCCAGAGGGAAGTCGGAGCCGACGCTAGGGATTTCCCCACCGCTTTGAGATCCGCTTTGCGCCAGGATCCTGACGTCATTCTGCTGGGTGAGATGCGTGACCAGGAAACCATCGCGACGGCCATCGCTGCGGCGGAGACCGGGCACCTGGTGCTTGGAACTTTGCACACGATTGGCGCCGCTGAGGCAGTGGACCGCATTATCAACGTCTTCCCGCCCGGGCAACAGCAGCAGGTGCGGCTGGAGCTATCGCTGTGTCTGGAGGGGGTTGTTTCGCAGATGCTTCTCCCTCGCGCATCGGGCAAAGGCAGGGTGGCAGCCATGGAGGTGATGATTGCCACGCCGGCCGTGCGCAATCTCATCAGGGACGCCAAGGCTCACCAGATCCCGAATATGATCGCCCTGGGTGCCCAGTTCGGTATGCAGACTTTCGACCATCATCTGCACGACCTGGTTCTGGCAAACGTCGTGAGCTTCGAGGAAGCAATGCTGCGCGCGACGCAGCCGGAGCATCTGCGAAAGCGCCTCGCCAGCGACGGCGTGATCGCGGCAGGCGTGCATCCTGTCCTTCCTAGCTTCCAGTCCTTCCCTCATTGGGATGAAGATCGAGGGAAGGATCAGGGAGATGGTTAGGGTAAGGGTCGTACCTTAGGCTGCGATGATGGGAATGAGAGACGAAGGATGGCGCCGCTAGCGGCCTATGGATGTGAATAATGCCTTTTCGCTACGAAGCGTACAACCGGGAAGGCCAGCGTGTTCGTGGTACGCTCGAGGTAGAGTCCGAGCAGGCGGCTGAGCAGCTTCTCTGGGACAAGGACCTCAGCATAATCGACATTAGCAAGGTCGGAAGGCCCTTCTCGCTGCACGAGCAACTGCCGTCCGTCTTTGGCGTGCGCACCGACGACGTTATCTCCTTCGCCAATCAGATGGCCTTTCTCATCGAAGCGGGGATCAACATCTACGCGGCTCTCCAGATGATGCGCGATCAGACGACGAAGCCAGCCTTCCGTGAGGTTCTGGCACAGGTGGTAAAGGACATTGGGGAGGGCTTCACCTTCTCGGAGGCGCTGGGCCGTCACCCAACCGCTTTCTCGCTTCTCTTCGTGCGGCTTATCAAAGTGGGCGAGGAGACCGGGCGCATCGACGCTATGCTGCGTAAGGTCGCCGGCTATATGGAAAGGCGCAGGGCCGCCAACGCGAAGGTGAAGTCCTCGCTAGGGTACCCGCTCTTCGTCGTGGTGATGGCCGGGATCTCCATGTACATCCTGCTCACCCTCGCGCTGCCCAATCTGGTTAGTCTCTTCAAGGAATTCGGCGCCGACATGCCACTGCCGACGCGCATCGTGATCGGCGGGGCCAACTTTGCCGGGCAGTACGGGCGGCTTATGGGTTTGGGCTTGCTGGCGTTTGTCGCCCTTGCCTTTGTCTACACTCGAAACCGCACTGGCGCGCGACGCATGGATTATCTTCTGATTAGTGCTCCCGTGGTGGGTCCGATGGTACACAAACTCAACCTTGCGCGCCTTGCGGACACCCTGGAGAGCCTGATCGGCGGCGGCCTGCCGCTTACCGAGGCGCTGGACCTGCTGTTGGAGACGACCCAAAACGCTGCGCTGCGCGAGCCGCTGGAGGAAGTCCGCAACGACGTCTTGAGCGGTCTTTCGCTGTCGCAGGCCATGGCGCGACACGCCATTTTCCCTCCCTTGATGATCAATCTGACGCACGTAGGAGAGGAAGCCGGCACCATGGAAATTTCTTTTCGCAACCTGGGCCGGCACTACAACGAAGAGGCAGATCGTACGATCTCCAGCCTCATCGGCTTCTTGGAGCCGGCGTTGATTGTCGTCGTCGGCCTTACCATCGGCCTCGTCGCCATCACCATCATCACCACCATCTACTCGGTACTCCCTGCCATCCGCTAACCTGTTCGTATCCCTTACCCCTGGGTTCCGCGCAGGCTGAAGCCTGCGGCTACAAGTGCTGCAGCCCCGGGCGGGGGCCCCTCGGCCGCGATCTCGTAGCCGCACCCCTTCAGGGTGCGCCGGACTGTTTGCTTCACCGACATCCGCGGCCACCGCCACCCCCTTGATTACGCCGTGATTACAGCGCTCCCTGCCTGTGAAAGCCAGTTGTAATGCGCCCCAACAGTGCTTTTCGCTTGCCGGGCCGGCCTCTCTCGTTTGCCTGGAGGTATTAATACCAAGGTACTACGCGAAAATCATCCCCACGTACTTACCACGGACGATGACGGCAGCCCGGCAAGACGCTAGAGTATAGCCGTAGATCAATGAAAGATTCCTGTAATCTCGTGATTCAAGGCCGGTTTTGAGCCGGCGGACACTGAAAGAGCACTGTAATGAAGCAACGTCGTCAAGACAAAACCAGGGAGGAGCCGCTGGAGCAACGCCCAGCAGGAAGGAGGGACAGCAATAGTGATGGCCTTCGCCAGGCCGAAGCTCACTAGTTTGTTGTCTACGTCCCCGTCAATGTGAGGGGACCTAAGTGACCAGGTACTCAAATGACACCGATAATGGGAGGTGGGGAGGGGAGGAAAAAAGAGTAGGGAGAAAAAGAAATGAAGAGGGGCAACGGGGTCGGTCTGATTACCGAGGCGCACAGAGATGAGAGAGGATTGACGGCCATCGAGCTGGCGGTCGTCGTGGCCATTTTGGCTATCCTCGCCGCCCTGGTATCGAGCAACGCCAGCGGATTGAACACGACGGCGCGCGCCGCGACGCAAACCTCCGACGTCGCGGAGGTACAGAAGGCCCTCGACAGGTACTCAGCCGAGCACCCCTCGGGGGGGTATCCCACAGCTAGCGGCAGCCCTCCATCTCTGGGCAGTACGGCCGCCATCAGCTTTACTGCTAGTTTCCAGAACTCGGACGGGGCTACGAAGACGTTCGTACCAGACTATGTCAAGCGAAACCCCAAGCACGCCAGCGATAGCTGGTGGACCGTCGACTACACCGGCACCGTGACAGTGGCCGTGCCAAGCGGCTCCGTGTACTAGGCTTTTGAGGACTCCGGCCCTCGGTGGCTGGAGGATGCGTACGACCCACGCGATGATTACATCGCAGAATAGACAGGGGAGGTTGCGTAATGAAAAGGACAATGGCATCCCAGAAAGGTTTCACTCTAATCGAGCTGCTGATCGTGCTGGCCGTGTTGGCCATATTGGCCGCCGTCGTCGTCCCGAACGTGAGCGGGTTTCTCAATCGGGGCAAGGACACCGCCTACAAGGCTGATCAGAGGACGATGCAGGCAGCGGTAGACGCCTGGCGTTCCGACGTGACCAGCCGCAGCGGCAATCAGTATCCGATCCTGGATAGCGACAAGACCAACATCGGGACGCCGAGCGGTTCCAGGAACTCCTACGTCGACGTCGCGGCGCTTTACACCAGCGGGTACTTCCGGGGAGCCGATGTGGTGGCCTCGGCGAATACTTCCTTGAACACCTCGGCGACGAACTCCCCGTCAGGGACCTACGGGTGGTACGTTAGCGTCACAGGCACGGTGATGACTTCGCCCACGTTCTCTTCTGGCACCTATCCGTGATGGTCTCAGGACATAGGTCTCAGAGCAGCGGCCGTCGCGCTGGTGGTAGGAACGTTGCGTGCAACGTCCCTACCACCTAGCATCTGATTTGAACGGCAAGGACGACCCAGCGCTAGGATGAGAGCAGCCCGGAGGGCGAGATGGACGACAACATTCGCACCGAGCGCGATACGCGGAAGTTTCGCTTGCTGGCGCTGCTCCTTGTCGTGGCGGGGGTCTACTTCGAGCGGCAAGAGGTTGCTCTCTGGCCAGCTATAGCCCTGGCCGGTTTGTACCTATTGCACCTGGTTGTCTTCTTCTCTGTCATCGTCCGCTGGGTTCCCCCACGTCTGTTGCCCTACGGCATGCTCTGGGCGGATGTGGGCTTCGTCGGCGGGACGCTGTATCTCTTCGGGGTAGACAGCGCTTTCTTCGTCTTCTTTCCCATAGTCGTGTTCTATTATGCCCTCTCCCTCGGTTACGTGGGCGGCTTCGTCGCGTCGACGCTCTTCGCCTTCGCTTACATTGGGGTGGCCTTTGGCCACCGGGCCGATCTTCTGCTGGGCCGGCTGCTGCCCGTTCAGATTCCACTCTTCTATTTGATCGCATTGTTTGGCGGGTACCTGGGCCAGCAGCGCAAGCGGGCGCAGAGCGAGCGACAGGAGCTGGTGCTGCTGCTTCAGGCGGAGCGCAGCGCACGTTCGATGCTGGACCTCACGCTCGGAATGGCTTCGGTGCTGGATCTCCAGGCGCTTCTCGGACAGATCGCCCACGTATGCGTAAGTGCGACGGGATGCACGCACGGCGGCGTGGCGCTGGTGGATGAACCCCGAGGGGTGCTGGGTGGAGCCTTCGCCATCTTTCCGGCGCCGCGTGACGAAGACGATCATACTCGCTGCGCTGAGCCCGGAGCTACGACTACCTTTGATCAAGAGGCTCACACCGAGGGCCGCCTGCTGGAAGTGGGTAACCCTGCGCACGAGAGGCTGCCACACTGGGCGCGATCCCTCGCACCCGCCTACGCGCTGTTCGTACCGCTCTCGAATGGCAAGGGCAGCATCGGAGTGCTGACGCTCCTGAGCACAGAGCCTCACTCCGGCCTGAGCCCCGCGCAGAAGGATCTCTTGCAGGTTTTGGCCGCGTTCTTCTATCCCCTGGTCTCCAGCGCCCGGGCCTACGGGTCTGCCCAGAGGCAGAGTGAGCGGCTATCGAGCGAGCTTCGGGGCACCGTGCTGCACATTGTTCGCACGCAGCAGCTCCAGAAAAGAGGCGACGTTCGCGTCGGCCAGTTGCTCCTCGATCCGCCTCGACAAAGGGCCCTCTTAGGGTCCCGGCAACTCGAGCTATCGGAAAGAGAATTCGATGTGTTGTACCTACTGGCGCAGCATGCCGGCGTTCCGGTGAGTCAGGAAGTCCTGCTTCGCGAGGTCTGGGGAGAGGAGAGCCAGGCGCGAAGCAACGTGGTCGACGTCGCCATCAACCGTCTGCGGCGCAAGCTGACGTTGCAGGCCGCGGCCGGGGAGCTCATCCAGACGGTGCGGGGTACAGGCTATATGCTCGACGCCGACAACGCCGTGCTGAGCCGGGACGGCGTTGTGGGCGATGTAAGCCTGCGGGCACTGCGCCGCCAGGGACAAAGGGGCGCTTTATTGCTGGAACACATCATATCTCTGGCCATCGTCTCGGTTCTGGTCCCCGCTTTGCTCACGGCGCTGACGACCGTCATAAATAACTCCGACTATCATCACGATCGGGTCGTGGCGGCAGAGCTGGCACGCAGCCAGTTGGAGAGCGTCCACAAGGAGACCTTCCAGACCAGTCCGGCCGCTTACTCGCTCATATCTCCGCTGCCCGACGGGTACGCAATATCCATCACGACGGACCAGGCCACCGCGTACACTTACTCGACTGGAGGGGCCACGCCCGAGGTTCTTCAGGCGGTAACGGTCACCGTTGCGGGGCGCTATGGCGACTTACAAGTGAGCGGGTATAAGGTCAGACCGTGAGGCTTTTCAGCCGCGTGACTGCTTTCTGGTGCAAAATGCAGGAGTGGAAGACAACCAATCCCCTCTCCCTCGACCGCGAGGGAGAGGGTAGGGTGAGGGTGTGCTGGAATGGCGGTGGACAGCAAGGCATGACGCTCCTGGAGTTGACGATCGGGCTGGGCATCGGCGCTATGCTCGTCACCGTCCTTGCCTCGGTCGTGTCCCTGTCGATCTGGCTGCCGGCTCAACAGGGAGACAAGCTGACCGTTGTGCAGGACCTGCTATTCGCCCAGCACTGGATCGCGAGCGATGCCGGCTCGGCCACCAGCTTCGCGACAGGCACAAGCCCGGAGTACGGCTCGCTGGGCTGGAGCGACTACACCGGCGCGGCGCAGGTCGACCACGTGGTTATATATTCGTATGACGCTGCCAGCGGCTATCTGATGCGGTCGGAGCGGCGAGATGGCAGCACCTATGCCACCTTCGCCGTCGCCAAGAACATCGCCGACGAAGACGACGTCGTGTTCTCCTGGAATCCGAGCACCTATTCTTTTGGAGTCGCGCTCACCTCCACCGTGGCGACCGGGACGGCCAAGGAGGGTATTACGAGCACCGTGAAGAGCACGAGCCTGACGCTGGCCGTGCGTCCGCGCGAAGAGCAACTGGTCTCTCCTCCTGGCATCGACCCCATACCAACGCCGCCTCCGGGCTCCCGGCCATACTACGTTGCGGAAGCGCCTGTGGTGCTAACCGGCACCTACGTCTCTGGTAGTTACCCTGAGCTGCAAAGTGCCGATGGTGCCTACTACGCCGTGGATTCCACTACCGGCGGCGATAAGCAGGCCGTTTACACGGTGCGGAGCCAGAGCCTGACGGTGCCTTCGACCATCTCCCAGCTCCAGGTTCGCTTCACCGGCCAATCCAGCAAGGACAATACCTCAATCGCCTTCTATGTGAAGAACTCGGATGCAGGCTTCCCTGCGTCGAGCGAGTACAGCTTCACATTTGCCGACAACGACACGAGCCAGACCGTGGCCTTCAATGTCAGCTCGAGCGCGCTGAGCTACATCAGCTCGCAGCCTGACCGGCGCTTGGAGCTGAAGATAAGTGCTTCCGGCAACTCTGCCTTTACGCTGTCCACGGATCAAATAGCGTTCATTGCCAGCCCATGAAACACTTGCTGCTAGACAACCTCCAGAAGACAACACGTCGATTTCTCGACTGGCTGCGTCAGGGCCAGCAAGGTACGACCCTGCCGTTCACTATGATCTTGCTCACGGCGGGGACGCTTCTGGTGCTACCCCTCCTGTCGTACGTGGCGACGGCGTCCGCCGGGTACCGCACCGAGCGAGAGCAAATGATGATGCGCTACGCAGCGGAGGCGGCCCTCGATCGCGTCGTCGCCGACCTGCGGCGGGGTGCGGATGGCATAGCCACGACATACACCGTCGATCAACCCCATAACGAAGGTCAGTCCTTTCAGACCTTCACCTTCTCGACCACCTACACTCCAACCTCCATTACTCTTAACGGTTACCTGGTCACCGTGACGCTGGCGAATCCCACTGCGGCCACTCTTCCCTCGACCAGCCAGCAGTACGTCGACCCAGGCGCGGCGAACGCGGAATTCGCGACCTTGAGCGCCGGCTACGGCTACCTTATCCGCTTCTTTCAGGTGACCACTGGCACGCTTCAGGTGAACTGGGCCTACAGCCCATCGGGGAATGCCCGCGTGGGCGTATGGAGGGGCATCCCGGTGGACTCCGGCACTGACGCGCCCTACCCGGCGGGCAGGATCGACGGCTGGCCCAACGACCCCGAGCTGACCGAGGCTAACGACAACGGCGCATACGTGCGCACCGATCCAATTATCGTCACTCCCGGCGTATACACTATCGTCTTCTATAATCAATCAGGAGGCACTAAGACGACGGTGCCCTTCTCCCCCTCGGGCGGCATCGGCGACACCTGGGTTTACGTCAAGGCCTACCGCGACTACGTCATCTCGGCAACGGCCCAGGATGTCACGGTCAACGCTTTTGTGCGGCAGATTCCGGGTTACTCGCAGCCGCCCGAGGGGAGCTGGTCCGTTGCCAACGCCGCGTGGATCGACAACAAGGCCTACGTGTACTCCTGGAAGCCGGACACTACCCCTGTGGCGACGAATACCGCCGGCCCGGCGCCTACGCCGACGACCACGCCCACGCCGACGTCGACGAACACGCCGACGTCCACGAGCACGCCGACTAATACGCCGACGAATACACCCACCTCGACCCCGACGGATACGCCAACGCCGACGAGCACGCCGACGCCGACATTTACGCCCACACCTACGCCGACGAATACTCCCACACCTACGCCGACGAACACGCCCACGGCGACGCCTACGTTCACGCCTACGCCAACGCCGACGCCGACCAGCGTAACCCTGGGGGCACAGAAGGATTCGCACGTCCGGCAGGATTCCGGCAACTCGAACTACGGCACGTCCAGCGATCTGTACGTGCGCTCACGCAGCAGCAACCGCAACCGCCGAACCTTCGTCCAGTTCGATCTGTCGTCCATTCCATCCGGCTCGACGATAAACTCCGCCACGCTGCGGCTCTATATGAACAGCGCTCCGTCGGCCTCGCGAACCTACGAGGCTCGCAGGGTGACCGCGAGTTGGATCGAGAGCGGCGGCGGCAGCATCACCTGGAACAACCAGCCGGGCGAGGCCGGCTCGGCGACCAGCTCGACGGCAACCGGCACGACCTCTGGCGTGTGGCTAGAGTGGACCGTCACGGGCGACGTGCAGTCGTTCTTCAATGGAACGTACACCAACTACGGATGGCGCGTCCACGACCAGACGGAAAGCTCGTCGACGGATCGCCTGGCGAACTTCCGGGCGCGGGAGTACTCGGGCACAACCTACGACCCGCAATTGGTGGTCAATTACACGCCGCCGCCGCCCACAGCCACGCCGACTCCCACGTCGACGAACACGCCGACGGCGACCGCAACCGCCACGGCCACACCGACCAACACGGCGACGCCGACGCCAACGGCCACGCCCACGAACACGGCGACGCCGACCGCGACCCCCACGGCGACGCCGACGCAGGGGCCATCCAGGTTCGTGTCCGGCAGCTACGTGGGCAACGGCACGGATAGCCGAGCGATTACTGGCCTGGGCTTCCAGCCGGATGTGGTTATCGTCAAGGGCGACAACTCGCAGGTAGCCGTCGCTCGCACCTCGACTATGTCCGGCGACAGCACCAAGCCCCTGGTCGGCAGTACGGGTCTGACCACCAACAGGATCGAGTCGCTCAACGCCGATGGCTTCACCATTGGCACACACGCCACCACCAACGGCAACGGCGTGAGCTATTACTGGATGGCATTCAAGGCCGGCGACGACCTTAAGCTAGGCTCCTATACGGGCAACGGAACCAGCCAGTCTATCAGCGGTCTCGGGTTCTCACCGGCATACGTGGTCGTGATGTCGGCGTCGAGCGACGAGGCCGTGCACCGGTCCACTTCCATGCCCAGCACTTTCTTCTTCAACGGCGACTCCGGCGGCTCGAATCGGATTACGTCGCTCGACGCCAATGGCTTCAGCGTCGGGGACAGCTCGCGCGTGAACGACTCCGGCACTACGTACTATTACATCGCTTGGAAGGCCGTGGCCGGCAAGATGAGCGTTGGCTCGTACGTCGGCAACGGCACGGACAATCGGTCGATCACCGGCCTTGGCTTCCAGCCCGGCTACATTATCATCCGACCCAATGGAGATGCGGACCAGAAAGATGCCGTGCACAAGTCCGCCTCCACGGGGTCGAGCACAGACACCACCATGGATTTCCGGGCTTCCGGGAACGACACGAACGAAATTCAGGCGCTTCAGGCGGATGGTTTTCAGGTGGGGAGCGACGTGCAGGTGAACGAGAGCGGCATCTCCTTCTTCTGGATAGCCTTCGTGACGGCGCCCTAGAAATCCTTCGCGAACCCCAGGCTCTCCATAAAGGCGTCGACGCGGGCGAGCACCCTGGACTCGTCCACTTCCCGGTAATCGGCCATGTTGCCCTCGTAGGTCATCACCGGGATACCGGCCTTCATCAGAGCAAGTCGGTTCTCGGCGATGCCCAGGCCGGAGCTTTCGCAGCCGCGATTGTAATGGATGATGACGCCGTTGGCGGACCACTCCTTGACCATGCGGATCATGAGCTCGTTCTTGTGCTCGAAATCGTAGAAGTGCTGCCAGTCGGGCCTCTTGAGAGCCCAATCGGCGTAGACGCGCAGCGCCTCGTCCCTCGTCTTCATCTCGACGCCGAGCTCCTTCGGCGTCCTTGCGGCACCCAGCGTTCCGTCGGGCTGATCTTCCCAGATGCCCAATAGACCGTAGGTGTAGATTGAGCCAACGGAAACGGCGCCATATCGCTCGAGATAGCGGAACAGCTTGAGGAAGCTCCAGGGAGGAATGCAGTCGCTGATCAGCCGACATCTCTCGTTCGGTATGGCGGCGATCCTGTCGGCAACCCTTTCCTCGACCTCTTCGAGGAGCTCGTCGTAGAAGTCCACGACGAACTGCGCGTGCTTGTCTAGTCCCGCCAAGATGTAAAGCGAGTACATCGATTTCTCGTCGAGGGGGGCAGGGATGGCCTTGTTCAAGGCACAGATTCTCGCCCACGTGGCGGTAATGTGGCATTCGTTGTGCACGGCCTGAATGAGCTTCTCGTCGTCGAACTCCCGGCCGGTCACCTTCTGCAGCCACTCGATGGCCTCGTGCATCTGCGCGACCAGATAGTTGATCCGGTTCTCGGTCATCTGGGTGGCCGGCCCAACGGCGGCATCGATGCAGAAGAAAGGCACGCCCTTGTACTCCGCGACGTGCTGCAGCCACTTGGAGTGGGTGGAGCTCATCTGAGTCTGAAACAGAAAGTCGGGCCTGGGGTCCTTGCGTCCCCCGACGTACTCGTCGAGGTACATCGCGCCGAAGTAGATGCGCAGATAAGAACAGAGGTCTCGCGCCCAGCCCTTCGCCTCAGTTGCCTCCATGCAACGGAGGGCGAAGCCAGAGTCGAAGGCAATGCTGGCGGCATACGGTTCGGTCGTAAGGTTCGCCAGGTCGTCTCCAAGCCCCGCCGTCAGAGCTTCGAAGCTCCACGCGGTTCCGGCCCACCGTATTCCCTGTTGCTCGGCGTACCGCTTATAATAATACTCCTTTAACTCCTTTGCTTTTCCCCAGCATCGGATGGGTCTGGTTTCATATCGAGCCTTGGTCGTTTGGACCACCATTGTCCTCCTGTTGTCGATCATGGCATTATTCCGTTGGCATTACCTTTGGGAACAGCACGTTTGTCACGTGGATGCCGAAGGCAGTCTGGTGGATGGTCACCTACGCTACAATACCATAGGGTCAGGGCCGTGTCAATATTCGGGTGATCGATCATGCGCTGGAGATGAAACGCACAAGCCCCAGCCTGCCCTTACGGAACGGTGAAGGTCGCGCTGAGGCGTAGGTCGGAGGACAGCGGGCCTTGATAGGTGAGGGTGTTTCCGGTGCCCTTGAAGTCGCCGGGGTCCACCACCAGCGATCCTGGTGGAAGCGAGATCGTGGCCTCGAACGACTCGACGTCGTTGCCGGCCTGTTTTTGGACGATGAGCTCGTAGCGAGTCTTGCCCTGCTCAGTCCATAGCTTCAGCGGCTGTCGATAGCGAAGCTTCACGTTTCTGAGATTCCCGGGATACACCTTCACCAGATTGCCGAAGACGGTCTTGCCCATTTCGTGGAAGGTGTCGAGGGGCTCGTCCGTGCCGTATTCGGCCAGCAGCTCGCTTCCCGGCGGAACGTACACCCTCAGGTAGTTTGCGTAGTACCCACGCTTAATAGTTCCCATAAACAGAGGGCCCTTGCGAGTGTAATAGTCGTAGACTATCTCCAGCTCGCTGACGGTTTCGCCGGTGGCGCTGATGGATGCCGTGTAGCTGATGCGCGGCTTGACATAAAGGTTGTCCTTGGCGGCGCTGAGGTTCATGTCGACCACCCAGAGGTAATCACCCGTGGCCGACTTCATCTCGCCGGCCAAACCATGCGATTCCACCAGCGCTTGCAGCTCGGGCCGATCGAAGTAGACCTGCACGGCCTTGCTCGTGAAGCTCTCTTGCAGGGAAAGTCCCATATTGAGCAAGCCCAAGCCGTCGAGGCCGTTCAACCGCTCCATTATGGCCTTAAGCACCAGGGATGTAAACAGCTTGCGGTTGCCTTCCAGCCTCCCGCCAACCCGCTCGTAGATCTGCCAACCCGGGAAGTTGGTCTGGTAGTAGCGGATTCGCTCGAGCACGTTCGCGTGGTCGACCGTTTCGCCGTACTCGGTAATCGTGATCGGGCCGACGACCTTCATCAGGGGTTGCACGACATGGCTGTCGATGCCGATGACCCCGTCAACGCGGTCGGCCACCCCTTCGGCAACCGCGAACCAGGCGGCCTGTTTGGCGGAGCGGTCGAAGTCGGGCCAGATATTGGCGTCGCGCAAGCCCCAGAACGTCGCTTCCGGAAAATAGCGGGCGAACATGCCAACCGTTGGTAATGCTTTTCCTGAATAGTAATAGGGCCAGTCCACGAGATAGGCGTCGTTGAAGGCGACCTCGGTCATAGCGCCATCGCGAAACCTGACGATGCCGTAGTTGCCGATGAACCCCCCGGTCGGTCTCAGCTCGCCCGCGTCCTGTACCAGGATAAGGTACGTTTGCTCGCCGTCTTGGCCCAGCGCCTGGGGCAGGATCTTGAGCGCATCCTTGCCACTTCGCAGCAGGCCGCGGAAAGTGGTGAGTTGCGTCTTGATCTCCGTAAGGGGTTTGGCGAGCCCAGGATGGAGGCCATCTTCGGAGAGGTCCTTGATCTCCTCTTGCGCCCTCTCCACGAGGGTAAGTGCGCTGGACAGCCTGGCGGCGGCCGAGGGTGCTGCTGAAATCGCGACCTGCCGCACCTTCGCGCCGTCGGCCCCCTCATTCGCCGGGACGAGCAGCTCGAAGACCGACAGGGAATCGTAAGCAGCCTCGCCGACATGGCTCGCCGCGCGCGCCAGCTTCCTCGCCGCTCGGGCCTGGTTGCCGACCCAGGGGATCGCTTCTGCAATGGCGTAGAATGGCGCAAGGGAATCGATGCGGCGGTCGATCAGCCGTAATTCGTCACGCGCGCCCGCTAAGCTGGACCTGAGGCTTTCGAGACGAGGCGCGTTCTTGCCTGGCTGTGCGCCTTGAAGTTGGCTTTGGGCTTGTCGCAAATGCGCTTCGGCCGCGGCTGCGTGCGCTCGCAACTCCGTGAGCTGGCGGTAGGCTTGCTGTCCTCCCACACCGACGCTTACGGCAAACACCGCGACGAGGGCCAGCGGTAGCAGGTTTCCTTTCAAAGGCGTTCCATCCGGAGCAATAGTTCGATAGGCAATCTAAACTAGCTAGTTTGTGGTGCGAAATAGATCAACGTAGGGGCGCGGTCTCCGCGCCCTGGGCTGGGGGCGCGGCCCGATACCCCATTTCGCACCAAAAACTAGCTAGGGAAGTGATACAGCATGCCCAAAACAAAGTCAATAGAAGCCAGTTCTAACCTCTACCATGTGCAGGACGACATCCTCGTCCACGGCTTCCACACGGAGATCCGCTCCTCCGGTCATCCGACCGCCAAAGTAGGCGTTCGGCACGTCGAAAACGGCAGTGGCCCAGTTGCCTGTATCCCGTTTTGCCACGCGACCCGCGAGGGCGTTGTTGCTGTCGTAGTCATCGTACAGCAGATCGAACCGCCCCAGGCCTGCGTCCAGGTAGGTTACCGAAATGCGAGCAGGGATGCCGCCGCGCGAGGTGTTGAACCTCGCTTGCGTGGCCGGCCCAGCGTAGTCGTCGTCAACGTTCAAATAGAAAGCCCTCTTGCCGCTGGCCACGTCCGTGCGGCGCGCGAACTTCCCCTCCTTGCCTCCCACGTTCCAGAGCCCAACCGTCGTTCCCTCCGGATCGAGCTGCGTCAGCCACTCGCCGTAATTGCTGTAGGTGGTTATGATCCTGGTCAGCCGGCCAGACGGAGTGTCGGAGGTGACCGCGTATTCACCGTCCCTCTGTGGCTGCCACAACTCGCCGCTTTCCTTGCGGAACGCTACCCACACACCAGGGGTGTCGCGCGAAGTCCTGCCGGCATACTCGTTGAAAAAGTGGTATGATGGCGCCAGATTGGCGTTGCGACTTTGCTCGCGATAGACCCCCAGATAGTCGGCGCGTTTGTCCAGCGCCATCAGCACCTGCCAGTATGACTTCGCCTCGTCCGTGTACGTCTCGCCGCTTTCCGCCCAGAGCCTGCGTCTCTCAGGTACGCCGACGGCGTCTTGCACGTAATCTCTGACCCACGACCATCTCTCGTAATAGCCCTCGAAGCCCGGGAGGGCGAAGTATGGTGTATCGGGCTCGGCGGCCAGGTAGTGGGCCGCCATGTGCATACCCTGGCGAAAAGCGTCGTCGGCCACTCGACGCGTGTGCTCGGGCCCCCCGCGCGGATGTGCGGCCCCGCTGTAGAACACCGGCGTCTGCCTGAAGTACTTCATATAGAGTCCGTTCAGTAGGCTGATGTAGGTCTCCCACGCCCTCGGCGTTACGCCCCATTCCACCATCACCTGTCCCATCGGCTTTCCATGGTCGGTAAGTTGAGTGTCACGGTCCCAAGGATAGGGATAGCCTTCGCCGTAGATGCCCCCGCCCACGAACACGCCCTCAAGTCGCGGGTCGCCGTCGTAATCCTGGGCAAAAGCCCTGACTGTCCGCTCAAGCGCGTCCAAATAGCGCGTCGGCCCCACCACGTTGCCCTGGGCATCGATGCCGTCTGTCCACAACGGGAACTGCCATTGCCTGCCGTCATCGGTGCTGAAAGCTATCTTGGTCACACCATACTGGGTGTAGACCCAGCTAGGCGATTGATCCCCGAGGTACTGGCCACTGGACGTGGGACGCTGGTGCTCACCGTCGTGCAGACCGATGCCAGTGAATATCTTCATTTTCCTGCCATCGGGCCTGGTCTGGCCACCGTTTCCGTTGCGATCCCCCGCAACCCGCCTGAAATATCCCTCAAAGGAGTAGGGCGGGGGCTTCACGGCTGGGTCGGTATACCCCCAGCCCATCAGGTCGGTGTCACGCCACTTGAAACCCAGCTCGGCGCCCTTGAGGAAACTGTAGACGCCCGGATCTTCGAATCCGTAGTCTTCGAAGGCGTATACCCCGGGCTCATAAACTGGGATCTGTCCCCGTCCGACCAGCGGCCCGGTGCCAACGCCCAGCATCGGGAAGAAGATGGACGCGGAGGTGCCGGTCGGCAAAATGGCCGGAGGCGACTGATCTGCGGTCCTGCCGCCGGTTTCCTCTGTCTCGAAGCCGACCACTTCGGGACCGTCCGCGCCCGGCAACTCGGGGCTCGGCAGACCTGTCGAGGGGTAGGGTGTCACCTCCGTCGTGGCGATGGCGATGTAGAAGCACGCCGGCGCGGCCAGAGCGAGCAGCGGTAGTAAGCAATCTCCGGCAATCAGACCGAACACGCCATACGACGCCCTTCGCAACCTGTGTGGATTAGGCACCGATTTCCCCACTGGCACGCATGTGCTATCAAGGCCATTGTAGCACGCGCCCGGCTAGCCGGCAACGATTGTTGCCATTTTGAAACGGACGCGTAGAAGCAACCTTGCGGCAAATTTATCAGTTGACGGCCTAGCGAGGTTGTGGTAGTATTGCTTAGCAGCAGTCTGCCATTCTGGCCGCGAGTTGCTTCGCCTCGATCATTTTGTGCTATCTGATGCGTCCACGGATTTCTGGCCGCGTGGTGAAGGGAGGTGAGGAGCAGGAGTTGTTGATGGCAGCAGAGAGACCGACCAGCTCTTTGTCGGTGCAAAGTACCTGAATTCGGGGTCGATAGTTCGTCGACGTCTTAGCGACAAAGATGTGGCTAGCTTGGGTTTTGCACAACCCAAAATCAACGTATGAGTAAAGGGGGATCGTGATGAGCATGAGGAATATCTTGATTTGCATCGCGCTGGCCTTGGCGGTGATCGTCGTCGTGCCAATGATTGCCGGCGCGGCACCCCTCGACCAGCCGGCGATACCGCACACCCTGGAGGGACGCTCGGCCTGCACCAGTTGTCATACGGTAGGCGGCGCCGGCGCCGGCGCTCCGGGTGGCACGGGTCTGCCTGCCAATCATCAGGGACGCACCGACGCTGTGTGTACGGGCTGCCACCAGGTGGCAGCAGCCAAGCCCGCCGCACAGCCCACAGCCGCGCCGAAGCCCGCCGCGCAGCCGACGGCGGCACCGAAGCCCGCCGCGCAGCCAACAGCCGCGCCGAAGCCTGCTGCACAGCCGACGGCGGCTCCAAAGCCCGCTGCACAACCCACAGCCGCTCCAAAGCCGGCTGCTGCGCCGACGCCACCGGCCGCCGCTCTGCCCAGAACTGGCGAGGGACCGTCGACCGGCCTGCTGATCCTGGTCGCGATGGTGCTCGTGGCCATTGGCTGGGGCATCAGGAAGCTTGTCGCGTCACGTTAGCCAGGCTTAGAACACCGGATCTTTGACTCAGTAGGTGGGGAAACCCACCTACTTTCGTTTTGAACAGCTCTACCGCGGCGCTCGTTCGAAGGCTGAATCAAAGAAGGAGTTGGCCTTGTCGGCCAGCCGTCTGTGGTACTCGCGAAAGAGGCCCACGGCCTCTCCTCCTGGCCATCCCTCCGGCAAAAGCTCGGCGGGGAGCTCCGGGTCGATGAAGGGGAACTTGCGGTATTCGTGAATGAGCATGAACCGCTCGACAAAGCACTCGCCATCGGCGATGGTCTCGCCGGCGACAAGGCGGGCCAGATGCTCTTCGTAGCGCGGCCGGTACTTCTCGAGAAACGCGGCGTATTGCCGGCCGATGGAATCTAAGTCCCAGCAGCGCCTTACCAGCTTCCTGGCGTCGGCATAGCCCCTGTGGGTCGCGGTAAAGCACTCGACGTATTGGCAGATATCGAGCCTTCCCAGCAGTGCGTTCACATCCTCGCCCACGTCGCGCGGCGACATCCAGGTCGCGTTGTTCAGCATGCCATAGCCCAGCCAGCTCAGCTCCTGGCGCAGGCGATTGCGAACGTCGCGCTTCCCCTCCGGGATCGAGTAGGTCAGCAGATGCCACCTGCCATCCCAGTGATCCTTCCGTCCGTGGTAGATCAGTTGGCCTCCCTCTAAGAGGAGCTTCTTGCCCTTATCGGTGAGGGAGCAGTAACTTCGGTTGCCAAGGCGCCTGACCTCCAGCCAGCCTTTTTGAGACATCCGCGAAAGCGCCGAGCGAATCGCCTGCTCGGAGAGACCAAACTGGCTCAGCAGCTTTATTAGAGTCCCAACCCAGACCTCGCCCCCCCGGTTGAGGATATAGTCACCATACAGGGTGAAAAGCATAGCCTGTGGGCGTACGGCACTACTTTTCGGCAATCTACATCACCCAAGACATATCACAAAATCGTATGTCGTCTTATCGACGACATACAGTATTGTACCGTCGACCGGCACCCCTGTCAATAGCCCAGGGCCGCGTTTTGCAGGGCGAGCAACTCGCGTATGCCCTTCTCGGCCAGGTCGAGCAACAGGTTGGCCGTCGTCCTGGAAAATGGCCGGTGTTCGGCGGTGCCCTGCACCTCGACGAAATCGGCTTTGTGGGTCATTACGATATTGAAATCCACCTGAGCGCGAGAGTCCTCTTCGTAGGCAAGGTCCAGCACCAGATCACCCTCCACGACGCCGACGCTCGTGGCGGCAACAGGAGTCAGAGGCGGCATCGCCTTCAGCACGCCACGCTCGACCAGCTTGCGCAGGGCGAGCACGACCGCCACGTACGACCCCGTGATGGCGGCCGTTCTTGTTCCCCCGTCCGCCTGTAGCACGTCGCAATCGACCAGCAGCGTGCGCTCCCCGATGGCGGTGAGGTCGACGGCGCTGCGCAGCGAGCGCCCGATCAAACGCTGTATCTCCTGTGTTCGCCCCCCCACTCTGCCGAGGGCGACCTCGCGCGTCGTCCGCACGGACGTGGCTCGCGGCAGCATCGCGTACTCCGCCGTCAGCCAGCCCTGTCCCTTGCCCCTCAGAAAAGGCGGCACCGTCTCCTCGGCGGTAACGGCGCAAACGATCTTCGTGTTGCCGAGATAGATCAGTGCCGACCCCTCGGGATACAGTAGCGCGCCCGGAATGATGCGAACCGGTCTCAGCTCATCGTTTGCCCGTCCGTCGATCCGTGCCACTTAGTTGCCCTCCTTGCGGGTGATGCTTAAGATGGTGACCAGGCGTTTGACAACAGCGCCTGCAATCCATTATAGCACCAAATGGGCAGGTACTTGACGTATCTTTCTAAGCATGGTACTTGTTCAGGTGCAGGGAACCGATAAACGCAGGCTCAGGTGCGGAGGCAACCGTGCAACGTGTCGGAGCGGGCGCGAAGGGAGAATTGGAGAAGATGCGCGAACACGCCGTGGTTGGCAAGCGGATTGCGGGCATAGACGGTACGGCCAAGGTCACCGGGGACGCGGATTTTACCGAAGACATCGTGCTGGCGAGGATGCTACACGGAAAGATCTTGCGCAGCCCGCACCCGCACGCCAGGATCCTGAGCATCGACACTGGACGAGCCACACGCCTGCCAGGAGTCCGGGCGATCATCACGGGCGGCGATACGTATGGTCTCAAGTACGGCCTTTACCCGGAGGCCAGAGACGAATGCCCGCTGGCAATGGACAAGGTCCGCTACGTTGGCGACGAGGTAGCGGCAGTAGCGGCCGTCGACGAGGATACGGCCGAGGAGGCTATGAGCCTTATCCAGGTCGAGTACGACGTTCTGCCGGCGGTCTTCGACCCGGAAGAGGCAGTGAAAGAGGGCGCACCTCGGATCCACGACCACGTCGAGCGTAACATTACGGTGTGCTTCGAGGTGCGCATCGGCGATGTGGAGGCCGGCTTTGCGGGCTCCGATTACGTCCGTGAGGACCGCTTCGAAACCGAGGCGATCGGACACTGTATGCTGGAGCCATACGTCGCTCTGGCTAGCTACGATAGCTCGGGCAAGCTGGACATCTGGACCCCCAACCAGTCGCCTTTCACCAAGCGACGCGCGCTGTCGAACCTGCTGAAGTTGCCCTTGAACAACGTGCGCGTTCTGAGCTCCTACATCGGCGGCGCCTTTGGCGGCAGGTCGGAGATGCTTTCCCTGGACTTCTGCGCCGGTCTCCTGTCGATGAAAGCTGGTCGCCCGGTAAGGATTGTGTATACCCGCGAGGAGACCTTCGACTGCACGCGGCAGAAGCACCCCTGGATCATCACGCTGAAAACCGGCGTGAAGCGTGAT
The DNA here is from genome assembly GCA_016210495.1 of Chloroflexota bacterium. The sequence goes on from JACQUC010000258.1 coordinate 62,915, forward strand.
GGCACGCTCCTGGCCAAGCACTTCAGGATCATGGCCGATGGGGGAGCCTATGCCAGCACGGCGGGAATCGCCGTGGGAAATCCCTTGCCGGAGTTCCTCGGCCTATTTCGTTTGCCCAACATCCGCTACGAGGCCGTGCGGGTTTACACCAACAAGCCGGTGCGCGGGGCGATGCGCGGCCACGGTAACCAGCAACTGCGGTTCGCCGACGGCAGTCAACTCGACATAATCGCGCAACAGCTCAACCTCGACCCGATCGAGATCCGCCGCAAGAACGTCGTGCGCACGGGCGACGTGACTTTGAACGAGTGCAAGGTCTTCAGTTGCGGCCTCGACGAGGCCATGTCGAAGGTGGCGGAGGCTTCCCGGTGGAAGGCGAAGCGCGGCACGCCGGAGCCGTACCGAGGCATCGGTATTGGTATTTCATCCATGATCTGCGGCTTCTCGTTGGGCGTGCGCACAGCCTCCACCGCCTTCTTGAAGTTCAACGAGGATGGAGGCGCAACAGTTATCACTGGTGCCCAGGACAACGGCCAGGGCAACTGGAGCATGATGGCGCAGGTTGCCGCCGAGGAGCTGGGCCTCAGGGTCGAGGACATCAAGATCGTGGCGGCGGATACGGAGATCACGCCGCAGGACCCTGGCACCTATACTATGTCCGCCACCTTCGTCTCGGCCAACGCCGTGAAAGCCGCGGCCGACGACGCTCGGCGACAGTTGCTGGAGGCGGCGGCCGAGTCGCTGGAGGCAAACGTGGCGGACCTGGTGGCGCGAGACCGGCGCATCTACGTGCAGGGCAGCCCGGAGCGCTCTATCTCGGTGGCGCAGGCAACCTGGAGCAGCTTGAGCAAGGGACGGCCAATCCTCGGACGGGGCTTCTGGCAGCCCCAGGTGGACGACGTCGACTGGGTCAAGGGCAAGATCATGGGGCAGACGACAGGCACGTTTTCCTACGCGGCGGTGGTCGCCGAGGTCGAGGTCGACCCTCGTACCGGCCTGGTCAAGCTGCTTAGATTGACGGCGGCGCACGATTGCGGCTTCGCCATCAACCCGATGGCCGTTGAGGGACAGATGGAAGGCGGCCTGGGCATGGGCGCCGGCCAGGCGCTCTGGGAGCAGTTGACCTGGGACGGCGGCCAACCGCTGAACGCCTCGTTTCTGGACTACAAGTTCCCCATCGCCCTGGATACGCCCGAGGTGGAGTCCATTATCGTGGAATCGATGGACCCCAACGGCCCGTTTGGGGCCAAGGAGGCCGCAGAGGCCCTGAACGTAGCCATCGTACCGGCGATAGCGAACGCCGTGGCGGACGCCATTGGGGTACGGATTCACAGCTTGCCCATCACGCCGGAGAAAGTGCTTGCGGCGCTGGAGAGAAGATGAAGGAAAATGAAAATAGGCGTTGATCTGGACGGCGTGGTCGTGGATATGGGCCCCGTGCTGCTGCGGCAACTGAGCACCATCTGTGGCCGCGAGATACGCGTGGACGAGATCTATTGCTACGATCTCGAGACGGCGCTGAGCTTGGACGAGCGACAGATCGAGCAGCTACTCGAAATCGTTCGCTCGGAAACCACTTACCTCACGGCTCCGGCTATGGACGGAGCGCTGGAGGCATTAAGCGCGCTGAAGCAACACGACGTGATCTTTGTAACGTCTCGGCCGGAGGAAGTGCGCCAGGCCACGGAGACCTGGCTGCGTAGTCACGGCCTGGAGCATCGTGATGTCGTCTTCACGGGGCACGGCAAGAAGGTCGCCGGCACGATGGGACTGAACGTGTTCATCGAAGACGACATCGGCACGGCCCTGGGTCTGGCCTCCGCCGGCCTGAGCGTCCTGCTCTTCGACCACCCCTGGAACCAGGGTGATGGCCTGCCATTCAACTGCCGTCGCGTAAGGGACTGGCGGGAGATCTCGGGCTATTTAGCCCAGTGGTAGGGCAGGCAGCCGCGCAGGCTAAAGCCTGCGGCTACAAGTGGCGACACTCGTGTCGCCACTTGTAGCCGCACCCTTCAGGGTGCGCGTTTCCTGTCGCCTGAGCGACTGTCTCTCGCCAAGCCCGCCGGCACCACCTCATCACGCCAGCACCTGCCCTATCCGCTGCGCCGCCTCTTGCAACCGGTCGACCTCCGCGGTGAGAGCCATGCGCACGTAGCCCTCGCCGTGCTTGCCAAACCCGTTGCCGGGGGTGCACACAACGCCGGCCTTTTCGATCAGCAGGGACACGAAGAGGGCAGAATCGTAGCCTTTGGGAACCTGCAGCCAGACGTAGAAGCTTGCCTTCGGTGGCTCCACGTCTATGCCCGCCGCGCGCAGGCCCTCGATCAGGACGTCCCGGCGCTGCTGGTACACGCGGCGGCTCTCCTCCACGGCGGCCTGAGAGTTCAGCAGGGCCTCGATACCCGCCTCTTGCACGGCCTGGAAGGCGCCCGAGTCCAGGTTGGCCTTGGTGCTTCTGAGAGCCTCCACCACCTGGGGATGTCCCACCACGAAGCCGATCCTCCAACCCGTCATATTGTACGTCTTCGACAGCGAGTGGAACTCCACGGCCACCTCTTTGGCGCCCGGCACCTGCAGCACGCTCAGCGGCAGGTAACCGTCGTAGCAAATCTCCGAATAGGTGTTGTCCTGGGCCAAGACGATGTTGTTCTCTCTGGCAAAGGCCACGACCTGCTCGTAGAACTCGTAGCTAGCGACGGCACCGGTAGGGTTGTTGGGATAGTTGACGTACATCAGCTTGGCTTTTCTGGCGACTTCCCCCGGTATCGCGGCGAGGTCGGGCATGAAGCCGTTCCGCCGCAGCAGAGGCATATAGTACGGCTGGCCGCCCGCAAATATCGTGCCGGCCTGGTACACGGGATACGCCGGATCGGGTATCAGCACCACCTCGCCCGGATTCACGAGTGCCAAGGGCAGGTGCCCCACACCCTCCTTGGCCCCGATGAGCGTGATCACTTCCCGCTGTGGATCCAGCGTGACGCCGAATCTCTGCTGGTACCATTGCGCCGCCGCCTCGCGGAAGCTCAAGAGGCCCTCGGATTCCGGGTAGCGATGATTGACCGCCACCGCGGCCGCTTTTTCCAGCGCCGCCACGACGTTCGGCGGAGTCGGGCGATCGGGATCGCCGATGCCCAGGTTGATGATGTCGACGCCCCTGGCCACCGCCTCGCGCTTTTTGCGATCGATCTCCACGAACAGGTATGGAGGCAATTGGGCGAGACGCTGGGCGACCTCGACTCTTATGCCTGGGCTAGCTGGTTGGTTCATAGTAGTACTCTCCGTCGCAAACGTACTCTGCTCCGCCCGTCATATAAACTGGAGACTCCTGTCCCTGCCACTCGACGTGCAGAGGGCCGCCGTCCAGAATCAGCTCGACCTGCGGATCCACGTAGTTGTGGATGATCGCCTGGACCGCGGCAGCGCAGGCTCCTGTGCCGCAGGCCAGCGTGTTGCCGGCCCCTCGCTCCCAAACCCGCATGCGCAGGCGGTTGCGACTCACCAGCGCGCAGAACTCCACGTTGGTGCGCTCCGGGAAGATCGGATGGTGCTCGACCAGCGGGCCTACCTCGGCCAGCTCCAGCGCGTCGAGCTCGTCTTTGTCGAGGAAAATCACCGCGTGCGGATTGCCCATCGAGACGCAGGAGATAGCGTATGTTCGCCCGCCCACGGCTATCTCGTGATCCTTGATCATCCAACCATCGACCCGGGCCGGAATCCTCGCCGGATCGAAGATGGGCGGGCCCATGTTGACCCTGGCCGAAACCACGCGATCGGCCTCCAGGTTCAAAGCGATTTCTTTGACGCCGGCCAGCGTTTCGATGGCTAGTGAGGTCTTTGTCGTTAGCCCACGGTCGAACACGTACCTGGCCAGGCAGCGAATCCCGTTGCCGCACATCTGCGCCTCGCTGCCGTCGTTGTTGAGGATGCGCATGCGGAAATCCGCTTCCCCCGACGCCAGAAGAAGGATGAGCCCATCGGCACCGACGCCGTAATGGCGGTCGCAGACCCTCTGCGCCAGGTCGCCCCACGGCAAGGGCGCGCCGTCGCGCGCGTCGACGAGGATAAAGTCGTTGCCTAGCCCATGCACCTTGGTGAAGCGCACGCGTGCCACTAGAGCTCCTCCCCCCTGATGAGGTCCTCGTAGCTCTCGCGACGGCGAATGAGGCGACAATCCTGCCCCGAGACCAGCACCTCGGCCGGTCGGAGACGCGCGTTGTAGTTGGAGGACATCGAGAACCCGTAGGCTCCCGCGCACCCGATGAGCGCCAGATCGCCCTGCTCGAACCTGGGCAGCTCGCGCTCGTGGGCGAAGAAGTCGCCCGACTCGCAGATGGGGCCGACGACATCCACGGTTTCTGTGTCGTCTTTACGGGTCACTGAAAAAATCGGATGGTACGCGTCGTACAACGAGGGACGGATCAGATCATTCATCGCAGCGTCGACGATGACGAACTTCTTGAGCGAGTTGCGCTTAGTATAGAGCACCTCGGTCAGCAGCGCCCCTGCATTTCCCACGATGAAGCGCCCGGGCTCGAGAACCAACGTGCAGCCGGCTTCCCGGAGCATGGGCAGTATGCGCGATGCCAAAGCGTCCGGGCCGTCGGGTGTCTCATCGCGGTAAGTTATGCCCAGCCCACCCCCGATGTCTATGAAGGCCACGTCCACGCCGGCCTGCCTGAGCTGCCCGACCAGATCGAGCATCTTGCTCACGGCCTCACCGATAGGCTCCACGGATACCAACTGCGAGCCGATGTGCATCTGGATGCCTTTGACCTCCACGTTCGGCAGCATCTGCGCGTACTGGTACATGCGCACGGCATCCTCGACGGCGATCCCAAACTTGTACTTCTTCATTCCTGTGGTGATGTATGGGTGCGTCTTGGCATCGATGTCCGGGTTGACCCTCAGGGCGATGGGCGCGCTCAGACCGACGCGCCCGGCGATGCGGTCGATGGCCCCGAGCTCGTCCTGCGACTCCACGTTGAACATCAGGATGCGCGCTTTCAGGGCGTACTCGATCTCGGCCGCCGTCTTGCCGACGCTGGCGTAGACTACCTTCTGGGGATTGATGCCCATCTTGAGCACCTTGAATAGCTCGCCCCCGGAGACGATGTCGGCGCCGGCCCCCAGGGTGGCCAGAAGATGGCCGATCGCCACGTTGGAGTTGGCCTTCAGCGAATAGCAGATGATGTGGGGGATCCCGCCGAACGCCAGATCGATCTCCTGATAGTTGCGCTCGATCTGGGCCTGGCTGTACACGTAGGTGGGGGTGCCGAACTGGCGAGCGATGTCGCCCAGCCTCACGCCCTCGCAGCACAGATCCCCGTTTTGGTAGCCAAAGAAATCCAAATGTCCCTCCTCAAGCGTCCAGGTCGGCGGCCAGCACGTCTTGCATCGAGTAAAGGCCGGGCTTCTGTTTGGCGACAAACTTGGCCGCCCGCACGGCGCCCAGCGCGAAGGTCTGCCGACTGAGTGCACGGTGGACGATCTCGACCTGCTCGCCCTCGTTCACAAAAATAACGTGGTGCTCGCCGACGATGCCCCCGCCACGAACGGCGTGCAGGCCAAGCTCGCCCTCCTTCCTGGGCGCCAGGCCCTCGCGACCGAAGCGGGCGATGTCGCGCAGCTCTTGGTCCCTGGCGGCGGCGATGAGCTCGGCCAGCTTCAAGGCCGTGCCTGAAGGAGCGTCCTTCTTGCGCCGGTGGTGAGCCTCGACGATCTCGACGTCGTAGCCGGTGCCCAGCGCCCGGGTGACAAGCGGCAAGATCTTTAGCAGAACGTTCACGCCCACGCTCATGTTCGGGGACAGCACCACCGGCACGTTTCCGGCCAGCTCGCCGATGGCGTCCAGCTCGGTTGCACTGAAGCCCGTGGTGCCGACGACGGCGGCCTTGCCACGCTTTGCGGCCAGCCCGAGGTGCCCCAGCGACGCCCTGGGCGCGGTGAACTCGACGACCGCATCCGCGGCATCGATGGCGGAGGCTAGGTCGTCGGTGGCGGCCACACCGATGGCGCCGAGGCCAGCCAGGGTACCCACGTCCACCCCGATCTCGGGGGCGTTGGGCTCCACGACCGCGCCCACCACCTGAATCCCCGTGTCTTGGAGCGCCGCGTAGGCAACCTGGCGTCCCATTTGCCCGGCGGCTCCGATGATGACAACCTTAACCATCGCATCATCTCCCCAGCAGGCCGAAGACCGACAGCACCTCTTTGAGCTTGCGCTGGTTGCCCTCGGCCATAGGGCAGAGTGGCAGGCGCATCTCGCCCGAGCACAGCCCCATCAAGCCCGCTGCCGTTTTGACGGGGATGGGATTGGTCTCATAGAACATGGCCCGGAAAAGGTCGAAGAGCTGGTAGTGGAGCTCCTGGGCGCGTTTCACGTCGCCGCTCAGGAAGGCGGCGCAAAGATCGGCCACGGGCTTGGGCGCCACGTTGGCCGCCACGGAGATGACGCCGACGCCGCCAACCGCGAGGATCGGTAAGGTGAGCGCGTCGTCGCCGGACAGCACCGCGAAGTCGGGCCCGCAAAGCTTGACGACCGTGCTTATCTGCTCCACATTGCCGCACGCCTCCTTGATGCCGACGACGTTTTCGATCTGCGCCAATCGCGCCACAGTGTCGGGCAGGAGGTTGACGCTGGTGCGTCCTGGGACATTGTACAGGATGAGTGGCAGACCCGTGGCTCTGGCGACGGCCTGGAAATGGAGGAAAAGGCCTTCCTGCGTCGGCTTGTTGTAGTAAGGGGTGACCAGCAAGGCGCCGTCCGCGCCAACCCGCTGGGCCATCCTCGTGTACTCGATGGCTTTGCGGGTGTCGTTGGAGCCCGTGCCGGCGACGACGGGCACGCGACCCCTGGCGGTCTCGACGACGGTCTTGATCACCAGCTCATCTTCGGCCTCGGTCATCGTGGCCGATTCGCCCGTGGTGCCGCACGGGACGAGCCCGTTTGTCCCGCCCGCGATCTGGAACTCGACCAGCTCGCGGAGCGCCTTTTCGTCGACCCGGCCGTCCCTGAAGGGCGTTATCAACGCCACAAAAGATCCATTGAACACGGTGCCACCTCCTATCGACAGCTTGTCTGCTATTGGCGACCTGACCAGCCCTCAGTGCCCCGTAAATCTAGCACATTGAAAATCATGCGTCAAGTGTACTTGACAAAGGCCCGGCTCGTGTGGTAATGATGGATTATCCTGCTGTGTTCGCGCTCCGATGGAACACGGGTACTCCCCGGGGCTCGTCTCGCGCCAACCCCGCTTGCAGGCCGGATTTACTAGCAGGCATATTAGCAAACTTCATAATTTTTCGAGGAGGCGTTCGTTGTGCAAAACCCTGTAGTCCTGGGAGCAAGCTGTTCTCTCGTACACGTGCCAGACCTCGTGCGTTACGGCTCGAAGCCCACCCGTGAGATCGGCTCCGGCCCTGGCCTCGACGCACTCGCCGCGCACCTGCGTTCGTATCAAGATGCCGTGGCCTACGGTCCCAATCAGGCATTCATCGGCAACATCGATCCGGACCAGCTCCACGAGGTCCCCACGCCGTGGTACGAAAATCTTTTGAGGACGCTCTCGCCCATCGGCCCCTTCGGAAGGATTGCATCCCAGGAGCAGTTTTACGCGGTGATGAAGGCCACCGACCAGTTCGATCTGGTCTGGCTGGAGGAAGGATTCAGCGCCGAGATACAGAAAGATCTCGACCCCGAAGTGTGTCCGGAGGAGAGCCGAAAGAAGATAGGCGCAGGTCTCCCTATGTCACAGATCCAGCAGAAAGTCGAGAGCAGGGTAGCTCTTCCTCTATACAGCGGGGAGCGGCTCATAGGGTGCCTGCAGCGCGGGCACGAGCAGGACGAGGCGCTGACGGCAATGGTGCTGATGGAGAACCTTACGGTCAAGGCCTCTGCCGTGATCGCGCTGCGAGATCTGCTGCGCATCCACAGTTTGGAGCCGGACTCAATCGACTACATCATGAGCTGCTCGGAAGAGGCGGTTGGCGATAGGTACAATCGCGGTGGCGGCGCCCTGGCCAAGGCGATCGGCGAGGACTGCGGCTGCACGCGCGCCACCGGGGCCGACGTCAAGGCCTTCTGCTGCGGCCCCATCCACTCGATGATAATGGCGACGAGCCTCGTGGCGGCAGGCATCTTCGAGAATGTCGTCGTCGTGGGAGGAGGGTCGCTGCCCAAGCTGGGGATGAAGTTCCAGAGCCACGTGGAGAAGAACATGCCGGTCCTCGAGGACGTTTTGGGGTGCTTCGCCATCCTGGTGGGACGCGACGACGGCAAGAGCCCGATCATTCGGCTGGACGGCATAGGACGGCACGACGTCGCCACGGGCTCTGCGCAGCAGGCGATTATGCAGGCGCTCGTGATCAAGCCCCTGGATAAGCTGGGGCTGCGCATCGTGGACGTGGACAAGTACTCCACCGAGCTACACAATCCCGAGATCACGCTGCCCTCGGACAGGGGAGACGTGCCGCGCACGAACTACCGCACTATTGGCGCACTTGCAGCCGGTCGGAAGGAGATAGTGCCGAGCGAGCTGGAAAGCTTCGTGCGCAAGCACGGTATGCCAGGCTATGCGCCCACGCAGGGGCACGTCCCATCGGCAGTGCCATATCTCCCCTTCGCGCGCGATGCCATTATGGCGGGCAGAATGACCCGTGCCATGTTCCTGGGCAAGGGCAGCCTTTTCCTCGGAAGAATGACGAATCTTTCAGACGGGGCGTCGTTCATCTTGGAAACGAACCCCAATGGCAATAAGAGTTGAAGGAGGTCGAGATTGTTTGACGACAAGAAGGTGATCGCCCTGGGTGACAGAGATGGCATCCAGGGCCCGGCCATCGCGGCGTGTACGCTCGCCGCTGGCGGCCAGGTTGTCTACGCGCAAACGGAGTGCTTCGTTTGAACGGCGGCGGGATCGGTGGACCTGCAAACGCAGCAACGGATCAAGGACCTCGCCGAAGAGCACGGTGAGGACCAGCTCGTGGTCATCCTGGGACATCTGGACGCCGGCGGCGCCCGGATGGCCGCGGAAACCGTGACGGTGGGTGATCCGACGTGGGCAGGACCACTGGCCGGAGTCCAGTTAGGACTCCCCGTGTATCACGTACTGGAGCCGGCGATCAAGGGCCGGATTCCTCAAGAAGCCTACGAAGCACACCTGAGCCTTATGGAGATGGTGATGGAATCGGAGGAGCCGATCACCATCACCCAGCAAGTCAGGGAGAAGGGTAGCAAAGTAGTCTGCACGTGATAGATCAGAAAGGCGCGAAGCCCAACATACAAGAAGCCATTGCCAAGACGTGGCAAATGGTGGAGAAATACGCCCTTAAGAAGGGCTACGTGTTGAATCCTGACCGAGCGTCGCTGGAGAAGACGGTGCGGTCGATGGCCAGGCGGCAG